>CALEIM010000127.1 GCA_937876395.1 uncultured Wenzhouxiangella sp. | reverse complement strand
GTATAAAAATTCGTTTGGGCTATAGGGCCGGTCGTGGAGATGGCAAAGGACGCGCATGACACGGATCTTTGATGGCTCGTGTTCGGGCTCGATGCTCAGGCGCATCAGTCCGATCATGGCTTGAACCAGGATGCTTTGATCCATTCCGAAGCTTTCGGCGGTAGTGAAGGAAATTCCCGCTTTCGAGAGTGTGGAAGCAATGTTGCCCCCTTCTTTTGAACCCCGTACCAGAATGGCCATGTCGCCCCAATGAAAACCCGCGTTACGGGCCTCTTGAATCTGTTCCATCAAGGCTTCCATATACCCGTCCCATTCGGGGTTTTTGCCGAGGAATCTCACCTCCACCAGACCCCCTTTTTTATGGTTGTATTTCTGTTCTACATTTTTCGAAGAATATTCAGCTCTGTAGATTTCAGAGCTTAGGATGTTGGCCCCCAAGTTGGGAATAAATGCGTTGTTGAATTCCACGATTTTTTCGTGGCTGCGGAAATTTTTGTCCAGCGGAAAGGACCGACCATTGTGGCGAAAGGTTCGGCGGGTGTCTTCTGATATTTCCGGGTCATCGGGATCGAGTTCGGGCAGAATGATCAGTTGTTCCGCCTTGCCGCCCCGCCAGCGATAAATACTCTGTTTGGCATCTCCCACCACCATATTGAAGTGCCCATGGCCCAAGGTTTCTTCCACAAGAGGAATCATGTTTTTCCATTGCAGCTCCCCGGTGTCCTGAAATTCGTCGATCAGAATATGGCCAAAGCGCTCGCGGTACTGGCGCCGACGCGCTTCGTTGTCGCGCAGCAACTCAAGCGTGCGCAGCAAAAGCTCGGCAAAATCAACCAGGCCGGCGCGTTCACAATAATCCTGGTAAGCCTGATAGATCGCAAGTTGGGTCTGGCTGTGCAGATCATCGAACGGCTCGACCTGCTGCGGTCGACGCCCGTCGTCCTTGTAGTGGTTGATCAGGCCCTGCAGCTGGCGGGCGGGGTATTCGCGCTCGTCGAGCTCCATGTCGCGAATCACGCGCCGGATCAGGCGATACTGATCTTCGCTGTCGAGAATCTGGAAGGTATCGGACAGGCCCGCCTCGTCCGCGTGCATGCGCAGAATGCGGTGGCAGATGCCGTGAAACGTGCCCACCCACAGCCCGTCGGGCCGAATACCGAGCAACTTGCCGACCCGGCCGCGCATTTCGCCGGCCGCCTTGTTGGTGAAGGTCACTGCCAGCAGGCTCATCGGGCTGATGTGGTGGACCTGGATCAGCCAGGCGATGCGATGAACCAGCACGCGGGTCTTGCCCGATCCGGCGCCGGCCAGGACGAGCACATGGCTATCCTCGGCGCTGACCGCGTCGCGCTGCGCTTCGTTGAGCGAATCCAGAAGGTGACTGACGTCCATAAGCGCGGCTATTGCGAGACGGGTTGTGCGGCCAAAACCCCCACTACGCCGCCATCGCGGTCAATCGCCCGAAAGCCGATATCCGAGCGATAGAATGCGTCTTCAAAGCCGATCTGGGCGATCCACTGGTAGGCCAGGGCCTGTGCCCGGGCCGGCGTTTCGCCCAGGGCACACAGGGCCAGAACCCGGCCGCCGCTGGTGACCACCCGGCCCCGCTCATCGAGGGCGGTTCCGGCATGAAAGACCTTGATTTCAGGCGGGAAATTGTGGTCGAGACCGACGATGGGATGCCCCTGGACATAGCCTTCCGGATAGCCTCCAGCGGCCATCACCACTGCCAGCGCCGTGCGCGAATCCCACCGCGGCCTGACCTCGGCAAGCTTGCCGCTCAAGGCCTGATCGATGATTTCGACCAGGTCGGATTTCAGCCGCATGATGATCGGCTGAGTTTCGGGGTCACCCATGCGCACGTTGAATTCCAGCACTTTCGGCCCGTCGGCGGTGAGCATCACTCCGGCGTAGAGAAATCCGCAAAATGGAAAGCCATCGTCGACCAGGCCGTCGAGCGTGGGTCGGATGATGTCGTCGATGATCTGCTGATGAATTTTTTCATCGACCACCGGTGCCGGCGAGTAGGCACCCATGCCACCCGTGTTCGGGCCGCCGTCGCCCGCGTCGCGCCGCTTGTGATCCTGGCTTGAGACCATCGGCAGGAATTCGGCACCGCTGGCGACGACGATAAAACTGGCCTCCTCGCCCAGCAGCAACTCCTCAATGACGACCCGCTGTCCGGCCGCGCCAAAGGCTTCGCCGGACAGCATCTGTTCCAGTGTTTTACGCGCATCCCGTTCCTGGTCGCAGATCACCACCCCTTTGCCGGCCGCCAGGCCGTCGGCCTTGAGGACGACCGGCAGACCGATGCCGCCGATCAGCTCCATCCCGGCTTCGACGCTGTCGACCACGCCGAATGCCGCGGTCGGGATTTTATGGCGCGACATGAATTCCTTGGCAAAGGCCTTGGATGACTCCAGACGCGCGGCCGCCGCTTCGGGGCCAAAGCACGCCAGACCCTCGGCCTTGAAGCGATCGACGAGGCCGGCCGCCAGTGGCGCTTCGGGGCCGACCACGGTCAAGGCAATGGACTCGGATCTGGCCAGATCAACCAGGCCGTCGATGTCCTCGGCTGAAATATCGACGTTGCGCATGCCCGGCTCGATTGCGGTTCCGGCATTGCCGGGAGCGACGATTACTTCGCTGACCCGCTCCGACTGGGCGAGTTTCCAGGCCAGCGCATGCTCACGGCCACCGCCGCCGACAACGAGGACTTTCATGGGTGTTTTTCCGGTCTTGAGAATATCGCGTCATTGTAGCGCGAGCCGAAACCTGATTCGGGCCACACCGACGGCCAAACCTGACTGACTGTGTTCAGCCTGGTCCGTCGGTAGCGCAGCATGGAATACGGTCGCGGCTTGCCAGAGGCAAGAAGCGATCGTGTGAAGTGCGTCCGCGCATGTCGGCGCGACCTTTGCGACCCTTTGCGCCTTCGCGAGAGGCTTTTGGATTTTAGTGGCGAAAGTGCCGTCGACCGGTCAGCAGCATGGCGATGCCGTAGCGGTTGCAGGCTTCGATGACTTCGGCATCGCGCCGGGAGCCGCCGGGTTGAATGACCGCCTGGATGCCGCGCTCGGCGGCGGTTTCGATGCTGTCGGCGAACGGAAAAAATGCGTCCGAGGCCATCACAGCACCTGTCAGCGACAGGCCGGCATCTTCGGCCTTGATGGCCGCGATGCGGGCTGAATCAACCCGGCTCATTTGCCCCGCGCCGATGCCGACGGTGGCCCGCTCGCGGACGTAGACAATGGCGTTCGAATGCACCAGGCGCGCGACCGCCCAGGCAAAATGCAGATCATCAAGCTCAGCTGCGGTGGGCGCGCGTTCGGTCACGACCTCCAAAGCTGGCTCGCTCAACCAGTCATCGGCGGTCTGCGCCAGCCAGCCGCCGTCGATGGCGCGCAGCTCAAACGGGCGCGGCGCGGCCGGGCCGGGAGTGAGCACGCGCAGATTGGGCCGGGCGGCCAGCAGCTCGCGAGCGTCGCTGTCGATGGCCGGGGCGATCAGCACTTCCAGGAACTGCTCAAGCAGGTCGGTGGCCAGTTCACCGTCAACCTCGCGGTTGACCGCAACAATGCCACCAAAAGACGAGACCGGATCACAGGCCAGCGCCTTTTGCCAGGCTTCGGCAAGCTTGCTGCCCTGTGCTGCACCGCATGGATTGCTGTGTTTGACGATCACGCAGCTCGGCTGGTCACCGAGGCTGTTGACCCCGGCCCAGGCGGCGTCAGCGTCGAGCAGATTGTTGTAGCTCAGCGCCTTGCCCTGCAGCGGCTGACAGCCGGCCAGACCGGGCACGCTGGCTTCGGCTGGCCGATAGACTGCGGCGGCCTGGTGCGGATTTTCGCCATAGCGCAGGCTGGCCTGTCGTTCCAGGGCCAGGTGAATGCGCGGCGGCAATGCTTCGTCGGGCCGCTGGCGGGCCGCCAGCCACTGGCTGATCTGGCCGTCGTAGGTGCTGGTGTGGGCAAATGCGACCGTGGCCAAACGGCGGCGCTCATGCTGATCGGGACCATCAGGCAAATCGGCAATGAATGTGCCGTAATCATCCGGGTTGCACAGCACGCACACGTCACGGTGATTTTTGGCCGCGGCGCGCAGCATGGCCGGGCCGCCGATGTCGATGTTTTCGATGCCCGACTCAAACGAACAGTCCGGCCGGGCAACGGTGGCGGCAAATGGATAGAGGTTGACCACGACCACGTCGATTCGCTCGATGCCATGTTCGTCCATGACCGCCTGATCCTGGTCACGCCGCGCAAGAATGCCGCCGTGAACCTTGGGATGCAGTGTCTTGACCCGGCCGCCCATGATTTCCGGAAAACCGGTCAAGTCGGCCACGTCCTGTACTTCCAGGTCGGCTTCACGCAGGGCGCGGGCGCTGCCGCCGGTCGACAGCAGGCCAAACCCCGCCGCCGCCAGTGCGCGCGCCAGCTCGACCAGGCCACGCTTGTCGGACACGCTCAGCAGCGCCCAGCGACGATGAGCTTCATTCATGACGGAGTTCACTCCAGGCCGTAGAGCCGGATGCGTTTGCGCAGGGTCGTGCGGGTTATTCCGAGAATCTCGGCGGTGCGCGACTGATTGCCGCCAGTGTGCTCAAGCACGGTCTCGACCAGCACCCGCTCGGTCTCGCCCAAGACCAGCTTGCCGAGGTTGTCCGGCGGCGTGTCGCCCATATCATCGAGATAGCGCTGCACGACGCAGCGCACAACCTCTTTAAGGCACATGCCGCGGCCGGCGTTTACATCAGCCAAACTTCAAATCCCTCAAACAAGCGTACGACGAGCTGGACCCACAACGAGCCGAAAACGATAGCACATCTGGTCGTGCAAGGTCAGACGACCGGGCATAATTGATCAGAGGTCCCTTAAAAAAACCGCATCTGAAATCCGGCCGGTTCGCTGGTGCCGACGACAAACTCCAGCAGCAGCGGCATCAACAGACCGGCAGCCAGTCCGCGTCCGATTCGGTCCGGGTCATCCAGGTATTGTTCGGGCGTCACCCGCTGCACGCCAAGCACCTGCTGGCTGGCGTCATAGAAGCGCACTTCGATGATCGGAAAGGGAACCGCGCTACTGGACTGGTTGCGCAGGCTGGCGCTGATGACCACTGCGTCGTCAAGGCCCGGATGGGGGTGCAGATCGCGGGACACGATCTGGATGACTTCGTTTGGATCGGTCGTTTGGGCAATCTGGGTGGATGCGCCCAGCCAATTGGAAAACGCCGAGCCGGGCCGGTTCCAGATCATACCCGACTGGACCAGCAGCACAAGCAACAAAACGGCGCTGGTGGCAGGCCAGAACCAGCTCCACAGCTCAGGCCTGTGGCTCGCTTCCATGGGCTCAAGCGGCAGCACGGCCAGTTCATCGGACGCCGGTTCCAATTCCAGGTCCGGCTCGGCCCATGCCGGGTCATCGCCCAGCAGCTCGGTCTGGACCATGGCCGGCTGGTCGAGCATCGGCGGCATCCCCTGGCCCCGCAGCGGCTCGAGCGTGTCATCGGGATGATTCTCGAACAGCTCGGTGAGGCTGTTGAAGGTTTTGCCGCAGTTGCCGCAACGAACGACGCCGGCCGCCTCGGCGAGCAGCCTGGCTTGCAGCTCATAGACGGCCTGGCAGGCAGGGCAACGGGTATACATCGCGGGATAACTCAGCCGCCGCTGTCCGCGTGCCCGGTCAGCTCCCGATAGCGGGAAAGATCGGCATTGAAGCGCTCATGGATGACGGCTTCGCGCTCGTCGAGACGCACCAGGCCGGCGCGCAAACTGCGCAGCTCGGCGCGCGTTTTCTGAATCGACTGCTGCAGGGACTCGGGAACCGGACGGCCCTCTGCACTGAGGCGAGCCGCCCGACCGGCCTGGGATTCGAAGCGGCTTTCGGCCTGTTCCACCGACATCATGGTGGCGCTGCGCTGACTTCTGATGGTGACCAGCTGCATGTCCAGGGCCTCGCGCAGACCATCCTCGCTTGAATAGGTGGCCAGCAGCATTCGATCACGGGTTTCCCGGTTGCGCTCGGCGGCGTCCAGTCGCGTCTGCTCAGCGCGCTGCCGACGGCGCTCAACGATCTGCTCCGGGGTGAGGGCCGGCTCAACCCGTTCACGCAGGCTGCCATCCGGGCCGAGGCGATCATAGCCATAGTCGGCGAACTCCGGCGGTACGGATTGGCCATAGTGAACTTCACCGCGGTCGTCGACCCAGCGGTAATAGGACTGCGCCAGGGCCTCGGCCGCGCATAACAGGGCGAAGACGGCAACAAAACAGCGGAGGAACAGCATGTATCAAACCTTTATGCCGTAGCGTTTCTGGTAGTTACTGATGGCTTCAAGGCTGACCGGCGGACGATCCTGAGCATTCAGCCAGGTGATCAGATCCTCGAAGCCGGCGATCGCAATGACGGTCAGACCGCTGGCTTCGACTGCCTGAACTGCTGAGCGTTCACCTTCGCCACTGCGTTCCTGGCGATCCAGGGCGATGGCCAGACCGGCAGGCACAGCCCCGGCCGCCTTGATCCGATCAATGGACTCATTGACCGAGGTGCCGGCCGAAATCACGTCATCGACGATCAGAACCTGCCCGGCCAGCGGCGCGCCGACCACGCTCCCGCCCTCGCCGTGCTGCTTGGCCTCCTTGCGGTTATAGGCAAACGGCAGGTCGCGGTCGTGATCACGCGCCAGGCTGATGGCCACGGCGGTGGCCAGAGGGATGCCCTTGTAGGCCGGACCGTAGAGCATGTCGAAGGCCAGGCCCGAGGCGGTGATCGCCTCGGCATAGCACCGCGCCAGGCCGGCGATGGCCGAGCCAGTGCTGAATTCGCCGGCGTTGAAAAAGTACGGGCTGTCGCGACCCGATTTCAGGGTGAATTGGCCAAAGCGCAGGGCTTCGGCTTGAAGGGCCAGCTCAAAGAAGCGCTCTGTCCAGGGCTTGATCATCGGCCCATTCTAGCCCGGATATTTCATGAATTCGCGCGCCCGCGCTGGTCCCTTGCTCAGGCATGGGCGATAGAGTGCTGGATGCGAGTTGAACCCGGACGGAAGGCCGTCCGGAATTTTGCCGCAAGGGGACGCGGCAGGCGCCTGGCCCAATGAGCTCAAACTTACCGGTAGTCTGCGGGGTTGAGCTGCCAGGACTGAAATTTGGTGCTCATGTATTCGCGCGCCATTTCCTGGCGATATTGCCACTCGGAGTGGGTCATGCAGCGGGTCTCGCGAAAGTGGGTACCGACGGTCTGTACTCGCCGGCACATCACCTGATCTTCGCTTTTGCCGATCACTACCGCCTGCAGGGTTTCGTGCAGATTGAACAGCTCAAGACGCTCTGCTTCAGGCATGGCATCGACCGATTCGTAGCGTCCCAGCAAACTGCGAAGCCGGCCGGAGGCTTCCAGGTAGTTCTCCATTTCCACGGTGTTCAGCGGGCGCGGTTCACCCTGCTCAATGGACGCATCCAGGGCTGTCAGAAACTCGCGATACTCGGGTATCGTGACCACCCGGGCCTGCGCTGGCTCCGACCGGGGTGTGCTGGTGCTGGCACAGGCGGCCATAAAAACAACCAGCACAATGCCGGTCAGGCCGATGACAATACGTTGCATGGTGAAATCTCCTGATGAAATACGAAGCGTATCGTAAAGGCTGATCGGCCCGCTGTCAACGCCTGGGATGCAAAAGTTGAACCGATCACCACCGGCCTCGGACGGCGCGTCGCATAACCCCCCGGCTACCTGGCCTGAAGTCGCCACACAGCGGGTACCATAAGCGGCCGGAACCAATTCAGCCTGTCAGCCATGCGCATCATCTCTTTTAACGCCAACGGAATTCGCTCAGCCCACCGCAAGGGTTTTTTTTACTGGCTGGCCGACCAGCAGGCCGACTTCGTGTGCGTTCAGGAAACCAAAGCACAGCACTGGCAACTGGCCGAGCGCGACTTTTTCCCGCTCGGCTATCACTGCTACTACCATGACGCCGAGAAGAGAGGCTACTCGGGCGTGGCCCTGTATTCAAGACACCAGCCGAAAAATGTGGCCTATGGCCTGGGCTGGGATGAGTTCGACCGTGAAGGCCGCTGGCTGCAGGCTGACTTCGACCGCTTGAGCGTGATTTCCCTGTACCTGCCGTCCGGCAGTGCGAAAGAGGAGCGCCAGGAGTTCAAGTATCGCTGCATGGACCACCTGCGCCCGAGGCTGGAGAGAATGGCCGCCGATGGCCGCGACTACGTGATTTGTGGCGACTGGAACATCGCGCACAAGGAAATTGATCTCAAAAATTGGAGATCCAACCAGAAGAATTCCGGCTTTTTGCCTGAAGAGCGCGCCTGGATGGACGGGGTGTTTGGCCCGATCGGTCTGCATGACGCGTTCCGCATTGTTGACCCCGGACCCGACCGCTACACCTGGTGGTCAAACCGCGGACGAGCCTGGGACAACAACGTCGGCTGGCGCATTGACTACCAGGTGATCAGCGCCGGTCTGGCCGAACGGGTCGAAAAGTCTGCCATCTATGTGGATGCCCGTTTTTCCGATCACGCCCCGCTGATTATCGACTACGCCGATGCCTGAATCCGGCCAGCCTTCGTTTGCACCCATGCGGTCTTTGCCGCCCTGGCTGCAGGCCTGGCGTGACCGGCGCCTGTTGACCATCTTCGTGCTGGGGATGGCTTCGGGTTTCCCATGGGTGCTGATTGGCTCGGCACTGTCGGCGTGGCTGGCCGAGATCGGTATCAGCCGCAGTGCGATCGGCTTTATCGGCGGCGTGACGGCGATGTACGCGCTCAATTTCCTGTGGGCCCCTTTTCTCGACCGCTTTTTACCCTGGCGGCTTGGCTTTCTGGGCTTGCGACGGGGCTGGATCGTGGCCGCGCAAAGCGTCTTGCTGGTGCTTACCCTGCTGGTCAGCCTGGTTGATCCAACCGCTCACCTGGGCGCTTTGGGGCTGATTCTTTTGGCCATCGCCTTTGTCTCGGCCACCCAGGATGTGGTGATCGACGCCTACCGGGTTGATCTGATCGAACGCAGCGACCAGACCCGCATTTCCTATGCCGCGGCCATGGCGACGGCCGGCTGGTGGACCGGCTACGGACTGCTCGGTGCCCTGCCGTTCTGGCTGGTGGACCAGTTCCCGGGTGGCTGGGCGGCGATGTATCGCCTGCTTGCGCTGTGCTGGCCGCTGTTTATTGTGTTTGTGCTGTTCTGGGCACCGATGCCGCAGCGCGCGCGTCCGGCCAATGCTGCCAGCCCGGAAACCCGCAGGGTTTGGCAGGCCTTGCTTGAAACCGTGGTCGCACCGCTGCGTGATTTTTTTGTGCGCAATGGTGTCGCCATGGCCATTGCACTGCTGACCTTTGTGCTGCTGTTCAAGATCGGCGAGGCGTTCCTGGGCCGGATGTCGATCGTGTTCTACAAGGAAATCGGCTTCAGCAACGCGGAAATCGGCACCTATTCAAAGTTGCTGAACTGGTGGGTGACTGTGATTTTTGCCATTCTCGGCAGTCTGGTCAACGCCCGCTTCGGGATCATACGCGGTCTGGTTATCGGCGGCATTGCGATGGCATCAACCAACCTGATGTTCGCCTGGATGGCAGTAGCCGGCCCGGAAACCTGGCTGTTCGCGCTTACCGTGGTGGTCGACGGATTTACCGCTGCCCTGGGCACGGTGGCCTTTATGGCCTTTATCACCACACTGACCAGCCACAGCTTTTCGGCAACCCAGTATGCGCTGCTGGCCTCAATTGGCAACCTGGGTCGAACCACCCTGGCTTCGTCGTCGGGCTGGCTGGTCGACAAGCTGGACGGCAACTGGGTGGTGTTTTTTGTGCTCACGGCTGTAGCGGTCATACCCAGCCTGATGCTGCTGCGCTGGCTGGCTCCGGCCCTGCGGCAGCGCTACCCTGAACTCTCAACACGACGCCGATAGACGCTCAACGACGGCAGCGCACCGCGGTATTTGCATCTGGCAGACTGTGCGCATAACATGGGCGCACCCGAGTCCGCGAGCCGAGCATGCACATTGACGATACCGCTGACCAAAAATCGCCCGTTAACCTGCGGATTCGTACCTCGCTGAAAAACAGGGCGAAAAGCCTGGGAGTCAATTTGTCTCAGACTCTGGAAAAATCGCTTGAAGATGAAATCAACCGCCGCGAACAGATCGCCTGGCTGGAGGCAAACCGTCAAGCGATCGAGGCCTACAATCGGCGCATCAACGAGCGTGGTCCGGCTTTGGCTGCATTCCGCAGCTTCTGAGGCTGACATGGCGCAATTTGATTACTACGCCAACCCCAACCCTCAATCACGTGATTGGGCACCATTTATCGTCGATCTGCAGCACGACATGCTGAATTCGCTCGGCACCCGCATCATGGCGCCGCTGGTTGTATCCAAACCGTCCGGGGAGCCAACCATGCAGCGGCTCAATCCGACAATTTCCATTGAGGGTCAGCAGTATTTCCTGTCGACAACCGAAATGGCTTCAGTCCCTTTGCAAGAATTTTCTTCAAGTCGTGGCAATCTATCCGAGCATCGCGATGAGTTTCTGGCGGCGGTAGATCTTCTGTTTACGGCGATATAGCGGCTGGGGCAGCGGTTCGGGCGTCAGGCTGAATCGTCGATCAGGGCTCGAATACGCTGCCGACGAGCACCGTTGCCTGCGCCCCGGTGACGCTGCGCGTGTCGCAGCGCTGGCCTGCCAGGCGGCGTCGGGCCAACCAGGCGAACAGCACGGCTTCCAAGTGATCCGGATCCAGGCCGTGCACAGCCGTTGATTCAACCAGGCAATCGCTCAGGCGAGCGCGCAAGCGCTCGACCAGATCGACGTTGTGGACGCCGCCACCGCAGAGCAGGACACGCTGCGCTGCCGCGCCCGGTTGCAGCACGGATTTCGCCACGCTGGCCGCCGTAAACTCGGCCAGGCTGGCCTGGATATCGGCCGGACGCTGATTGGCCCAGGTCGGCAGACGCGCCTCCAGCCAGGCCGGGCTGAAGTATTCGATGCCGGTGCTTTTGGGGGCCGCTCGATGAATGAACGGATCGCTCATCAATTGCGCAAGCCAGGCTGGATCGACCTGGCCGGTGGCCGCCCAGCGCCCGCCTTCATCAAGGCTGCCCGAATGGTGGCGGCGATACCAAAGATCGAGCAGACAGTTGGCCGGGCCGGTGTCGAGGCCCTGCAGCGGCTGGCCGGGAATCAGTCGGGTCAGGTTGGCTATGCCGCCAAGGTTGATGACCGCCCGCGCTTCATCGGTGGCCCGAAACAGGGCGTCGTGCAGCAGCGGCGCCAGCGGCGCGCCCTGGCCGCCGGCGGCCAGGTCGGCACGCCGAAAGTCGGCCACGGTGACCAGGCCGGTGGCGCGGGCAATGCGATGTGGATCACCGATTTGGCAAGTGTTGGGTGGCTGCTGATCGGGCTGATGGAGCACGGTCTGGCCGTGTGAACCGATGGCGGCCACATCGTCCAGACCAATTCCGGCAGCGCGGATCGCGACCAGCGCGGCCTCGGCCAGGGCATCACCGAGCAGCGCATCGAGCCGCGCCAGTTTGCCGGCCGGGAATTCGACCGGATTCTGCCGCAGGCCGCTGAGCACAGAAATGATCGGTGGCTCGAACGGCTGGGTCAGCGCGGCCAACACTCGCGGCGGATCGGCGCCGAAATCGACCACCGCCGCATCGATGCCGTCCATGCTGGTGCCCGAATTCAGTCCGACGAAGTATTCGCCGGGCCGGTCAGTGCGCGTCATTCAGCAGCTGTGCGCCACGGTTTCGCAGCTTTCGCTCGAGGCCAACGCAGCGCCAGGCTCGGTAAAGCGGTCAAGCTGGACCAGCAGGCGTTGACCGACACGTCCAAAGTCTGCCATGTGCTCACTTGCCAAGGGTTCAGCCGGAGGCAGATCAACGGTGCGCGGATTGCGGTGGGCACCGTGGACCAGAAACTCGTAGTGCAAATGCGGGCCGGTGGCCAGCCCCGTGGCGCCGACCTGCCCGATGACCTGGCCCTGACGGACCCGATCGCCCTGCTTGACCTGTTTGCGCGACAGATGCAGGTAGCGGGTCACGATACTGTTGCCGTGCTGCACGAAAATGTAGTTGCCGTTGGCCCGGTTATAGCCGGCTTCGGTCACCCGTCCGTCGCCGGCCGCCCAGACCGGAGTGCCGGTGGGCGCTGCGTAATCGGTGCCGTTGTGCGGCCGAACCTGGCGGGTGACGGGGTGCAGACGGGACGGATTGTAGTTGGAGCTGACGCGGGTGAAGTTCAGGGGAGTTCGCAAAAAAGCCTTGCGCATTGGCCGGCCGTCGGGAGCGAAATAATCCGGCCCGTTGCCGGCGTCATAGCGAATCGCCTCAAAACTTGAACCCTGGTTGACGAAGCGTGCTGCCAAAATCGCGCCGTCACGAATGTGTTCGCCGTCGCGCCAGACCTGCTCGTAAATCAGGGCGAATCGGTCGCCGGCGCGGATGTCCAGGGCAAAATCGATATCCCAACCGAAAATGGTCGCCAGGCGCATGATCATCGCATCGGACAGGCCGGCCTCAGTGGCATTGCGATACAGCGAGCTTGTGATTGTGCCGTAAGCTTCGACAACGCGATGGTCGAGCGTGCGCGCTTCGCGGCGTACGTTCAGGCTCTCGCCATGGCGCTCGATGTAGAGCCAGGCGTCTTCGTCCAGCTCGGTGCGCAGCGCCCGAAAACCGCTGTGCGGATCGATATCGAAGGCGAATTCGTCACCCGGACTAATCCGCGCCAGGTCACGCGAGGAATCGGCCGCGCTGACAATCTCATGCAACAGACTGGCGCTCAGGCCCAGATCGCGAAACACTCGCTCAAGCGTCTGACCGGGGCTGATGCGGACGATCTGCCAGTTGTCAGTGTTCAGTTCGGCTGAAAAAGGCCCGACCTCATCGAGCAATTCTCCATCGACGGCCTCGACCGGCAGTTCGGCAACGCCGGCCGACGGGACGACCGCGGCCGAAGCCTCACCGATTACCGGCGGTAGATCAAGCTGCTTTATCCGCTCGGCGGCTGAGCCATCAGGCCCGGATGGAATCAAGAAAAAGACCAGCCCCAGAGCCAGCAGGCCGGAGGCGGCCAAACTCAGGCGCGGACGAGCGCGCAGCGCGACCGCACAGTAGTCAAACCCCCTGTGGGCGACTCCGTTCACACGCTCAGCGGCAACGCTCAGCCGGCCCGCAAAGGACTCTGGCCGGGTGGTAGCCATCGATTTTCTGTTCATGCACGACGATTCAGCGCTGGAAACCCGGTAACATTAACGATTAGTGACCCTGCAAGTCAACGCCTTGGTTGAAATTTCCATTCGGGACGGGGGTCAGAAATCGCAAATTCCAGCCATCGGGCCAATCGTATTGACCGATGGTAGTGATCAATATTAGTGAGCAATTTAGTAGTGAGCAATTTAGTAGTGACCAAAAATAATGACTGATATTGACGAACTGCTGCGCGGCGCCGCCGAGCTGATTCAGCGTGAAGAGCTGGAAAAACGCCTGCTCACCGGGCGACCGTTGCGCGTCAAGGTCGGCTTCGATCCAACCGCACCCGATTTGCATCTGGGCCACACCGTCATCCTCAATGCGATGCGCCGCTTCCAGCAAGCCGGTCATCAGGTGATTTTCCTGATCGGAGATTTCACCGGCATGATCGGCGACCCGACCGGCAAGAACGTCACCCGCAAGGCGCTGACTGAAGAAGAAATCAGCGCTAACGCGCAGACCTACCGCGAGCAGGTATTCAGCATCCTGGATCGGGATTTGTCCGAGGTTCGTTTCAATTCCGAATGGTTTTCGGACATGAGCGCGGCCGACATGATCCGCCTGGCATCGCAACACACCGTGGCGCGCATGCTCGAACGCGATGACTTCGAGAAACGTTACCGCTCAGGCCAGGCCATCGCCATCCACGAGTTTCTCTATCCGCTGGTGCAGGGCCACGATTCGGTGGCCCTGAAGGCTGACATCGAAATGGGTGGGACGGATCAGAAATTCAATTTGCTCGTCGGCCGACAACTGCAGCAGCAGGCCGGCCAACAACCGCAGGTGATCATCACCTGGCCCCTGCTGGAAGGTACCGACGGGGTGCAGAAGATGTCAAAATCCCTCGGCAACTACGTCGGCATCAGCGAGCCGGCCGATGAAATGTTCGGCAAGATCATGAGCATTTCCGACGAGCTGATGTGGCGCTGGTTCGAGCTGCTCAGTTTCCGCAGCCGCGATGAGATCGAGGCACTGCATTCAGCCGTGCACTCCGGTGGCAATCCGCGCGATGCCAAGTTTGCCCTGGCCGGCGAAATTGTTGACCGCTTTCATGGCTCCGGTAGCGGAGAGCAGGCCCAAAAGCGCTTTATTGACCGCTTCCGCAGCGGGCAAATTCCAGATGACATGCCGGAAAAGATTCTGACAGCCGACGACGCCGACGGCATCGGCATCGCGGCCGCCCTGAGCGCCTGCGGTCTGACCGAATCGAACTCAGAGGCTTTCCGCCTGATCAAGCAGGGCGCCGTCAGGATCGACGGCGAAAAGCTGGCCGACCGCGACCTGGCACTGAAACCCGGCTTCCAGGGTGTCGTGCAGGTCGGCAAACGCCGTTTTGCCCGGCTGACCGTTCAGTAGCTAGCCTTTGGGTCCGAGCAACAGCCACAGAATCAGGCCCAGCAGAGGCACGAACAGGAGCAACAGAATCCACAGCAGCTTGGCGCCGGTTCCGGCCGAACTTGAGGCAACCTTGATGATCGCCCAGATGATGATGAGCAGCCAGATCAGGCCAAGAATACCGGTGACTTCAATTCCCATGATGATTCCTTGTTGGAGCGAAGAAGCTGCAAGGATCGACTGTTACGGGGCTGCGGTCAAGTGCGGCGCGATGCGGAACATCCGCAAGTAACCGGTTCAGGCGTCCAGATCGGGGATCAGGTGACTTTCGTACCAGGCAATCTGGTCACGCAGGCGCAGCTTGCGCTTTTTGAGCCGGCGCAGCCGCAGCTGGTCGACAGCCGGATCTTCGGTCATCCGTTCGATGGCCTGGTCAAGATCGCGGTGTTCCTGGCGTAGCTCATGAAGTCGGCCGCTCAGTTCAGCCATGTTGTTGGTCAATAATTCGCCCTCGTAGCCTTGGCAGCAATATTAACCCGGCCGGCGTATCAGTTGCATCCCGCCGCAACCGGCCGTGACTTCAGGCACTGGCATCCGACGGGTGCTTTGCTGCAGAATGGCCTTGCACTGCCCACTCGGAGAAATGACCATGACGATCCTGCGCTACCTGTCCCTGATTGCTCTTGTCGTCGGCCTGAGCGCCTGCGGGGCGCTGGCTGACGGCTTCACTCTGGAGGATGAATCAATCCTCAACGGTGACATTTCGGTCGTCAACGGGCGCATTGACATTGGCCGGGATTGCCAGGTCAACGGCGAGGTCAGCAGCGTCAACGGCGGCATTCGGGTTGGCCCCGGTTCCCGACTGGAACAGATCGAGAACGTCAATGGTACGATCGAGCTTGCTTCCGATGTCGTTGTCGATGGCAGCATCGAAAACGTCAACGGCGGCATCCGCCTGGGCGAAAACGTACAGGTGTCCGGCTCAATTGCAACGGTCAATGGCCGCATCGAAACCGAGAACGGGACCACCATCGGCGGCCAGATCGAGTCGGTCAACGGGCTCATCCAGTTGCCCGGGACTCGGGCTGGCGGCCTGGTGACCTACAACAGCTCAGTGACCCTCGGCCCGGACAGCCATCTGGCTGGCCCGCTTGAGGTGAAGCGTCCGCGAGGCATGTCCTTCAACACCAGCTCGGCACCCCGGATCGTGGTTGCGGCCGGCAGTCGGGTCGACGGTGAGTTGAGCTTTGCCCGCGAAGTTGAGCTGTATGTTCATGAAACGGCGGAGATCGGCGCGGTCAGTGGTGCAGAAGTGATCCGCTACAGCGGCGATCAGCCCTGAGGTCAGCTTTTCCCGAGGTGCGCGCCGCCCCAGCCGCGCGACATTAGTCGTAGAGCTGGCCGCGATGCCGGATCCAGCCGCCGCTACCGGGGGCGTCCGGGTCGTGGTGGGTCTGGGTGAGGACCCCGCCGCGGCCGTTCCATTCGTAGCGGCCCTGGAAGGCGATCGTGTCACCCAGGGCGATCGGTACCCGCTCGGAACGCTCAATGGAGTGACGCACCACCAGCGCCAGGCTGGCGTCGACCTGAATGACGATGCGCTGATAGAGCTCGCCTGAAATGGTTTCATCGCCGACCAGCTGAGACACGGTTCCGTGGCCACTGATCCAGACCCCCGTGCGCCCCTGTACAAACGCGTCGAGCAGGCGCGCGTTGTCGGGCAGATCGCCTGCCCCGTCGCAGCCCGCCAAGCCGATGACCAGAAGCATGATCAAGCCAGCCGTAAACGGTCGCGCCATGATCTTCTCCTTTCACCCTTTGGTTATATGCTTGCCCAGAATAGCAGATCAGGGCTTTTGACCACAGGCGGCATAAAAAAATGCCCCGACCGGTGGGCGGGGCATTTTGCAGTGCAGGCTGGTGCGGGACCGATCAGCGCTTGAGTTTCTTGCGGAACCGCTCAAGGGCAGCAAGTTGGGCCATGGCCTGAGCCAGTTGGGCCTGGGCTTGGGCCACTTCCACGCCGGCGCCGCGATCGGCAATGGCGCGCTCGGCGTCTTCCTTGGCTTTGAGTGCTGCAGCCTCGTCGAGATCGCCAGCGCGCTGAGCGGTATCCGACAGGACGCTGACCACGTGCGGCTGGATTTCGAGCATGCCGCCGGAGATGTAGTAGAACTCTTCTTCGCCGTCGGGCAGCATCACGCGGACCTGGCCGGCTCGCAGCCGCGTCAGTAAGGGCGCGTGACGTGGGGTAATGCCAAGATCGCCCTGCTCACCCGGCACAATGACCATGGCCGCCGCGCCGGAAAAGATCTCCGCTTCGGCACTGACGATATCGCAATGTATGGTTGAAGCCATCGTCTACTCTCAGGATGTTTGGTGAATGACGCCGGGATGGCCGCTGTCAGCTGGCTTTTTCCAGCATCTTCTCGCCGTTTTCCACGGCCTGCTCGATGGTGCCCACCATGTAAAAGGCCTGCTCGGGCAAGTGATCGTAGTCGCCGTCGACGATGCCCTTGAAGCCGCGGATGGTGTCTTTGAGCGACACGTAGACGCCCGGCGAACCGGTAAAGACTTCGGCCACGAAGAACGGCTGCGAGAAGAAGCGTTCGACCTTGCGCGCCCGGGCCACGGTCTGCTTGTCTTCTTCACTGAGCTCGTCCATGCCCAGAATCGCGATGATGTCCTTGAGCTCCTTGTAGCGCTGCAGCGTACCCTGAACCTTGCGCGCGACATCGTAGTGCTCTTGGCCAACGACCAGCGGGTCGAGCTGACGTGAGGTCGAGTCGAGCGGATCGACAGCCGGGTAGATGCCCAGCTCGGCGATGTTGCGCGACAGCACGACGGTGGCGTCGAGGTGAGCAAAGGTGGTCGCCGGCGACGGGTCGGTCAGGTCATCGGCCGGAACGTAAACCGCCTGGATCGAGGTGATCGAGCCGGTCTTGGTCGAGGTGATGCGCTCCTGGAGCACGCCCATTTCTGCGGCCAAGGTCGGCTGGTAGCCCACCGCTGAAGGCATACGGCCGAGCAGCGCGGACACTTCCGTACCGGCCAGGGTGTAGCGGTAGATGTTGTCGATGAACATCAGCACGTCGCGGCCTTCGTCACGGAAATACTCGGCCATGGTCAGCCCGGTCAAGGCGACCCGCAGACGGTTGCCCGGCGGCTCGTTCATCTGGCCGTAGACCAGGGCGACCTTGTCGAGAACATTGGAATCCTTCATTTCGTGGTAGAAGTCGTTCCCTTCACGGGTCCGCTCCCCCACACCGGCAAAGACCGAGTAGCCGGAGTGCTCAATGGCGATGTTGCGGATCAGCTCCATCATGTTCACGGTCTTGCCCACGCCGGCGCCGCCGAACAGGCCCACCTTGCCGCCCTTGGCGAACGGGCAGATCAGGTCGATCACCTTGATCCCCGTTTCCAGCAGCTCGTTGCTGGCGGCCTGCTCTTCGAACGAAGGCGGAGAGCGGTGAATCGGCCATTCCTCCTCGGCCCCGATAGCGCCGGCCTCATCAATCGGCCGACCCAGCACGTCCATCACGCGACCCAGGGTCTTCTGGCCCACCGGTACACTGATCGCCTTGCCGGTGTCGGTCACCGGACGGTGACGCCTGAGACCATCGGTGGAACCCAGGGCAATCGTGCGCACGATTCCGTCGCCGAGCTGCTGCTGCACTTCCAGCGTGATTTCGGTATCGTCGACCTTGAGCGCGTCGTATACGTTCGGCACCTGGCCGGCCGGGAACTCGACGTCGACAACGGCACCGATGATCTGAACAATTTTTCCGGAACTCATGCTTTATTCCTCAATTTGGGCGGCTTCGCTGTGACACACATTGAAGCCCGGTTTTGTGCAAAATTTTGCCGTAAAGGTGGTTTTTTGGTCGCTCGGTCTTTTGGTCGGCCTTCCGACCTCCGACCTTCCACCTCAAATCACACAGCGGCCGCACCGCCGACGATCTCCGAGATTTCCTGGGTGATCGCTGCCTGGCGGGCCTTGTTGTAGACCAGCCGGAGGTCATCGATCAGGTTGCTCGCATTATCCGAAGCACTCTTCATGGCCACCATGCGCGCGGCGTGTTCGCTGGCCAGGTTTTCCAGAGTGGCCTGGTACACCATGGATTCGATATAGCGGACCAGAAGATCGTCGAGCAGAGCATCCGCGCTGGGCTCGTAGAGATAATCCCAGTACTGCTTGAGATTGTCTTCATCGGACGGCGGCAGCGGCAGAAGCTGGTCCATCGTGACCTTCTGGGTCATGGTGTTGACGAACTGGTTGTAGCTGACGTAGAGCCGGTCCAGACGCTCTTCACGATAGTCGTCGAGAACGACCTTGATTGAGCCGATCAGATCTTCCAGGCGCGGCTGTTCGCCAAGATCCTGGGCGCTGGCGCGAATATCGACCTTGAGGCGGCGGAAAAACTGGGCCGCCTTGCGACCGATGATGACCGTGGTGACCTCCACGCCCTTTTCTTCCCAGGCTCGAAACTCAGCCAGCAGACGCCTGAACATGTTGTTGTTCAGGCCGCCACACAGACCTCGATCGGTGGCAATCACGATGTAGCCCACGCGCCGCACTTCCGGTCGCTCGACCGTGAACGGATGTGATACTTCCAGCTTGGCATGGGCCAGGTGGCCGATGATCTGGCGCATCATCCGCGCATACGGCCTGGATTCCTGCATCAAATCCTGGGCTTTGCGGATCTTGCTGGCAGAAACCATCTCCAGCGCACGCGTCACTTTGCGCGTGTTCTGAACACTTTTGATTTTGCCGACGATTTCCCGGGAGCCGCTCATGTTGATCTGTCCTGATTGACTGGGTGGTTGATGCTCATGCCTGGATGCCCGCCTGGCCTGTCACGGCGCGGACTCACCAGCTACCCGTGGCCTTGAAGTCGTCCAGCGCGGCTTTCATTTCTGCGGCCAGCTCATCATTCCAGTCACCGGTGCTGTTGATCTTTTCCAGCAGTGCCTGGTGGTTGTTGGCCATGTGATCAAGCAAGGCGCGCTCGAAAGGTACGACCTTGTTCAGCGGCAGATCATCCAGATAACCCTCGTTGCCGGAAAACAGGCTGACCGCCATTTCGGCCACCGACAGCGGCGAGTATTGCGGCTGCTTCATCAGTTCCATGATGCGCTGGCCGCGCTCAAGCTGCTTGCGGGTCGCCTCGTCCAGGTCGGAAGCAAACTGCGAGAAGGCCGCCAGCTCACGGTACTGGGCGAGTGCCAGGCGAACGCCGCCGCCGAGCTTCTTGACCACCTTGGTCTGGGCTGCACCACCGACACGCGAAACTGACAGACCGGCGTTGATGGCCGGCCGGATACCGGCGTTGAACAGGTCGGTTTCCAGAAAGATCTGACCGTCAGTGATCGAGATTACGTTGGTCGGAACGAACGCGGACACGTCACCGGCCTGGGTTTCGATGATTGGCAGCGCAGTCAGTGAGCCGGTCTTGCCCTTGACCTCGCCATTGGTGTGCTTTTCGACATAATCGGCGTTGACCCGGGCGGCGCGCTCAAGCAGACGCGAGTGGAGGTAGAACACGTCACCGGGATAGGCTTCACGGCCGGGCGGGCGACGCAGCAGCAGCGAGACCTGGCGATAGGCGACGGCCTGCTTGGACAGGTCGTCATAAACGATCAGGGCGTCTTCACCGCGATCGCGGAAATACTCGCCCATGGCGCAACCGGAATAGGGTGCGATGTACTGCAGCGCGGCCGATTCGGCGGCGTTGGCGGCGACCACAATGGTGTGATCCATGGCGCCGTGCTCTTCGAGCTTGCGCACCACGTTGGCGACCGAAGAAGCCTTCTGGCCGACCGCCACGTAGATGCACTTGATGCCGGTACCCTTCTGGTTGATGATCGCATCGATCGCCACCGCGGTCTTGCCGGTCTGACGGTCGCCAATGATCAGTTCGCGCTGGCCGCGGCCAACCGGCACCATGGCGTCAATTGACTTCAGGCCGGTCTGGACCGGCTGGTCAACGCTCTGGCGGGTGATCACGCCCGGCGCAATTTTTTCAATCGGCTCAAATCCGTCGTTTTCAACCGGACCATTTCCGTCGATCGGGTTGCCCAGGGCATCGACGACGCGACCGAGCAGACCGGGGCCGACCGGCACTTCCAGAATACGGCCGGTGCAGCGAACCTTGTCACCTTCCTTGATATGGGTGTAGTCACCCATGATGACGGCACCCACCGAATCGCGCTCAAGGTTTAGCGCCAGGCCAAAGGTGTCACCGGGGAATTCAATCATTTCACCCTGCATGACATCGGCCAGACCGTGCAGGCGGCAAATGCCGTCGGACACGCTGACCACCAAACCCTCGGTACGGGCTTCGGAGGAGACCTCGAACTGTTCTACGCGCTGGCGGATCAGTTCGGAAATTTCAGTGGGGTTGAGGCTCTGTTGCATGCTTGCATTCCTTGGGAATCTAGTCTGAATTCAGTTCAGGCCGTGGCTTGATTGGCAATCTGGCGCGCCAGACGCTCGATGCGCCCGCGTACGCTGCCGTCGATGACTTCATCGCCGGTGCGGATCACCGCGCCGCCGATCAAGTCCGGATCAACTGTTATCTCCAGGTCGATTTCACGATCGAAACGGGCCTTGAGACGTTCGCCCAGCTTGGCCGCCTCGTCATCACCGACCGGATGGGCGGAGGTCACCAGGACATGGACCCGAGCTTCGGCCTCGCGCCGCAGTGCCTCGTACTGGACATGAATGTCCGGGAGCAGTTCGAGTCGACCATAGGTCACCAGCACCCGGAGAAAATTGACGAAAGCCTCATCGAAGCGATCCTGACCGATATCGGTAAACAGCTTCAGCAGCTGCTCGCTGCTCAGGCGCGGGTCCTTGAGCAACGGCTGTACGCCCGGGTCGGCCGCAGTCAACGCGGCCATCGCCAGGCGATCGCTCCAGGATGCAAGCGCGTCACGTTCCCGCGCCGCCTGGAAGGCGGCACGGGCGTAAGGTCTTGCCAGCGTGGTCCGATTCAGCATGGCTTAGAGTTCCGTGGCCAGCTTGTCGAGCATGTCGCGATGAGCCTCGACATCGATTTCCTTCTCGACGACCCGGCTGGCACCGGCAATTGCCAGCTCGGCCAGGCGCGCGCGCAGTGCCTCGCGAGCCTGGTTGGTGGCCAGGCGGATTTCGGCGTCGGCC
Source organism: uncultured Wenzhouxiangella sp. (assembly GCA_937876395.1). Classification (GTDB taxonomy): domain Bacteria; phylum Pseudomonadota; class Gammaproteobacteria; order Xanthomonadales; family Wenzhouxiangellaceae; genus Wenzhouxiangella. Next base: position 75,025 of record CALEIM010000127.1, on the reverse strand, counting down.
GCGGCAACCTGGCGGTCACGCTCAGCCAACGCCTCTTCCTTGGCCTGCTCGATGATCTGGGTCGAGCGCTTGCTGCCCTGATCAATGATGTCACCCGCCTTGCGCCGGGCTTCACGGATCACTTCATCGGCATCGGCCCGGGCCCGGTCCAGCGCCTGCTCCGCTTCTTCGGAGTGGGCCAGGCCGTCGGCGATTTTCTGGCGACGTTCTTCCATGGCCTGGGTCAGCGGCGGCCAGACAAACTTCATGACCACCCAGATAAAGACCAGAAACGTGCCGGCCTGACCGGCCACTGTCCAGATACTCGGTAGCATAGAGGAACCTTGCTTCTATAGGTTTCGGGGAGGGTTTGGCTGTTAAGGCGCGATCAGCCGATCACGCCCTGAACGGCTCCCAGCAGCGGGTTGGCAAACAGCATCAGGGCAGCAAACGCCACGCCGATAATCGGCAGCGCGTCGAGCAGACCGGCGATGATGAACATGCGCACCTGCAGCATCCCGGTCAGCTCCGGCTGACGGGCCGCGCCTTCCAGAAACTTGCCACCCAGCAGGGCGAAACCGATACCGGTGCCCAGCGCGGAAGCAGCAAAGATCAGACCGACGGCGATCGCGGTGTTTGCCTGGATATCGGCCAGCAGACCGGCCAGTTCAATACCTTCCATAACGTTCTCCTAAAAGTGACTTGATGTTGTAGAGCAGAAACTGAAGTTCAGGGCTTGGGGTTCTCAGTGTTTCTCATACGCCAGCGACAGATACACGATCGTCAGCGTCATGAAAATGAAGGCCTGCAGAGGTACGACCAGAATGTGAAAGATCGCCCACGCACCACCGGGAAGGAACTGAATCCACCAGGGCAGCATCGCGATCAGCACAAAAATCAGTTCTGCGGCATACAGGTTGCCGAACAGTCGCATCCCCAATGAGACGGGCTTGGCGATCAGTTCGACGATATTCATCAGCAAATTGGCCGGCCAGAGCAGCGGATTGCCGCCGAAGGGATGGGTAAACAGCTCCTTGCCATAGCCGACGAAACCCTTGCCCTTGACGCTGTAGACCAGAATAATCCCAAGCACGGTGAACGACAGACCAAACGGCGCGTTGATGTCGGCCGAGGGCACGATCCGGAAATAATCGGCACCGAGGATATAGGCGATCAGCGGGAGGTAATCGACCGGCAGCAGGTCCATCATGTTCCACAACAGAACCACGCCGAAAATCGTCAACGCCAGTGGTCCGACAAAGTTGCGCGGCCCGTGAAAACTGTCCTTGACCGAGTTGTCGACGAAATCGACCAGCATCTCGATAAAATTCTGCAGCTTGCCCGGAACCCCGGAGGTGGCGCGGCGAGCGGCCATGATCAGAATGAAAATGAAAAACAGGCCCAGCACCCAGGACACGAGCATGGTGTCGATATGCCAGACAAACGGATCCATGTCGTCAGCACCGGCCGGATGGCGCCAGTTGGTAATGTGGTGACTGACGTAGTCGCCAGCGTCGGCATTCGAGTTCCAGACGTAGCTGATACGCGTCTTGGTTTCCGCCCACCAGCCGGCAGACTGTGTTACGGCATCCATACCACTGACAGCCGCATCCTGGCCCATTGCGCCGCCTGCTCCATCCAGATGTTCCGTTTGCTGATTGCCGCTAGCCATGGTCGTCTTCAAAAGAATCCCGTTATTCGTTTTCAGTGTTTGAACCAGGCAACAACGCCATCGTGCGCATTGCCAGCCAGTAGGCCACTGCCGTGGCTGCGTAACCTGTCACTACCGGCAAAAAATAGCCGGGGAATGCCGTCGCGACGATGACAAAAACCACCACCGCAAGTACAAATTTCAGCGCCATGGCCCGGTAAAAGGCCTGAACCATGACGGTCGGTTCCTGGCCCGGACTCAGCCGGATCCGCAGCGCCGTGACCAGGCTCAGGCCCAGACCAATCGCACCACCAGCCAGAGCCGCAATTCCCCAACTGACCCCGGCAATCATGGCCATGGCCAAACCACACAGGGCGGTCAGCGCAGCCTGCATGCGGAGCAATCCGACGACGGTCTTGGCGAATTGGGCTTCGTACACGGCCTGGGCGCGATTTGGATGATCGAATCGGCACCGATCCGGCCTGTGGAACCCGATTTCAGGCGACCCACACTCCTGCGGCGCATACAAAAGCCGCCGAACAAATCGTCGGCGCGCTGCAAATCCGCGGGATTGTAACATCAGAGCACGTTTGGCGGCAAGCAAGAGCGGGTCTTGTGTTAGCCCAAAGCGCTAATGTCCGCTTTCCACAAAGTTATAGTGTCTCCTCTTTTGTTCTGACCAGCCACTGAGCCAATGCTGACCGCCGGCTGAAAACGCTTGAAGCACGACACTCGACATGTCAGGTTTGCTTGACAATATGTAAGGTAGACATTACTTTATGTGAATCAAACCAGACTTCACTGCAACGACAACTCAAACAAGGACTCAACCATGTCATCCATGTCATTTCAGGAAAAAAGCGCCTGGGGTACCCTGCTTTGCATGCTGGTCGTCGGCGGCCTGTATTTTTCATCCACCTGGAGGCTGTGGCGTGCCGATCAGCTTGAAGCGGTGGCCATGCTTGGTCTGAGCATCGGGTTTGTCGTGCTGCTGATTATCATATTGAGCGGCTATCACATCATTGTGGCGGCGCTGTCGCGCAGCGATGGCAAAGATGATGAGCGTGAGCGTCTGATCGCCTGGCGAGCCGGTAATATCTACGGCAACGTGCTCGGCTTTGGCGTCATTACTGTGGTCTTGCACATCATCATCGGCGGCACGTTCAGCGATCCGCTGTGGCAGCAGCCGACCGTGATCGCCACCGCGCTGCTGTTTGCCGTATTCATCTCTGTGCTCGTCGAGCTGTGCACCACCATCTGGTATCACCGCCGGGGCATCTAAAAATGGCTGCAGCAGTTGACAACCGCGTGCGCAGCCTGCGTCAGGGTGAGAAGGACATGACTCAGCAGGAGCTGGCCGCCGCCGCTGGCGTGACGCGGCAGACCATCATCGCCATTGAAAAAGGCCGCTACAGCCCGTCGCTGGAAGTGGCGCTGAAAATTGCCCGCAGCCTGGAGCAGCCGGTCGAATCGATTTTCTGGCTGATTTGATCTGAATCTGCTCGCTGCCCGTCAGCGCCTGAAGCGTTCGAGCAGACCGTCGAGTTCGTCCAGGCTGGTGTAGCGGATGGTGAGCTGGCCTTTTCCTGAATCCGCATGTCGGAGACTGACCGGAGCGCACAGGACTTCGGTCAGCTCCTGTTCAAGACGCTCGATATCGACCGACTTGCCGGGCGCTCGAGGTTTGACCGGGCGCTCGTCGGCGGCGCGGATGCGGCGCACCAGCGCTTCGGCCTGGCGTACGGACAAGTCCTTGTCGACGACTTCGCGGGCGGCGCGGATCTGGTCGTGGCGCTCCAGACTGAGCAGCGCCCGGGCATGGCCCATGTCGAGCTGGCGGTGATCGAGCATTTCGCGCACTTCCGGTGCCAGTTCCATGAGTCTGAGCAGGTTGCTGACCGAGGCACGCGAACGGCCAACGCTTTTTGCGGCCTGCTCGTGGGTCAGGCCGAATTCCTCGATCAGGCGGCGCAGGGCGACGGCCTCTTCGAGTGGATTGAGGTCTTCGCGCTGGATGTTTTCGATCAAGGCGAGTGCCAGGGTGGCCTCGTCGGCAATCTCGCGTACCAGTGCGGGGATGGTGGTCATGCCGGCCATCTGGCAGGCCCGCCAGCGGCGTTCCCCGGCGATCAGCTCGTAGCGGCCGGCACGGGCCAGCGGACGAACCACCACCGGCTGAACCAGACCCTGGGCGCTGATTGAGTCGGCCAGTTCCTGGAGCCGCTCGGGATCCATGGCCGAGCGCGGCTGGTAACGGCCGGGCTCGATAGCCTCGACCGGCAACTCCATGAGATCGGTAATCCGACCGTCGGGACTGGCCTGTTCAGCCGCGGCCCGGGTCTTGTTCAGCAGGGCGTCGAGATTGCGGCCCAGGGGATTCTTTTTGCGTGATGCGGCCATGTCTCAGGTCTTTCCTCAGGCTCGTTGCTCTTCGCCGGCCAAATCGGCTGCGGTCACGGTTGATGATCGCGCCGCCTCACCCATCCGGCGCAGGTATTCGCCGGCCAGGCCAAGATAGGCCACCGCACCGCGCGAGTCGCGATCGTAATGGATGACCGACTGGCCATAGCTGGGCGCTTCGGCCACGCGCACGTTGCGCGGTATGACCGTGGCATATAGTTTGTCGCCGAAGTGCTCGGCAAGCTGGCGCGAGACCGCACCCGACAGGTTGTTGCGCACGTCGAACATGGTCCGCACCAGGCCTTCGATGCGCAGCTCGGGATTGACCGTTTGCTGAATCTGCTCGATGGTGCTGAGCAGGGCGCTCAAGCCCTCCAGGGCGTAGTACTCGCACTGCATCGGGATGAGCACCGAATCGGCCGCCGTCAGGGCGTTCAGCGTCAGCACATTGAGCGCCGGCGGGCAGTCGATGATGATGTGCTGATAGCGCCGGGCGGCCTTTTCCAGCGCCGAATCAAGCACGCTGGCGCGCTCGTCCTTTTCCATCAGAGCGACTTCGGCAGCGGTCAAATCACCATTGGCCGGCAGCAGGTCAAAGCCCATGGAGTCGGCCCGGACGCGGGCTTCAGCAGCGCTGCATTCACCTAAAAGCACTTCGCACAGGGTGTTCTGATCGGGCGCAAGTTCAACCCCTGAACCGGTCGTGGCATTGCCCTGAGGGTCCAGATCAACCAGCAGAACGCGGCGCTTGAGCTCGGCCAGGCCGGCGGCGAGGTTGACGGCGGTGGTGGTCTTGCCCACGCCGCCTTTCTGGTTGGTTACGGCCACGATACGGGCCCGTTGCTCTGTCATGACTTCCTCAGGATGACCAGGCTGCGGGCACCGCTCGCGCCAGGTACGTTCAGTTCGATCCGTTCGACATTGTACGCATCCGCCAGCGCCGCGCACTCGTCTTGTTCCATGCGGCCCTTCATGGCCAGCAGTTCGGCGCCGTCGGCGAGCAGATGACCAAGCTGCTCAACCAGGCGCGGCAGCGGTGCGAGCGCGCGCGCCACGATCTGATCCGGCGCACGTTCGGGAATGAAATCTTCCAGGCGGGTGTGAATCGGCTCGATGTTGTCCAGGCCCAGCGCGCGCCGCACCTCGCGCAAAAAGCGCACTTTTTTGCCGTTGCTGTCGATCAGCACGAAGTGGCGCTGAGGTGCAGCAATGGCCAGCACCACGCCAGGCAGGCCGGCGCCGCTGCCGGCGTCGATGATTTCCGACCCCGCAAGCCACGGCAGAATGCTCAGACTGTCGAGCAGGTGACGATCGACCATGGCCAGTGGATCATCGACGGCGGTCAGATTGTAGACCCGGTTCCAGCGCGCCAAAAGGTCGAGATAGGCGATCAGCCGGTCACCCTGGGCCGCGTCCAGATCCTGGCCGAGCTCGGCCAGACCGCGATCAAGCTGTCCGCGCTGGGCTGTGGAAATCACGATTCGGACCGCACTGAATCGGTGCTGCAGTCCAACTCTTCCAGCTCGGGCCAGGCCGGCAGCTCGCGATGATGGTGGCAGGCGACCTGGTGGCCATCTTCGAGGGTTTCCAGCGGTGGCACTTCCCGCGCACAAAGCTCGGTTGCCCAGGGACAGCGGGTGCGGAAGATGCAGCCCGAAGGTGGATCCAGCGGCGAGGGCATGTCGCCTTTTAGCGCGCGCCGAACGCGAGCCCGCTCACGCACCGGATCGGGAATGGGCACCGACTCGATCAGGGCTCGGGTATACGGATGGCGGGGCGAACGATACAGGCTGTTGCGATCGGCCAGCTCCATCACCTTGCCCATGTACATCACCATGATCCGGTCCGATACATGGCGCACGATCGACAGGTCGTGGGCAATGAAAATCAGCGAAAGCTGGAGCTTCTTTTGCAGATCCTTGAGCAGGTTGATGATCTGCGCCTGGATGGACACATCGAGCGCGCTGACCGGCTCATCGCAGACCACCAGGCGCGGATTGACGACCAGGGCGCGGGCAATGCCGACGCGCTGGCACTGGCCGCCGGAAAACTCGTGCGGGTAGCGGTTGATCTGGTCTGGGCGAATTCCGACCAGCTTGAGTATCCCCATCACCCGCTCGCGAATCTGCAGGCGCGACATCGAGGGAAAGAAATTGCGCAGCGGTTCGGCAACGATCGCTCCAACGGTCATGCGCGGATCGAGCGACCCCTGCGGATCCTGAAAGATCATCTGAATCTCGCGGCGCTTGCGGCGCAACGTCTCTTCGCTGGCTCCGACGAGGTCCTCGCCCAGCCACAGGATTTCACCGCGCCCGGAGCGCTGCAGGCCGAGCAGGGCGCGCGCCAGGGTGGACTTGCCGCAGCCCGACTCACCCACCACGCCGAGGGTTTCGGCCGGGTGGACGTCAAAGCTCAGCCCGGCCACCGCCCGGATGCTGCGGTAATCGCGCCGCAACAGCGTACCGATATCCACCCGAAAGCTGACTTCCAAATTGCGCACCTGAAGCACCGGATTGCGCATCAGCCAACCTCTCGTTTGGATGGCAGCGTATCGAGATGGCAGCGCTTGAAGCGTCCGTCGCCCACGTCTTCGAACTCCGGCAGCTCTAGGCACTTGTCCCAGGCATAGCTGCAGCGGTCGCGGAACGGGCAGCCCGAAGGCACCTCAAGCAGGTTCGGCGGGTTGCCGGGAATGGCATGCAAAGTGTCCGACTCGGCGCGATCCAGACGCGGCACCGATTCGAGCAGGCCCTCGGTGTAAGGATGCTGGGGGTCGGCAAACAGCTCGTGCACGCCGGCCAATTCCATTTCCTTGCCGGCATACATTACCAGCACCCGGTCACACAGCCCGGCAACCACGCCCAGGTCATGGGTAATGAGCACGATGGCGGTCGATGACTGGGTTGAGAGCTCGGCCATCAGCGAGTTGATCTGCGACTGCACGGTCACATCCAGGGCCGTGGTCGGCTCGTCGGCGAGCAGCAGGTCAGGCTGGCACAGCAGGCCCATGGCGATCATCACGCGCTGGCACATGCCGCCAGACAGTTCATGCGGAAACTGCTTTATGCGCTGTTCGGGATCGTTGATCTGCACCAGGCGCAGCATTTCGATGGCGCGCTCCCGGGCCTCGCCACGTTTGAGGTTGCGGTGATGGGTGAGCACCTCTATGAGCTGGTCGCCGATGCTCAGGTACGGGTTGAGCGAAGAAACCGGATCCTGAAAAATCATCGAGATCTTCGAGCCGCGCACCCGGGTCAGCTCGGAGGCTGACATGCCCAACAATTCCTGCCCGCGAAAGCGCACCGAGCCGCCGGCGCGTCCGTTGTCGGCCAGCAGGCCCATCAGGGCCAGGGCGGTCTGCGTCTTGCCTGAGCCCGATTCGCCGACCAGGCCCAGAGTCTCGCCCGGCTCAAGGTCAAAGCTGATGCCGTTGACCGCATGGACCACGCCGTCGGGCGTGTCAAAGGAAACGGTCAGATCGCGAACTTCAAGTACGGGCATGGCAGATCACGAGCGGTCTTTCGGGTCGAGCGCGTCGCGCAGCCCGTCACCGAGAAAGTTGAACGAAAACAGGGTCGCGGCCAAAAACCCGGCCGGGAACAGCAGCGACCACGGCGCGATTTCAAGCTCCTGGGCACCTTCATTGACCAGCGCGCCCCAGGAGGTCAGCGGCTCTTGCACACCCAGGCCAAGAAAGCTCAAAAAACTCTCGACCAGAATGACCTGCGGAATGGTCAGTGTGACATAGACAATGACCACGCCCAACAGGTTGGGAATGATATGGCGGCGAATGACCTGCCATTCGGTCGCCCCGCAGGCGCGCGCGGCTTCAACAAAGTTCTTGTTTTTCAGACTGAGCGTCTGGCCGCGCACGATGCGCGCCATGTCCAGCCAGTTGATCGCGCCGATAGCAACAAAGATCAGGAAAATATTGCGCCCGAACACCACCATCAGCAGGATCACGAAAAACAAAAAGGGCATGGCGTAGACGGCATCAACAATGCGCATCATGACGTTATCAATCCGTCCGCCCATGTAGCCAGCGAAAGCACCCCAGGTCACGCCGATGAGCAGCGATACCAGGGTTGCCACCAGGCCGACCAGCAGCGAAATCCGGCCGCCGATCAAAGTGCGCACGAACAGATCCCGCCCCAGTGCATCGGTGCCGAACAGATGCCCGGTTTCCAGCGAGGGCGGCTGCGAGTAGTTGTCCCAGTCGGGGATTTCATGATCCCATCCCGACAGCATCGGCCCGACGCTGACCAGCACGATCATGACCGTCAACACGATCAGCGCGGTGACGGCAGCCTTGTTGCGCAGCAATCGATGCCAGGCATCAACGTACAGCGAGCGGCTGCGAATCTCGCGGGTATCGAGAGCCTGTTCAAAGGCATCGACGCTGCGACCGGGTTCATTCATGACTGACCTTGCCTTCATCGTAGCGGATGCGCGGATCGAGCCAGGCGTAGAGCAGGTCGACCAGGAAATTGAACAGCAGAATCAGCACTCCGTAAAGAATGACCACGCCCATGACCAGGGTGTAGTCACGGTTGAGCGCACCCTGCACGAAATAAGAGCCTATCCCCGGAATGGTAAAGATGCGCTCGACCACCACCGAGCCGGTCAAAATGGCGGCCGCGGCCGGGCCGAGATAGGAAATCACCGGCAGCAGGGCGGGCTTGAGCGCGTGGCGCAGTATCACCTCCTTTTCCGGCATGCCCTTGGCGCGCACCGTGCGAATAAAGCTCGAATGCAGCACCTCGATCATCGAGGCGCGGGTAATGCGGGCCACGTAGGCAATCATCGGCAAGGCCAGCGTAATCACCGGCAGCACCATCCGATCGAGGCTGAACTCCCAGCCACCGGCCGGCAGCCAGCCGAGCTGGATGGCAAACACCAGAATCAGCAGCGGCGCCAGGACGAAATTGGGCACCGAGATGCCGATCATGGCCAGACTCATCACGGTGTAATCAGTCGGCCGGTTCTGACGCAGCGCCGCCCAGACGCCGATCAGCACCCCGACTGCCAGGGCCAGCAGCAGGGCCAGCGCGCCCAGGGTGAACGACACCGGCGCGCCCTGGGCGATCAGGTCGTTGACGGTCCAGTCTCGATAGTGAAATGACGGGCCCAGATCACCACGCACGATCTGCCACAGGTAGCGACCGTACTGAAAAACCAGTGGCTCATCCAGATGGTACTTGGCGGCCAGATTGGCTTCGATCTCGGCCGGCAGGGCGCGCTCGGAATCAAACGGCCCGCCCGGCGCGATCCGGATCAAAAAGAAAGCGAAGGTAATCAGCAAAAGCAGCGTCGGGATGGCTGAAGCGAGCCGTTTGAGGCTGAAGTTCAGCACCGGAAAAACCAGGCCTCTGGCACGGCACTACGGGTGCCGAGGTGGTTTGCCCGCACGCGCAGGAAGCCGAGGCCGGGCGCCCTCAAGGGCGATCTTTCGCGGGCAACTCTTTCAAGCATCATTCGCTTCCTCGCTTGCGCCGGTGCCAACCGGGTCAGCCGTACGCGTCTTGAGCAGGTACATGTAGCGGGTCAGATGCTGGTCCATGACGTTGTCCTGCCAACCTTTCAGGCGCGGGTCGATGAGCCGTTTGGTGACGTAATTGTAGACCGGCAAGATGACCTGGTCGGCCAGAATCATGCGCTCGGCTTCGGCCATCAGGTTGCGGCGGCTGGCCGGGATGCGCTCTGAGGCGATGCGCTCGAGCAGGCGATCGAAGCGCGGATTGTCATAGCCGGCGTCGTTGCGTCCGTGGCCGGAGTGAAACATCTCAAGAAAGGAAAAGGCGTCCTGGTAGTCACCAACCCAGCCGGAGCGGAAAACCTCGGTTACCCGGCGCTGGGCACGGTTTTGCAAAAACACCCGAAACTCCTCGTTGACCAGACGGGTGCGCACGCCCAGCACCTGTTTCCACATCGCGGCCACCGCAACGGCAATGCGGCGGTGATTTTCGGAGGTGTTATAGCGCAGCTCAACCAACAGCTCACGTCCTTCGCCAAAGCCGGCCTGTTGAAAGAGACGCTGGGCTTCGGCCTCGCGTTCGGCCTGGCTTGCTGTGGCCCAGTCGGGCTCCGGGGAGACGTAGCCGGGCAGACCCGGCGGCACCAGGTTGAAGCTTGGCAGCTCGCCGAAGCGGCTGACCCGCTCGGTCAGAATCTGGCGATCAATGGCCAGGTTCAGCGCCTGGCGCAGCGCCAGGTTGTCCTTGAAGGGGGGACGGGTCAGGTTGTAGGAGAAGAAGTAGGTGCCGAACCAGGGAGTGACCGTCAGCGCCTCGCTCATGTGTTCCTCCAGCCAGGCAAACTGCCCGGAAGGTACCTGGTAGGTCCAGTGCAGATCGCCGGCTCGAAAGCGGGTCAGCTCGGTATTTTCGTCTTCGAAGGGATAGTAGTTGACGCGTTCGATGATGACTTCCTCGGCGCGGCGAAAATGTTCGCTGCGGACCAGCCCGATGGAAGAACGCACCTGCCAGTCATCGAGCCGATAGGCACCGTTGGAAACCAGCCGGCCGGGGCGCACATGGCCGGCACCGTGCATTTCCACACCCTCGCGCCAGACCGGGTAGGTGGTCGGATGGGTCAGCAGGCCGAGAAAGTACGGCGTCGGATCGGCAAGCCTGACCTGAAAGGTGGTTTCATTGAGCGCGCTCACGCCGAGCTCGACCGGCGGCATCTGGCCGGCAAAAATCTCCTCGGCATTGAGCACCGGCGCGAGCATGCGGCTGTTGAACGCGCCAGTCTGTGGGTCTGCGGCGCGCTGCCAGGACCAGACGAAATCGTCGGCGGTTACCGCCTCGCCGTTGCTCCAGCGCCCGTCGGGGTCGAGATAAAAGGTGTAGGTCAGACCGTCGCGGCTGATGTCCCAGTGGCGCGCCGCGCCTGGAACAATCTGGCCGTCGGGCGCGGTAGTGGTCAGGCCTTCAAACAGATCACGCAGAATATTGGTTTCGGGCACGCCCTCGGCCAGATGCGGGTCAAGCGTCTGCGGCTCCTCGCCATTGCCGCGGCGCAGGAGTTGTGTTTCGGCCAGTACTTCGGGCAGCGGACGGCCGTGCTCATCGAGTTGCAGCTCGACCGGCTGGGGCAGGCGCGGCGCCGGCTCGGGTGCCTGGTCCGGTTCGCCACCGCAGGCAGCAAGCGCGAGCAGCAAAAGCGGCGTGAGCCACTTCACGGCAGGGCCAGCCAGCGCGACAGATGAATGTCCATCGGGTTGTTCTTGAATCCGCTCACTTGGGGGCTCACAAGATGTCTGGAAACATAGTAGTACACCGGCACGATGACCTGCTGGTCGAGCAGCCGCTCTTCGGCTGCGCGCAGCAGCGCAATTCGTGCGTGGCCGTGCTTCTCGGCGGCATCGGCCATGAGTCGATCAAACTCGGCATCGGCAAAAAAACTGTAATTGCCGGGGCTGGAACTTTCAAACAACTGCAGGAAATTGGCCGCATCGCGCCAGTCGGCAATCCAGCCGCCGCGCACGATCTCGGTGATTCGCCCTTGGCGGCGATTGGCGACAAACACTTTCCATTCCTCGTTGACCATGCGGGTCTCGACACCCAGGTGCAGTTTCCACATGGCGGCAACGGCGGCGGCCAGGCGCCGATGGGTCAGCGAGGTATTGAAACGCAGCTCGACGGTCAGCGGACGGCGCTCGCTGTAGCCGGCCTCGCGGTACAGGCGGCGGGCGGTATCAAGCGCCGCATCCGGCGACAGCGGCGCGGCGCGGCCGTCATCCCAGCCGGGCATGCCCGGCGGCACCAGACCCCAGGCCGGAATCTCGCCCGAGCCGAGAACCCGCTCGACGATGATGTCGCGGTCGATCGCCAGACTCAAGGCCCGGCGCAGCCTGGGCGCATTCTCGAACGGCGGGCCAGACAGGTTGAAGGCCAGAAAGAAGCTGCCCAGATAGGGCGCGATGCGGAGCTCTTCGCCAAACCGTTCGTCCAGCCAGTCAGCCTGGCCGGGCGGAATGGACTCGGTGATATGCAGCTGCCCGGCCCGGTAGCGCGACAGCTCCACGGCCGGCTGCTCAATGACGTGCCACACGACCGATTCAAGCGCGACGGTGTCGGCCGCCCGGTAATACGGATTTCGCCTGAGCTTCAGATGCGCGCCGGGTAGCTGCTCGGCAAGAACAAACGCGCCGCTGTAGCGATCCGACCCGCCCGGCCAGGGGAAGGTCAGCGGATGAGTCAAAAGTTCGTCGAACCAGGGCAGAGGGTTTTCCAGCTGAATCTGCAGACGCTCGGCTGAGAGCGCCACGATGCCCAGCTCATCGGGCCGGGCCTGGCCGCGGCGCACAGCGCGTGCATTGGCGACCACGTCGAGCAGCGCCGCCATCGGCGAGGCGGTGGCTGGATTCAGGGCTCGTCGCCAGCCGGCAACGAAATCGGCCGCGGTGATTGGCTCACCGTCAGACCAGCGCGCTTCGGGATCAAGCTCAAAGGTCCAGAGCCGTCCGCCGTCGCTGATCGACCAGGCGGTGGCCAGGCCGGGGATCAGCTTCGCTTCGGCATCAAAACTGAGCAGGCCTTCGTGCACATCGCGCAGCACGTTGAGCGCCGAAAGGCTCTGCGCGGTGTGGATGTCGAGCGAATCGGGCTCAGGCCCAACACCGCGATGCAAGGTCTGGCCGTGCCCATTCACTGCAACCAGCACCAGCAAGATTGCCGCCAGCAGGTGAAACGTCCCTGCCGCGGGCTTCTTTCGAAAGCCTGGAGTCATCTGTTTCAGCCCTGCATCCGGTGCGTAAACAAGCGATAATCAGCGCCTCATTCTAGCCGGGTGCTATGCCATGAATCCCGATACCGTCCTGACCGACAAACGCCAGCTCGCAGACTGGCTCGAATCGGGCTGCAAGCCCGAGTCGGCGTGGCGCATCGGCACCGAACACGAAAAGTTCGGCTTCTGTAGCGACACCTTGAAACCGCTGCCGTATGCGGGCGAACGCTCGATTCGCGCTGTCCTTGACGGTCTGGCCGAGCAGTTCGGCTGGCAGCCGGTGCTTGAAGATGGCCTGCCCATCGCGCTCAAGAAAGACGATTGCTCGATAACCCTGGAGCCGGGCGGGCAGCTTGAACTGTCCGGCGGGCTGCTGGAAAATCTCCACCAGACCTGCAACGAGGTCAACCGCCACCTGGCCGAAGTCCGCCAGGTGGCTGAACCGCTGGGCATCGGCTTTCTGGGGATGGGTTTTCATCCCAGCGCGCGGCGCGACGACATCGACTGGATGCCCAAGGCACGCTACGTGATCATGCGGCGCTACATGCCGCAAGTCGGCCAGCTTGGCCACGACATGATGAAGCGTACCTGCACGGTGCAGGTCAACCTGGATTACTCCAGCGAGGCCGACATGGTGGCCAAGTTTCGCGCCGCCCTGGCCCTGCAGCCGATCGCCACCGCCCTGTTCGCCAACTCGCCCTTTACCGAGGGCAAGCCCAACGGGTTTTTAAGTTACCGCAGCCACGTGTGGACCGACACCGACCCGGATCGCACCGGCATGCTGCCGTGGGTTTTCGACTCGGGCATGGGTTTTGAACGCTACGTCGACTGGATGCTGGATGTACCGATGTACTTTGTCAGCCGCGGTGATCAGTTGATCAACGTGGCCGGCCAGAGCTTTCGCGATTTCCTGGCTGGTCGCCTGCCCGGCCTGCCCGGCGAGCACCCGACCCTTGCAGACTGGGAAGATCACCTGACCACGGCTTTCCCCGAAGCACGCCTCAAGCGCTTCCTCGAAATGCGCGGTGCCGACGGCGGTCCGTGGCGCCGCCTGTGTGCCCTGCCGGCGTTCTGGGTCGGCTTGCTCTACGACAGCGACAGCCTGAGCGCCTGCCTGGACATCAGCCAAAACTGGAGCGCTGAACAGCGCGAGCAACTTCGTCGCGACGTCGCCCGAAAAGGCCTGGCCGCCGAAATTGGCGGACGTCGGGTCCGCGATCTGGCCAGCGAGCTGCTTGAAGTGGCCGAGCGCGGCCTGGTTCGGCGCAACCGGCTCAACAGCCGCGGCCAGCACGAAGGCGGTTTTTTACGCCCATTACAGGAAACCACCAGGCGCGGGCTTACTCCGGCCGAGATCAAGCTGGCCTCCTGGGAGAATGCCTGGGAGGGCGATATCGACCAGCTATTCCGCAACCACGCTTACTGATTGTTGCAATAGGCGCAAGGCTCAAGGCGCAGGGCACAAGAAGATTTTTGCCTAGAGCCCTGAACCTTGTGCCTTCAGTACGGCAACGGCAGACGAGGATCAAGCGCGAGCAGTTTGTCGCGGAATTCGCTGCGCACCTTGCCCAGCGCGGTGGCCTCGTCGGCGCCAAAGCGCAGCACCAGATTGCCGCTGTCCAGATCCATGTGGGCCAGCCCCCAGCGGTCGGACCAGTCCGCCCTGACGCCGTCGATGCGCGTCACCAGGGCATCGCCAAAATCTGCCTCGCTGGCCAGACGCTTGAGCAGGGCGCGAGTCTGTTCGTGTGGGATGTTGACCATGATCTCCGGGCTGGTTCGATACTGCGGGAGATCGGCCAGACTCTGGTCGAGACTCCGGCTGTCGGCGGCCCGCAGTTCAAGCAGACGGGCTGCGGCATGGATGGCGTCATCGAACGGGTACCAGCGATCATTGATGAACAGATGTCCGTCCATGTCACCTCCCAGTGGCGCGGATTCCTCGCGCATGCGCGCAGCCACAGCATGCTGACCGGCAGCTGTCATCACACCCCGGCCACCGGCCTGTTCAACGACCCGCTGCACATGCCCGGAAGCGCGCAGATCATAGACCACCGCCGCACCGGGATGGCTCGCCAGCACGCTGCCGGCAAGCAGCATCAGCAAACGATCCGGCCAGACGATCTCGCCGCTTCCGGTCACCACGCCAAGGCGGTCGGCATCACCGTCAAAGGCCAGGCCCAGTTCGGCCTGGAAGTTGCGTACGCACAAACGCAGATCTTCCAGATCGTCCGGCGAGGATGGATCGGGCCGGTGGTTCGGGAAGGCGCCGTCCACGTCGCAATACAGCGGAATGACGTTGGCGCCAATTGCCTCAAGCAGGCGCGGTGCAACCGCCCCACCGACGCCGTTGCCGCAGTCAATCACGACCTTGAGCGGTCGCTCAAGCTGGATGTCAGCGCTTAGGCGGGCCGCGTACTGATCAATGATGTCGCGCTGTTCGTAATCGCCCGAACCTTTGGCAAAATCGCCGCTGGAAAATCGCCCGGCCAGCTCGGCCATCGCCGCGGCATCCAGCAGCTCGCCACCGAGCATTACGCGAAAGCCGTTGAACTTGGGCGGATGGTGCGAGGCGGTCACCATCGCGCCGCAGCCTTCGGCCAGCTCGGTGGCGGCAAACCACAGCAGGGGCGTGGGTACCGCGCCAATCTCGATCACGTCAAGGCCGCTGTTGCGCAGACCGCGAATCAGCGCCGAGAGCAGGATGGGTCCGCTGAAGCGCCCATCGCGGGCGACGGCAATCCGCTTAAAGCCGCGTTCGACCGCCAGGGTGCCGATCGCCTGGCCCACATCGGTCGCCGAGCGCGCGGTCAGGTCCTCATCGACGACGCCCAGGATGCCGCCGGGACGGAATATGCTCGGCAGCTCGGCGTCGGGTGTCTTGGTCGGTGCTTTGGCTTTGAGCTGCGGTTCAGGTCGGGGCTCAGGTTTTGGCTCAGGTTTTGGCTCTGGCTTTGGCTCTGGCTCTGGCTTTGGCTCTGGCTTTGGCTCTGGCTTTGGCTCTGGTTCTGGTTCTGGTTCTGGTTCTGGTTCTGGTTCGGCATCCCGTGCTGCCTCAGCCTCAAAATCTGATTTGTCCGGGCTGATCGGCTTCTCACCCTGATCTTGATCGTGATCCAGCGAGAAGGGATCCTCATCGGGTTGATCGGCGCGGTCTGCATCGAACGTCAGACCTTCCTCCTCCGAAGCCATGGTGTCGTTGGCGTCCTCGGTTATCGGCTCGTCTTCAAGCGACAGGGAGCCTGCGGAAAAATCAAAGCCGTCGCCGTCTGCCGACTGATCGGCGATCAGCGGCGTTTCACTTTCCGGTTCCACCTCTGAGTCATCGTCCGGCGGGTCCGAGGCCCGTTCTTTCTCGATCTGGGCAAATATCTCATCGAGATCGGGGACATCAAAATCGAGATCAGCCTGCGGCCGTGCGGGTGCGCTCGGTTGCTCGGCAGCCGCTGTGCGACCCGTATCGGCCAGATTCCCTTGGGGCTCGGTGATGGCTGCCTGATCAAGCATCCAGTCTGGCAGCTCGCGTTCATCCGCGTCCGTCTGCAGCGATTCTTCGCCAGACGTGTGCGCCTTATCGCCCTCGGCGGAAGCGGTCGACGGCTCGGCCGGCGCTACACCGGCTTGCGATTCGCGCCGCTTGAGCACGGCGGCAGCCAGCAGTAGCAGACCGATCATGGCCACACCGCCGGCCATCGGCACAGACACACCTTCGGCGCTTTCATGCAGGCCCCACGACACCGTCAACTCGGTGCCGTCGATCGCCAGTTCGCCGGCCGCCTGACGGCCGCGGGGCAGGCTGCCGGCGACTTCCTCATCGCCCTGTTGCAGACTCAGCCAGCCCTCCGGGCCGGGACGTTCCAGGCGACGGGTGACCACGCTCGCCGGCAGGCGCACGAACAGATAACCGGCCTGAACGCGCTCGTCGCCGTCTTCGACCAGCGCGCGGGCCAGGGCTAAATTTTCATTAGCCGTGCCCGGATAATGCAGGCGGGCCGGGGCCAGAGCGCTGCGGCGCGCGGCCAGCAGCGTTTCGATAACCGCGAAATCGGGCTCCGGATACTGGCCGGGCTCAATGTCTTCAATCGTGTCCGAAAAAGTCCGGGCATCAAGCAGGTTGCTGATTCCGGCGCTGCGCAGCGCGCCGCGCAGCGCATCAAAACCGGCTTGCGGGTCGGCCAGGCTGGCCCGGGCGACCTGCTCGACGTCAGGGTTTGCCAACGCGGTGCGCACATCGGCGACCACCTCGGCGATCTGCGCTGCGCTGTCCTCGGCGGTCCGCTGGACGGTTGCTTCGCCGTTGTCAGACAACGCACTGTAAATCAGCGCCAGGCCAAGCAGCAAAACCAGCCCACCGGCACCGAACAGCGCCATGGCGATCTGCTTTGGTCCGAATCCCTCAAGCCAGGACGGCATGATCAGCGCACCCCGGTGTGACCAATACCGCCGCCAGCCCGCTCGCTCGCCTCGAAGGCCTCAACCACGTCGAGCTGAACCTGGACCACCGGGACGACGACCAGCTGACAGATACGCTGACCCGGCTCGATCAGGATGGTATCCAGTCCGCGGTTCCAGCAGGAAATCTTCACCTCGCCCTGATAATCGCTGTCGATCAGACCCACCAGGTTGCCCAGCACCAGACCCTGCTTGTGCCCCAGGCCGGAACGCGGCAGCAGTACCGCGGCCAGGCCAGGATCGTCGAGATGGATGGCCATGCCCGAGGGCAGCAGCGCGGTCTGGCCCGGTTCAAGGGTCAGATCCTGGTCCAGACAGGCGCGCAGATCCAGGCCGGCCGAACCCGGCGTGGCATATTCAGGTAGCGGCCAAAGCTCGCCCAGGCGCGGGTCAAGAATGCGGACTTTCAGGCGATTCATTGGATCGGTTTTCCCTCTCGATCATGGTTTCAACGATGATAGCAACCAGCTCGCGCGCCAGGGCCTGCTTGGGCATGGACCCAAGGCTCCAGCGCCGGCTGGCGCTGAACACTTCCAGCGCATTGTCCTCGGTCTCGAATCCCAGATCGGCCCCGACCCGGTTGGCCGCGATCAGGTCAAGCTTCTTGGCCTTGAGCTTGCCCATGGCGGCATTTTCCAGGTCACGGGTTTCGGCGGCGAAGCCGACCACGATGCCCGGCCGCGTCGTGCCGCCGGCGACTTCGGCAATGATGTCTGGATTGGGTACCAGCTTAAGCTGCATGTCATCCGATGACTTCTTGAGCTTGTCCTCGGCCAGCCGTGCCGGCCGATAGTCGGCCACGGCGGCTACGCCGACAAAGCCGTCGGCACCGTCGAGGCGTGCCATGACCGCGCGCTGCATCTCGACTGCGGTGCGCACGTCGGTGCGCTCAACGCCCGGCGGCGTTGCCATCTGCACCGGCCCGGCCACCAGTTGCACCTTCGCGCCCAGTTCGGCAAGGGCTGCGGCGACCGCAAAACCCATCCGCCCCGACGAGCGATTGGCGATGAAGCGCACCGGATCGAGCGGCTCCTGGGTCGGCCCGGCCGTAACCACGAAGCGGCGACCGGCCAGGGCATTCGAGCCGGCAGCCAGCGCTTCAACCAGTTCGGCCGGTTCAAGCATGCGCCCCTGGCCGTGCTCGCCACAGGCCTGGGAGCCCGCTCCCGGGCCAAGAATGCGCACACCGCGCGAACTGAGCACGGCGCAATTGTCCTGCACCGACGGTGACGCCCACATGACGCGATTCATCGCCGGGGCCAGCCAGACGCGAGCCTCGCTGGCGACAATCAAGGTGCCAAGCAAATCATCGGCCAGACCGGCAGCGAAGCGCGCGATTGCGTGTGCCGTGGCCGGGGCCACCAGAATCTCGTCGGCCCAGCGGGCCAGCTCGATATGCCCCATGCCGGCCTCGGCTTCCGGGTCGAGCAGATCGCCGTGAACGCGCTGGCCACTGGTCGCCTGCAGGGTCAGCGGGGTGATAAAAGCCTGGGCGCCGGCGGTCATGACGACACGCACTTCGGCACCGGCATCGCGCAGACGGCGCAGCAGCTCGGGCACTTTGTAGGCGGCGATGCCGCCGGTCACGCCGACCACGATTTTTTTTCCTGCAAGCATGTTCATGTTGTGTCGAGTCAAATTCCTACCGGGAAGCGGGGCCGGGGCCGCTTGCTGGTTTCGGCGCCGGGCGACCAGAATAACGCCTCCGACACCATCCTTGTAGCCCGACCATGAAAATCGCCGACTGGCCGATGGCCGAACGACCCCGCGAACGCCTGCTGGCCAGCGGGCCTGCCGAGCTCAGCGACGCCGAACTGCTCGCCATTTTGCTGCGCACCGGCTGCCACGGACGTTCAGCGCTCGATCTGGCCCGTCACCTGCTCAATCTCCACGGCGGGCTGCGTGGCCTGCTGGATGCCAGTCTCGAACGCTTCTGCGAAACCCCGGGCCTGGGGCCGGCCAAGTATGCCCAGATCCAGGCGGCGGTGGAACTGGCCCGGCGCCAGCTACGTGAAAACCTTGAACGCGGCCATCCGCTGACCAGCCCGCAAGCCACCCGCGAATACCTGAGTGCGGCGCTGCGCGATCGGCCTCATGAGGTGTTCTGTGCGCTGCATCTCGACACCCGCCATCGCGTAATCGCCTTCGATGAGCTGTTTACCGGGACCATTGACGCGGCCCATGTCCACCCGCGCGTGGTGGTCGAAAAGGCGCTCGCCAGACGAGCCGCCGCACTGATCATCGCCCACAATCACCCTTCCGGAGTGGCCGAACCGAGCCAGGCCGATCTGGCCATTACCCGGCGCCTGCGCGACGCGCTGGGACTGGTTGAAATTCGCCTGCTCGATCATTTCATCGTTGGCGATGGCGAGGTTGTATCGCTGGCTGAGCGCGGGCTGGTGTAGCGCCTGGGGACGCTCTGGCGATCAGTCAGCGCGTCGAACCGAGCAGCCCAGGTCCTTGAGCAGGCCATCCTTGAGTCCGTAGATCAGGCCGTGAATCGTGATCTGCTCGCCGCGCGTCCAGGCGCGCTGGATGACCGGAGTTTCGGCCACGCGCTTCACGCCCTCGACCACGTTAAGCTCGGCCAGGCGGTTCAGGCGCGCCTCCGGCTCGGTCAGGGAATCAAGTTCCTCGGCACGATGGCGGGCAATCGCCCGAATCGGTTCGACCCAGTGATCGGCCAGGCCGTGATCCATGCCCTCGGTCGCGGTTCTGACCCCGGCGCAGCCATAGTGGCCGCACACCACGATATCGCGGATACCCAGATCCTCGATCGCAAATTCCAGGCAGGCGAGCAGGTTGAAATCTGCCGGATGGATCAGGTTGGCCACGTTGCGATGCACGAAAATACGCCCGGCATCGCGCCCGGTAACCACGTTGGCCGGCACGCGCGAATCGGCACAGCCAATCCAGAAATAGTCGGGCCTCTGGACCGCGGCCAGGCGCTCGAAATAATCAGGCTTTTCACCGAGAATGGCGCTCGCCCATCGGCGGTTGCCGGCAATCAGATCGTCAGGCATCGCTTCAATTCGCTGGTCATGAGGTAGCGGATATTCTACGACGACCGGCGCCGTGTCCGTGTCGCTCAGGGCGCAACGCAAAACGCCGGGCTTTTCAGGCCCGGCGTTTTCTGCAAGCGGTACAAAAGCGGGCCGCTTACTTGATCTTGCCTTCCTTGTACATCACGTGCTTGCGGACGACGGGATCGTACTTCTTGATCTCCATCTTGCCCGGCGTGTTCTTCTTGTTCTTGTCCGTGGTGTAGAAGTGCCCGGTACCGGCACTGGAGATCATGCGGATCTTGTCGCGTGCGCTGTTGGCCATGTTGGAAGCTCCTTAAACCTTTTCGCCGCGGGCACGCAGGTCGGCGAGAACCTGATCAATGCCGTTTTTGTCAATCGTGCGCAGACCTTTGGTCGATACGCGCAGCTTCACCCAGCGATTTTCGCTCTCAACCCAGAACCGGTGGCTATGCAGATTCGGCAGCGACCGCTTCCGGGTCCGGTTTTTCGCGTGGGAGACGTTGTTGCCGACCAGCGGACGCTTGCCGGTCACCTGACACACTCGGGCCATGAGAACTGTTCCTGAAAATTTGGTTGAATTCGATTCGAGCCGGGTTTTATACCCCAGAATCAGTTTCGGATCAAGGCAAGTCGGCAATTTTGTTAGCCCAAAGCACTAATGTCCCCTTTCCACAAAGTTAAAGTGTCCCCTTTTTGTTCTGACAGGGAGCGGGGCCATGGATCGGGAGACGATTGCCATGAGTCACAAGGAGTTGGACCGGGTTGGTGTGATCCGGAAGGTGGTGGACGGCGAGTTGATTCAGCGCGAGGCCGGGCTTCAGCTTGATCTTAGCGTTCGCCAGATCAAACGGCTGGTTCGGAACTTCCGTGCCGATGGAGCTGCTGGCCTGGTATCCCGACACCGCGGTCGGCCGGGCAATAACCGCATTACCGCTTCGGTGCGGGCTCAGTTCATCGACCTGGTGCGTACCCGCTACCATGATTTCGGCCCGACGCTGGCCCACGAGAAGCTCGTCGAGCGGCACGGCTTTGCCCACTCCGTCGAGACGCTCAGGGCCTGGATGATTGCCGAGGCCCTGTGGCAGCCCAAGCGACGGCGCCGGGCCCGGGTTCACCAGAGTCGGCCACGCCGACCCTGCCGGGGCGAGTTGGTCCAGATCGACGGCTCGCCGCATGACTGGTTCGAAGACCGGGGTCCGCGCTGCTGTCTGATCGTGTTCATCGACGATGCCACCGGTGAGCTGGGTGCCTTGCGCTTCGTGCCAGTCGAGTCAACCCAAGCCTACATGGAAACGCTGGCTGGGTACCTTGATCTCCACGGACGCCCGGTTGCACTGTACTCCGACCGGCACAGCATCTTTCGGGTCAATCAGCGCGACTGCGAAGGCGAGCTGACCCAGTTCACGCGCGCCCTCAAGACGCTCGACATCGGCGCGATCCATGCCAGCACACCCCAGGCCAAGGGCCGGGTTGAGCGGGCCAACCAGACCCTGCAGGATCGCCTGACCAAGGAGCTCAGGCTGCGTGACATCAGCGATATCGACGCGGCCAACGCGTTTGTCCCCGCCTTCCTGGCCGATTACAACCGGCGCTTCGCCAAGCCACCGCAAAGCACCACAGACGCCCACCGACCGGTTCTTCACAGCACCGAGGAGCTCGACCTGATCCTGAGTATCCACCACCGACGCAAACTCTCAAAGAACCTGACCTGCCAGTTCAACAACCGTCAGTACCAGATCACCGGACACGGCAAGGGCTACCGGCTCCGGGGTAGCCATGTGACCCTGTGCCAGGCCTTCGATGGCCGCATGACCATTCTGAGCAAAGGTCAGGCGCTGCCTTTCCGGATACTGGCCGAGGGCGAGCGCCCCATCCCGATTGAGGACGACAAGTCCGTGCTCAGTCGAATCGATCAGATCAGAAATCAGCAAGCCGCAAGACCAGCCTACAAACCAGCGCCCGATCACCCATGGCGAAGCGCCTACCCAGACCGCATCACTTGACGACCAAGGGGACATTTCTACTTTGTTAAAAAGGGGACATTTCTACTTTGGGTTGACAGGCAAGTCGGCAATTTTATTGGTCCGAAGGGCCAACAGGTCCAAAATCAGGCGTCCTCGCCAAGCAAGCGTTCGAGGTCGGCGGCGATGCTGGCGACCTCAAGGGTGTCGAGCATCATCAGGCGGGCATCGCCCCTTGAGTCAAAGACCACGATGGACGAGCTGTGGCTGACGTCATAGCTACCGTCGGCGCGCGGTTCTTCATAGCCGTAGCTGATCCGATAGCGGCGGGTCAGCGCCGTGAGCTGCTCCTGGCTGCCGGTCAGACCGAGCATGCGCTGGTCAAAGGCGTTGGTGTAGTCCGCCAGGCGTTCGGGGGTATCGCGGGCCGGGTCAACGCTGACAAACGCCGTCTGGATGCGCTCGGCCATCGGTTCGGGCAGTTGACGCACGGCGGCCGACAGCTTGGCCAGGGTGGTCGGGCAGATATCGGGGCAGTGGGTGAAGCCGAAATAGATCGCCACCGGCCTTCCGGCAAAAAGTTCTTCGGTCACCTGCTCGCCGGTTTCACTGGTCAGCTCGAACTCCAGCGGCGGCCACATCCACGACACGTCCTTGCCGTTCCAGCTGCGGTCCGAACAGGCCGCCAGCAGTACCAGCGCCAGGCTGGCGATGATCAGCGCTCGAATCAGTTTCATTCCGAGGTAATCGGGACGACGGTAAAACTTGCCGAGCGTTCGGCCGGTTCCAGGCCCTCGAATTCCAGCACCAGTTCAAGGCTGTCACCGATCTGCAGCTCCTGCTGGGGCCGCATCAGCATCAGATGCAGACCGCGCGGGGCAAAGACCACGGTTTGACCGGGGGTGATCAGCACGCCTTCGTGCTGATGCTCCATGCGGGCGCTGCCGTCGGACACGACGGTTCGGTGGATCATCACATGGTCAAAGGCGCTTGAACGGGCCGCTGTCAAGTGTATTGCCGCTCTGGAATTGTTGCGGATTTCAAGGTATCCGGCCATCGGACCACCGCCGGGCACCAGGCGCACGCGCGCGTTCTTGATCTCGACGTCTTCAGCCGCCGGCTGGTCCGACACCCACCACAGGGCGCCTGCGGCCATGATCAGAATCAATGCGATGGCAGACACAATCGTTTTCATGTGCGGATCCTTAATTCTTGAAAGTTCAATTGTTTGGGCAGGCCACTGCCTGCTGCTCATGGCGGGCCGCATCATCGTACAGCCAGAAGCGCAGCAAGATCAGACCGCCCACGGCACTCATCATCGCCGGCGGTATCCAGGTAATCAAGCCGCCGAGATACTGGTCGGTCATCGGTGCGATCGGCCAGGCTCGCCCGCACACGGCGTAGACCTCGAACCAGTTGGTTTTGGCAAAGGTGATGCTGGCACCGATGATGATCTGCGGCACCATGACCGCAACCATCAGCAACACGCGCGTGCCATAACCCAGGCGTGGGGTAATGCCGGCTCCGCCGCGCTCGAAAATCAGCCACCAGAACAGCAGGCCATCGAGCGCCATCGACCAGTTCATCACCCAGTACAGGTCGCGGCTGAGCATCGCGTCAAAATGCACCGCCGGCGAGAGCCAGAACACAATCAGGCCGACAAACAGGATGCTGGCCACGGCCGGATGCTGGAGCTGCCGATAAACCGAGACCCAGACCATTCGCAGGGTCCGCCGCTGGCCAAACCACCGCTTGATCGGCACCGGAATGCCGCGGGCCAGCACGGCTGCCGGCATCGACAGGGCGATCAGAAACGGCGCCAGGTGGTGCAAGACCAGGTGCTGGCCACGGTGGACAAAAAACATGTACTGCGACCAGTAGTCGAGATAGGTCTGAGTTACCGCATACATCAGCAGCATGCCGATGACAAAGGCCAGCACGGCCGCTATTCCCGGTCGCTCGTTCGGCCGGCTCAGGCGCCAGCCGTTCCAGTAAATCAGCAGGGTGCCCCACACGGTCAGTTGGACCAGCCAGCTGAACTCCCAGGGGGCGAATAGGGTAAAAACTTCCGACATGATTCACAGTTGAGCGGGCGGCCCGCCATTCTAGCCGATCGCAATGGTAATCAAGCCGGTCGGGCTGCGCGTCAGCGACCGGGCGGTGGCTGTTCGAGCCCCTGTTTTTCTGCCAGACGGGCGTGCCAATCCGCCGGATCGACGCGGAAGGCACGGACCAGCTTGGCGTAAAGCTCCGGGTGCCGGTTCTGCAGCGCATCGGGCTTTTCGTAGAACAGCTCGACGAGCACGGCGAAAAACTCGGCCGGTGCGGTGGCGCCGTAGTGGTCGATCAGGCTACTCGTACCGTGCGCTACCTCGTGCTGGAGCTGTTGGTACTCGCGCTGCATCAGCCGTGCCCAGCCGGCGTATTGCGAGGCATCGGGCAGTATCGGCGCGCCGTCAACTGCGCCGTCGGCACCGTCAA
This sequence comes from uncultured Wenzhouxiangella sp., assembly GCA_937876395.1. Classification (GTDB taxonomy): domain Bacteria; phylum Pseudomonadota; class Gammaproteobacteria; order Xanthomonadales; family Wenzhouxiangellaceae; genus Wenzhouxiangella. Next base: position 50,345 of record CALEIM010000127.1, on the reverse strand, counting down.
GCTTGTGGGCGAACTCATGCAACACCACGTTGCGCCCGTCGCTCATGTCGCCAACCCCTTTTTCAACGGCGTCCCAGGCCAGCACCAACGGGCCGCGGTGCCAGGATTCGCCCAGGCGGGCCTGTTCGCCACGTGACTCCAGCAGCCCGTCATGGTGGCGCTGCTCGGAGACGAAAGTTCCAGGGTAGACGTAGATCGAACTGAAGCCACCAAAATGATCATGGGGCCGGTTGAGCAACAAAAGACAGGCGGTGCCGGCAATGATCAGGCGCATTTCCTCAGTGATTTCCAGACCCTGAAAGCCGTAAAAACGCTTGTCGTGCAAAAAAAGCTGGATATGCCCGTGCAACTGCTTGCGCAGCTCATCGGGCAGGCCGTGATAAAGCGGCAGGCGGTCTTCCAGTATTCGGCGCCAGCCCGGCGGCAGCGGTTCAGCGGCAATCCGCCGGCGCTGCCGGATGCGCCAGCGTCTGAAGGCCCACCAGGCCACACCGGCCAGGGCAGCGGCAAACAGCACTTCCATCGAATCAGTCGCTCAACTGCCGGCCGGCCAGCAGCTCAAAGCGCGTACTGGATGACCATTTCCAGCGCTTCGTCGCGCGAGATGACGCCATCCTGATTCGTGTCGAACTGGTCAAAAATCTTCGCGCTCACGCCCATGCCGTGTTCACCGGTCAGGCAGCGCACCAGTTCAATGAACTCGCCGCGCGAGAGCACGCCATCCCCATTGGTATCAACTTCCTTGAACAATGCATTGACCAGTTCCTCGCGTTCCATGTTTCGCACTCCTGTTGCCGGGTTCAAGAGCGGACGATACCATTTTCGACGCACAGTAAAACAGTGGTCAGCCCGTCTGCGTATATACTTCAAAAGTCCGCGGGCCAGACTAACGGAGCTGCGGATGTTCATCTACGTTCATCAGGAGGGTATTCAATGAAGATGCTGCAGGAGTTTCGTGAGTTTGCCGTGAAGGGCAATATGGTCGATATGGCTGTCGGTATTATCATTGGCGCCGCCTTTGGCCGGGTCGTGCAATCGCTGGTCAATGACATCATCATGCCGCCCATCGGCATCGCCATTGGCGGGGTCGACTTTTCCGACCTGGCCGTGGTGCTCAAGCAGGCCAGCGATGAGGCCGAAGCGGTCACGCTCTCCTATGGGGCATTCTTCCAGAACCTGGTCGATTTTCTGATCATTGCCCTGGCAATCTTCGTGGCGGTGAAGGTCATCAACAGCCTCAAGCGCAAGGAAGCAGCCAAGCCGGAAGAACCGGCCCCGCCCAGCGATGAGCTGGTGGTGCTGCGCGAAATCCGCGACGAACTCAAAAAACCCTGAAGCTGATGCGGCGCCCGCGCCGCACTCGCTGGCTTCCACAGCCATGACCCGGCGGTCCCGACGGGTCCATATTCCGACCCGCACTTCAGCCGGATTGCGTCGCGGCTGGCCTGCGGACGGGTAGAATCCGCTCCATGGACTTCGACAACCTGAGCAATCTGCGCGAAGCCCACGGCGGCTGGCGACTGCTGCTGGCCGATCACGCGCCCATGCTGGTCAGCTTCCTGCACCGCTGCTTTATCGAGCCGAACGTTCGCGCGATCACTGAGAGTGAGCTCATCAGCCAGCTCGATGACCACCTGGCCGGGATCCGCGAAGTGCATGGAGACGAGCGCTTCCCGCGCCCGGCTCTGGCCTATCTCAAGGATTGGGCTGACGACCAGCGCGCCTGGCTGCGTCGCTACTACAGCACCGACGGCGACGAAGCCCATTACGATCTGACCCCGGCGGCCGAAAGTGCCATCCACTGGGTGGTTGCCCTGGAGCAGCCACAGTTCATTGGCGCAGAATCCCGCCTGATGACGATTTTCGATCTGCTGCGCCAGATCGTCAGCGGTACGGAAACCGATCCGGCCGCAAGAATTGCCGAGCTGGAGGAACGGCGAGCCGCCATCGACGCGGAAATCGCCCGGATCACCGACGGCGATCTGGCGCTGATGGACGACACTCGCCTCCGGGAACGCTTTTTGCAAATGACCGATACGGCGCGCACCCTGCTGGCCGATTTCCGTCAAGTCGAGCACAATTTCCGCCAGCTTGATCGTCAGGTACGTGAGCGCATCACCTGGTTCGAAGGCGGCAAGGGCGAGGTGCTCGAAGAGGTTTTTGGTGAACACGACACCATCGCCGACTCCGATCAGGGCCGCAGCTTTGGCGCCTTCTGGGATTTCTTGATGTCCTCGACGCGCCAGGATGAGCTCAGCGAGCTGCTGGAGAAAACTTTCGCGCTCGACGCAGTGCTGGAACTCAAACCCGACCGCCGCCTCAAACGGATTCACTTCGACTGGCTTGAGGCCGGCGAAGTCACCCAGCGCACCGTCGCCCGGCTGTCCGAACAGTTACGCCGTTTTCTCGATGATCAGGTGTGGCTGGAAAACCGGCGCATCATGGAACTGATCCGTGACCTGGAGCGCAAAGGTGTTGCGGTGCGCGACGAAGCGCCGCGCCAGCTCAAGATGAGCCTGGACATGCCCATCCCTGAAATCGATCTGGTGATGGACCGTCCGTTGTTTAGCCCGCCGCTGCGCCCCGATATCCAGGCCGATGCAAGGCTTGCCGACGACCGCTTGATCGACACCGAGGCCCTGTTCGAGCAGGTACACGTCGATCGCCGCGCACTGGAAAGCGGCATCCGCCGGGCCTTGCAGGATCGCGATCAGATCAGCCTCGCTGAACTGATTGACATCCAGCCACTTGAACAGGGTCTGGCCGAGCTGGTTACCTACCTCGCTATCGCCGCCGAAAGTACCGGTGGAATCATTGACGAACGAAAAACCCAGACTGTGAGCTGGGCCGCGGAACCGGGCCGTCAGCGCCAGGCGCAGATACCGCTGGTATTATTCTCAAGATGACCGACACCGCAACCGACCCCCGCCTGTCCCTGCCGCTGATCGCGCTGTTCAAAGGCGTGCTGTATGCCGATCAAAAGCATGAAGACTGGCAGAACCTGCTCGATTTTCAGGCCGCAATCTCCGATCATGTGGCCGTGCTCGGCCTGGAGTTGATCGTTGACGAATCCGAGGGCTACGCCTTTTTGCGCCAGCGCCCGGATGACGAGGATGGCACCGGGCTGCCCAGGCTCATGGCGCGGCGCCAGTTGAGCTACCCGGTCAGTCTGCTGTTGGTTCTGCTGCGCAAAAAGCTCGCCGAGCACGACGCCGGCGGCGAGCTGCGGCTGGTGCTGTCACGCGAGGAAATCTTTGACCTGATGCGCCTGTTCCTGCCCGAGTCGGCCAACGAAGCCAAACTGGCCGACCGGCTGGGCATGGATATCAACAAGGTCATTGAGATGGGCTTTCTGCGCCGGCTCAAAGGACAATCCGACCAGTTTGAGGTCCGCCGCATCTTGAAAGCCTATGTCGATGCCCAGTGGCTGAACGAATTTGATCAGCGCCTCGGCGAATACGCCGAACACGCGTCACAGGACTGATCTGATAATGGACGGACTGGCCCTGGATTTTGCCACCGACGATGCCCGCGCTGGCTATCGCCTGCACCGCCTGGATCTGCTCAACTGGGGCACCTTTGACCGGCACATCTGGCAGCTCAGCCCGAACGGCGCCAACTGCCTGGTCACCGGCGATATCGGCTCGGGCAAGTCCACCCTGGTGGATGCGGTCACCACCCTGTTGGTACCGGCCCAGCGCATCACCTACAACAAGGCAGCCGGAGCCGAAGCACGCGAACGCTCGTTGCGCTCTTATGTGCTCGGCCACTACAAGTCCGAACGCGGTGATGCCGGTCTGTCGGTCCGGCCGGTGGCGCTTCGCGACCACAACAGCTACTCGGTCATTCTCGGCCACTTCTACAACGAGGGCTTTGACCGCCACGTCACCCTCGCTCAGGTGTTCTGGATCACCGACAGCCGCGGTCAGCCCGAACGGTTTTACATCACCGCCGATCGGCCACTGAGTATCGGCGAGCATTTTTCAGGCTTCGGCAGTGACCTCAAGGATCTGCGCAGAGGCCTGCGCGCACTTGATCACGTCGAACTGCACACTGCCTTTCCAGCCTACGGCTCGGCCTTGCGGCGCAAGCTCGGCATCAAGAATGATCAGGCCCTGGAACTGTTCAATCAGACCGTCTCCATGAAATCGGTGGGCAATCTGACCGAATTTGTCCGCGAACACATGCTGCAGCCGGCCGCCACCGAAAAACGCATTGAAGAACTGATCCGGCATTTCGACGACCTCAACCGCGCCCACGAGGCGGTGCTCAAGGCTCGCGACCAGATCGATGCGTTGACTCCCATTGTCGCCAATGTCGATGAGCATGCACAGCGCAGCGCCCAGGCTGATGATCTGCGCGGCTGTCGCGAGGCGCTCAGCGCCTGGTTTGCCAGCCTCAAGATCAGCCTGCTCGATCAGCGCATCGAATCGCTCAACCGGGATCAGAAAAAGCTTGCCGGACAGGTTGGGAAGCTCAAAACCCGTCGCAGCGAGCAGCGCCGGCAGCGAGACGATCTGCGGCAGGCCATTGCCGACAACGGCGGCGGCCGGCTCGAACGCATTGGCGAAGAAATCGAGCGCTGCCGGGTCGAAAAGGCCGAACGCAAACGCCAGGCTGAACGCTACAGCGAGCTGGCCGACGAACTGAAACTGCCCGACGCCGGCACAGCCGAACTGTTCCATGACAACCGCGCCGCCCTGCACACGCTGCGTGAAAGCACCGAAGCGCTTCAGGCGCGGCAGCAAGACGAGCGCATCGAACAGTCCGTGGATCTTAAAAAGCTGCGCGACCAACACAGTGAAACCGAGCGCGAGCTGACTTCGCTCAAGGCGCGCCGCTCCAACATCCCGGCAGCCATGCTCGCCCTGCGCGGCGAGCTGTGTCGAGCGCTCAAGCTCGAACCCGACGAACTGCCCTTCGCCGGCGAGCTGATCCAGGTCCACGCCGACGAGCGCGACTGGGAAGGAGCAATTGAGCGCCTGTTGCACGGCTTTGCCCTGTCGCTGCTGATTCCTGATCCGAACTATCAGGCCGTGGCCGAATGGGTTGATGCCACCCGCTTGCGCGGGCGCCTGGTCTACTACCGCCTGCGCGAACCCAAAAGCGCCAGCGCCGACCGACCCCATCCGGATGCACTCAGCCGCAAGCTTGCGATCCGCACCGACAGCGGCTGCTACGCCTGGCTGGAGCACGAACTGAATCGGCGCTTTGATCACGTCTGCTGTGCTGACATGGATCGCTTCCGCCGCGAGCAGCGCGCCATCACCCACGCCGGCCAGGTCAAAAGCGGCGGTATCCGCCACGAAAAAGACGACCGTCACGCGATCGACGACCGCACCCGCTATGTGCTCGGCTGGAGCAACGAGAACAAGATTCGCGCGCTCAGCGATCAGCGCAGCGGGCTGGAAAAACGCATACAGGAATTGGCGGCCGGTATTGCCGAACTGGAGGCCGGGCTCAAAGCCCTCGGCGAGCGTTTGGGCAATGCCAGCCGGCTGGAAATGTTCGAAGATTTCGAGCGTCTGAACTGGTCCGAAGTGGCCAGTCGCATTACCGAACTGGAGGCCGAGCACCGGCAACTGCGCGAGGAATCAGACATCCTCAAAACTCTGCGCGGCCAGCTCGACGCTCTGGATCAGGACAGTACGGAAACCGAAGAGCAGCTTGAACGACGCCAGCAACAGCTCAGCACCACCGAGGAACGCATTCGCCAGGCGCACGAAGACCGGCTGGATGCCGAAGGCCTGATCGACGAGCTTGAAAAGGATACCCGTGAGCACTGGTTCGCACGGCTTGAGAACTTGCGCGAACAGGCACTCGGCGATCAGCCCGTCAAGCTCGGCGGTGCCGAGGCGCGCCAGCGCGAATTCCGCGCCTGGCTGGGCGCACGTATCGACAGCGAGGCCAGCGCTATCGGCCGGCTCAATGATCGCATCCTCACTGGTATGCAGAACTTTCATCACCGCTGGCCGCAAGATGCGCTTGAGGCCGATATCAGCGTCGCGGCCGCCGACGAGTACCGCCGCTTGCTCGATTCTTTGGCCAGCGACGATCTGCCGCGTTTCGAGCAGCGCTTCAAGGAGCTGCTGAACGAAAACACCATTCGCGAGATCGCCGCTTTCCAGGCCCTGCTGCACCGTGAACGCTTACAGATTCAGGAGCGCATCGAAATCATCAACCGCTCACTGCACGAGATCGATTACGAAAAAGGGCGTTATATCCGGCTGCTTGCCGAAACGGCCAGCGATGTTGAAGTACGCGAGTTTCAGGGCAAACTGCGCGCGTGTACCGAGGGCACCACGACCGGTTCAGGAGACGATCACTATTCCGAACAGAAGTTTCTTCAGGTGCGCGACATCATCAGCCGGTTCCGCGGCCGCGAAGGCTCGGCTGAGCTGGACCGGCGCTGGACACGCAAGGTCACCGATGTGCGCAACTGGTTCGTATTTTCCGCATCTGAACGCTGGCGCGAGGACGATCGCGAGCACGAGCATTACGCCGATTCCGGCGGCAAGTCCGGCGGCCAGAAGGAAAAGCTTGCCTACACCGTGCTGGCCGCCAGCCTGGCCTACCAGTTCGGCCTTCAGTGGGGCGAAAAGCGCTCCAGCTCGTTTCGCTTCGTGGTCATCGACGAAGCCTTTGGCCGCGGCTCCGACGAATCGGCCCGCTACGGGCTGGAGCTATTCGGTCGCCTCAATCTACAGCTTTTGATCGTCACCCCGCTGCAAAAGATTCACATCATCGAACCCTTCGTGGCGAGCGTCGGCTTTGTCAACAATCCCGACGGCCAGCAATCCCTGCTGCGCAACCTGAGCATCGAAGAATACCAGGCCGAACGAGCCGCGCGCAAAATCAGTACGACGCCGGCATCGTGAGCCGCTGGACCACGCCGAAGGACCTGATAGACCAGACACGCCGGCTCTGGGACTCGGGTCGGCTGTTGGCTGACCGACTCGATTCCGACAGCCAACTGTTCCCGCTACGCCTGCGCCTGGGTAGACCCCGGCCAGGTGATCTTGTCGATCAATTTGACGCCGTACGCACTTGGGTTGCCGAACTGCTGGCAGGCTCCTGCGAACAGCGTGGCCACGGCTATGCCATCGAGTGGCGAGAAATCAACCACCGCGTCGTGGGCCGCAATCGAATGCCGGTCGCAATCGTCTTGCCCAGCGCCGACGATGCGCTTCGCCTGATCGGTAAAACCCGCCAGGCTCAGCGCTTCGAGGAGCTGGCCGCCGATCTGCTGGCCGAGTTTCCCGTTCTGCAAAGCTGGCTGGTACGCCGTCCGCTTGTGGCCCTGAACCATCTGGATGACTGGCCCCGTCTGCTTGCCATCCTGCATTATTTTCAGCAGCGCCCGCGCCCCGGCATTTTTCTGCGCCAGCTCGATATCCCCGGCGTGGACACGAAGTTCATCGAAAACCGCCGCCGTCTGCTGTCTGAACTGCTGGATGTCGTTCTTCCTGGGGGGGCTATCGACCCGACGGCAATTGGAGCACGCGGCTTCAACCAGCGTTACGGCCTCAAAAACCGTCCGGCGCTGCTGCGCTTTCGCATGCTTGATCCGACCCTCAGGTTTCACGGCCTCAGCGATCTGTCGGTTCCGGCCGCAGAGTTCAACGGCCTTGATCTGGCCGTCGACACGATGTTCATCACCGAAAACGAAATAAACGGCCTGGTCTTTCCCGACCATCCGCGCGCGATTGTCATTTTCGGCCTGGGCTATGGTCTGGATCGGCTGGCCGACATCGACTGGCTGCGCCGCCTGCACTGCTGGTACTGGGGCGATATCGACACCCACGGATTCGCCATTCTCAACCGACTGCGCCACTATTTTCCGCAAGCAAGGTCATTCCTGATGGATCGGACCACGCTGGACGCTCATCGCGACCTGTGGGGCCAGGAGCCTGCCGACCGCCGCTACAGTGGTGAGCTCGACCAGCTCGACAAGGCCGAACAGGCGCTGTATCGCGCGCTGCGAGACGACCACCTGGGTCCGCGTATACGTCTGGAGCAGGAACACGTGCGCTTTACCTGGCTGAAGCGCTTTCTTGCCAGCCTGGGTAATCTGCAAGATCGCTGATCCATCTTCGACCGGGGTCAGCCCTGTTGTAGGCGGCCGACATCGGTATCATGGTCGGCGGTCTGATATTTTTGGAGCAGCGCATGATCAAGCAGTTCGCCGTTTTCACTTTTGCCCTTCTCATTGGCGCCCCGCAGGCCCTGGCCGAGGAGCTTCGGCCGGTCACCCACGAAGACGTGTGGCAGATGAAACGTCTCGGTTCACCGGTGGTCAGTCCGGACGGTGCGCTGGCCGTGCTGTCGGTCACCGAGCCGTCCTACGAGAAAGATGAGACGGTATCCGATCTGTGGCTGGTGGCGGTCGATGGCTCTGAGGCGCCGCGCCGGCTGACGTCGACCCGGTCGGGAGAATCCGGCGTGGACTGGCGACCCGACGGCGGCGCGATCGCCTTTTCAGCCAAACGTGGCGACGACGAGCAGGCTCAAGTTTATGTGCTCGACATGAGCGGGCCCGGTGAGGCAGAGCGAATCACCGATTTTTCTGCCGGCGCATCGAACCCCAAATGGAGTCCTGACGGCAGCCGGATTGCCTTTGAAAGCACGGTCTGGCCCGAGGCCGAAGGCAGCGAGGCCAACGCCGAACGCAGCAAGGCAGACAAGGAAGACGGCATCAACGCGTCGCGCTACGATTATTTTCCGGTGCGCAACTGGGACCACTGGCGCAGTCAAAAACAAAAGCGCCTGTTCGTCCAGGATGCCCGACCCAATGCCGAAGTGCGTGACCTGATGTTCGGCAGCGAGCTGGTCTCCGGGCCAGGCTATGAAGGCGGCCTCAACGCGGTGTGGACGCCGGAGGGCGACGCCCTGATCGTTACGGCCACCATTAATCTCCACCAGGCAGCTCACTCAGTCGTTCAACGCCAGCTCTACCGCTTGCCGCTGTCGGGTGACAACATCCGCGCGGTAACCGAAGGCGAGCATTTCGGCTGTAGCAGCGCTCGCTTCTCCAGAGACGGCAGCGCGCTGTACTGCCGCTATTCGCCCATCAACGACTGGGCCTACAACCACGGCGAACTGGCCCGGGCCGAGTGGGCCGGGGATACGATTGCTGGCGAGCTTGAGCTGCTTACCGATGATTTTGACCGATCGGTCAATAGCTGGGATTTCAGTCTCGACGGCGACACCATCTACCTGAGCGCTGCCGAACACGGCCGCGTTCGCCTGTTTGCTCTGCCGGCCCAGGGCGGCGAAGTGCGACGGCTCGACGCCGACAGCCGCGGCGTCTATGGCGCAATCCAGGCCGGTGCAGACGCATTGCTGGCGGTATGGGAAAGCTCGTCGGTGCCCGCTGAACTGGTGCGTATCGATGCGCAAAACGGTACCCACACGCCGCTGAGCGAGTTCAACGCCGAGCGCGTGGCGGGACTGGACCGTCCGGCGTTTCGCGAATTCTGGTTCACCTCCAGCAAGGGCCGCGAAATTCATAGCTGGCTGGCCCTGCCGCCAGACTTCGACGAGTCACAGCGCTATCCGCTGGTGCTGTTCATCCACGGCGGACCGTTCAGCTCGTCGATGGATACCGACCACGTGCGCTGGAGCCCGCACCTGATCGCCTCGGCAGGTTATGTGGTGCTGATGACCGACTACACTGGCTCGGTCGGCTACGGCGCCGAATTCTCGCGCAATATCGAGGGCGATCCGCTGGCCACGCCCGGCGCGGAGCTGATCGAGGCCATGGATGCAGCCATCGACCGCTACGACTTCATTGATCCCGACCGCCTGGCCGCCAGCGGCGCCAGCTACGGCGGTCATCTGGTCAACTGGCTGCTGGCCACCAGCGACCGCTTCGACGTGCTGGTCGGCCACGCCGGCCTGGTCGATCTGGAAGGTCAATGGGCGACCAGCGACGTGATCTATCACCGCGAACGCATGAACGACGGCCCGCCCTGGGGCGACAGCACGGTATGGCGCGACCAGAGTCCGTCGAGCTACGTTGAGAACTTTGCCACCCCGACGATGCTGACCATCGGCGAGAAAGATTACCGCGTGCCGCTCAACCAGACCCTGGCCGCCTGGGCCTATCTGCAGCGCATGCAGGTTCCCTCACGCCTGCTGGTGTTTCACGACGCCAACCACTGGATCATGAACGGCAAGGAAGCGCGCCATTTCTGGGAAGAAGTGCACGCCTGGCTGGCCGAATACCTCAAGGACGAATAGCGCTTTTTTTCAACCAGCGCGCCAGGCCGCCGGTCACCGGCGGTCTGGGATCTGCTACCGCAAGTGCTTACGGCGACGCGGTGGAAAATGCACCCAGCTGATCGCTACCAGGGCCGCGAATACGGAATAGCCCAGGGTAAAAGCCCAGCCGGGCGGGTGCAGAAACAGCAGTTCGCCGACCCAATAGACAATAAAACCCTGATCATGGTGGGCCTGACCGGCCGCGCGTCGCAGCTCGGCCTCCCAGACCGTCAGCGGGCACGGCCGCCCAAGCAAGGACTGGATGAGGACATAGGCAATCACGCCCAGGTGCGGCACGCGAAATCCCGGACGGCGCACCCAACGCCAGCCGCGCCACCAGCCCAGCAGTACAGCAATCTGTCCACCAACAACAAAAGCCACAAACAGGGCATGGACAACCATGACACCATCGCCAAGCAGTCCGGGTGCGGGCAGACTGGCGAAAAACTCGTAGTCCATGCCCACAGTCTAGCGGGCCGGTTACGCCATCATTCCGGATAGCCGGTAATCCGGCGAATCTCGCGGTACAGTGGCGCCAAGCGCCGATACAGCCGGCGGTAGACGCGCCGATAGAGCCGCTCATACACGACGTGACTGTCGGGCGCAGGTTCGACACGACGGCCGGGCCGGATCATGTGCTCGGTGGCCGAATCCAGGTCCGGATACCAGCCCAGGCCGACAGCAGCCAGCATTGCCGCGCCCAGACCGGATGCTTCAACCGTGTGCGGCCGCTCGACCGGGCAGTTGAACACATCGGCGGTAATCTGCAGGACCGCTTCCGATCGCGCCCCACCGCCAACCGCGCGCAGCAACCTGATCGACCGGTGCGAACGCCCCTGGATGCGCTCGGCCCCACAGCGCAGCTCGAAGACGATGCCTTCCAGCATGGCCCGGTACAGGTGGGCGCGGGTATGGATATCGCCAAAACCGATAATCGAGCCTTTGGTCTCCGGCCCCACATCCAGATCACTGCCCCAGTACGGCTGCAGCATCAGGCCCAGCGAACCGGGTGGAATGTCGGCGATCAGATTATCGAGCAGGGCCTCGGCCGTGACGCCCGCTGTAGCCGCACGCCGGCGTTCACGTTCATCATGCCCGAACTGCTCTTTGAACCAGCTCACCATCCAGAATCCGCGTGGCACGGCCGCTTCCACCATGTAATGGCCTTCGCGAGCCGCCGGAAACGCCGGCATGGGCGAGCGCGCCTCAAAATAACGTTTGCTGTGAACGCTGACCGTTGAACGGGTGCCGAAACTGATGCAGGCGCTGTGCGGGTCGCTGATCCCGGCGCCGACCAGTTCACAGGCCTTGTCGGCCCCGGCGGCGATCACCGGCAGGCCGGCTTGCAGACCCAGATGTTGGGCCGATGCGGCGTTGAGCTGTCCAAGCGGCTGTCCGGCCGGCACCAGCTCTGGCAACTGATCGCGGCCCACGGCCAAGGCTGCCCAGCGCCAGTTGCCTTCACGCGCCCAGCGGCGAGCCCTGTAATCAAACGGCAGATAGCCGACCTGGCTGCTGATCGCGTCGCGCCATTCGCCGGTCAGGCGCAGATTGATAAAGCCTGACAGGCCAACGAAACGTTTGGTTCGCTTCCAGATTTCGGGCTCGTGCACGGCCAGCCAGTTGCATTCGGCGTGTTCGCGCAATTTCGCCAAGGCACGCGCGCGACCGCTGATCCGGGCCAGTACGGCCCATCGGAGCGGCAGCGCGGGCAAATCCTTGCCGGGCACGCGGCGGCGATCGGCCCAGACGATCGCCGGGCGCAGCACACGATCTTCCGCGTCCAGACAAATCTGGGTGCGGCGCTGGGTAGTGACGGTCAGCGCGGCAATACGGGTCGGATCATGGCCGTCGCGCCACAGCATGCGCACGGCGCGTTCCAGTTCGCTCCAGTAGAGTTCGGGGTCCTGTTCAGCCCGGTCCGGCGCGGGTGAAAACCAAGGCTGCATCTCGATTTTTGCCCGCCCGCACAGCGTTCCGCGAGCGTCAAACAGCAGGGCGCGTACGCTTTGCGTGCCGCAGTCAATGGCGAGGATCAGCGGCCCGTCGCTCATCGGCTCAGGCGAAGCGGGCGATCAGCTTCAGCGGCAGCAGTTTGAGCAGCCAGCTAATCGGTCGCCACGGCCAGGCCGGCACACAGGCGGTGGCCGGAGCCCGTTCAATCGCACGCACCAGGGCGCGACTGCCGCTCACTTCATCCACTGCGAAGGGCAGTTTCTCTGCGCCCGCGTTGAGCTCGGTGCGAATATAGCCGGGCAGCAGGGTGGTTACCCGAATCGGCGTGTTGATCAGCTCGGCGCGAATGCCTTCGCCCAGATGCCGCAGACCGGCCTTGCTGGCCGCATAGCTGGTCATCGAGCCGGGCAGACCCCGCACAGCACTTATCGACGACATCAAGACCAGATGGCCGTGATTTTGCTCACGAAACCGCTCGACGGCCGCTTCACACTGGGCCAGGGCCGCGACCAGGTTGGTTTCCATGACCCGCCGGTTTTGCTCGAAGCGACCGCTGCCGATGCGCCGCCCATCGCCGATGCCGGCGTTGACTATCACCCGGTCCAGCCGGCCAAACGCGGCGGCGAACTCGCGAAACACGGCAAATACCTGGCCATGGTCGTTGACATCCAGGCTGCGAATTTCCACCCTCACCCGGTAGCGATCAAGCAGTTCGGCGCGCAGAGTTTCAAGGCGTTCGCTGCGCCGCGCACACAGGGCCAGATGACAGCCGCGCGCGGCAAACTCCCGCGCCATACCGCGACCCAGACCGGAACTTGCACCGGTAATCAAAATAACCTGGCCGTCTGCCGCCTGCATGGCATTCATTATGGCTCAGAGGACGCAACGGGATACTCGCCCGCGGCGTGCTGCGGAAATCGACAGCGGGTGGACGCAGCGCCAGCTATGAACTGAACCCTGTCCCGAAGGAGCTATAAAGATTGAAGAGGAGTGGTGGAGCCGAGGGGAATCGAACCCCTGACCTCAGCAATGCGAATGCTGCGCTCTCCCAACTGAGCTACGGCCCCACGGGGGGATTGTGCTGGAGGCGTATTCTAGCCTGAAATATTCGCGCCGTGCGCGCGACTAGCGCGCCGCCTGCCAGGTCAGCAGGGCGATGCCGAGCATGATCAGGGCAACCGCCATGAGCTGCGTGCCGTTGAGATGCTCGCGCAGGAGCACGACGCCCACACCGGTGGTCACTACCAGCGATCCGCCAACAATCAGCGGATTGCCCACGGCCACGGCCAAACCGCGGCCGTAGACCATAAAACTGGCGATTTCCACTACGCCGATAGCCACGCCGGCCAGCGCCGCAAGAACCAGCCCACGGCTGGTCACCGTGAACTCGGTGGGCGAGGCCAGATACAGATAGATCAGCAGAGCGAGGCCGATAAAAGCGGCGACAAACTGGAGAACAACGGCGCCAAGCACCGCCTGAATGTGACCGGATGAGACCTTGATGAGGACGTTGTAGAGGCCGAACATCAGCGCGGCAACGGCCACCAGCAGATAGGTCACGCTCGTCTGTCCTCCGGATTATGTCAGCCGCCGCAGCCGGGCCCGATCAATACTGAATCGGCGCGGACCGGATCGCGCGCTTTTTAGCGCCGGCCGCCGCGTTTGCCGCGTGGGCGTTCCTCGCGCACCTGCAGGGCCTGACCGTTGAACATTGCCCCATCCAGGCCGGCCTGGGCAGCACGCGCGTGGTGGCCTTCCATATCAACCATGGCAATGCCCTTGCAGCGCCGGGTGAAAATATCCATGGGCAACTTCAGGCCACGCACGGTGCCGTGGCGGGAGAACAGTTCGCGCAGATCCTTTTCGCGCGTTTCAGGATGAATATTGCGAACAAACAGGGTTTTCATATTGTTGGCGGCCTCCGGGCCGGTAATCGTTGCGGCAGCCTGGACCATGCGAACGGGCTCCAGCCGGATCAACGGCGATGGAGACGGGCGCTGCTGTCGGGTGAAAGTGTGCTGCGGCCGGCTGTCCATTACACCAGCATCCCTGAATGGTGGGTGCCATCGACCCAGGATGCAAGGGCTGCGCCCGGTTCAGATAAAGCATAAGACCAAAAAACAAAATAAACTGGCTATTTACCTCAAGTCGTTGTATAATCCGCGCCGCTGCAGAGCACAGCAGTGGTCGAATCTGAAAGTATTCCTTCCCGTCTACCCCTCATTTTCCGCCATCACAGGTTCTCACAGCATCACCGGGTCCGGCCGTAGTGGTCGTGCCCGACATTACTTAATTGAAAAGGTAAAAGACTATTATGTCCAGCAATACCGGAACCGTGAAATGGTTCAATGACGCGAAGGGCTTCGGCTTCATCTCCCAGGACAATGGCGGTGCCGACGTGTTCGTGCACTTCAGCGCCCTGACCGGCTCGGGCTTCAAGAGCCTGGCCGAAGGTGCCAAGGTGGGCTTTGACGTCACCGATGGCCCGAAGGGCCCGCAGGCTGCCAACGTCGTTACCCTGTAAGGGCATCGATTTCATCAGTCTGATCAGAAAACCCCGCCGCCGGCGGGGTTTTTTGTTATTGGCCTCGCTCAGGCTGCGGTGGTATCGTGAAACGCTCTACCGTCGACCTTCAGGAGGCCACCCATGAAACTCCGTATTTTTTCGCTTGCCGCCTGCCTGGCGCTGAGCAGCAGTCTGGCACTGGCCGACGAGCAGCCGAGCATGATCAGCACCATGGGCGATATGCAGCTTTTTCTCCACAAGCTGTATTTGTCGGTGCAGGCCGGCAACCATGAACTGGCCGGTTTTTATGCCCATGAGCTCGAAGAGGCCATTGAAGACGCGCAGGACATTGATGAATACGACGACATCAAGGTCGGCGAGCTGACCACCGCCATGCTGGTGCCGGCCTTTGAGGCGCTTGAAGGCGCCCTGGACGAGCAGGATGCATCCGCAATCGAGGCGCGGATGGAGGGCGTCATCAGCTCCTGCAACGCCTGCCACCAGGCAACCGGCTATGGTTTTATCCATATCCAGCCAGGTGCGGGCAATCCCTATTTCCAAAGTTTTGAGCCACGCGATTGAAGCTCGCAAGGCTCGGGCCGGAGCTGGCCGTCCGCCAGCCCTGTTGCCGCCCTGCTTGCAGCCTGGGCTTTGGGTTGCTGGCTTCCCCTACTTTCTCCATGCCAGGAAACTTTCGATGAACGCAAAATCCCTTGCCAGGGCCTTGACCGCCCTGGGCGCGCTGCTGGCCATTGCTGCGGCAGCGGCTGAACCGACCGAAGCGCCTGACCATTCCGATGATCTGCCCCCGCTGCTGGATCGCCAGATGTTTTTCGACGATCCGGAAATTTCCGGCGCCCAGATATCGCCGGACGGCCGATACCTGAGCTTCATGCGCCCACATCAGGGCGTGCGCAACATCTGGATCAAGGGCATTGATGAGCCGTTCGATGCCGCGCGTCCACTGAGCGATGATGAGCGTCCGGTACCTGGCTATTTCTGGAGCCACGACGGCGATTTTCTGCTCTACGTGCAGGACAAGGACGGTGACGAGAACTACCACGTCTGGGCCGTCGACCCCGAAGCCGGCGAGGCCGGTGAAGTGCCGCCGGCGCGCAATCTGACCGACATCGACGGCGTGCGCGCGATGATCTACAGCCTGCCCAAGTCCATGCCCGGCCACATTCTGGTCGGCCTCAACGACCGCGATCCGGCCCTGCACGATGTCTATCGGATCGAGCTTGCCAGCGGTGAGCGCGAACTTCTGATCGTCAACGACCAGAACGTAGCCGGCTGGGTCATCGACATGGCCGGTGATGTGGCCCTGGCCGTGCGTCAGACCGACGACGGCGGCACTGAAACCCTGCGTGTGGTCGACGGTGAGCTGGGAGACTCCATCTACCACTGTTCCTGGCTGGAAGCCTGCGGACCGCTGCGCTTTCACGCCGACAATCAGCGCGTCTGGTTTCAATCGAACAAGGGCGATGAAAACGATCTGGTCGGCCTCTATCTGATGGATGCGACCAGCGGCGAGCTTGAGCTGGTCGAGCGCGACCCGGAAGGTGAAGTCGATTTCGGCGGCGCGCTGTTCTCGCGGGCCAACGATGCGCTGTTGGCGACGGTCTATTCCGGTGATCGCCCGCGCATCTACCCGAAAACCGAGCGGGTCGAGGCCGCACTGGACTTCCTGCGCGAACAGCTGCCTACCGGCGAGATCGGCTTTGCGCCGCAGACTTCCGATGACTCTCTGGTACTGGTCAACCTGTCGCGCGACGTCGACCCGGGCACCACCTACCTGTTCAACTGGGACGAAATGACGGTCAGCGAGCTCTACCGCTCGCGTCCCGAGCTGCCGATCGATTACATGGTCGAAATGCAGCCGATCCGCTACCTGGCCCGCGACGGGCTCGAAATTCCCGCCTATCTGAGCCTGCCCAGGAGTTTCGAGGGCGAGAAACCGCCTCTGGTCGCGCTGATCCACGGCGGACCCTGGGCGCGCGACGGCTGGGGCTATCGCTCGCAGGTGCAGTTCCTGGCCAACCGGGGCTATGCCGTGCTGCAGCCCAATTTCCGCGGCTCAACCGGCTACGGCAAAGCCTTTCTCAACGCGGGCAACCAGGAGTGGGGCGATGCCATGCAGGATGACATCACCGACGGCGTCCAGCATCTCATCGATCAGGGCCTGGTCGACCCGGAGCGGGTATGCATCATGGGCGGCTCCTACGGCGGTTATGCGACCCTGGCCGGTCTGACCTTCACGCCCGAAACATACGCCTGCGGCGTGGACATTGTTGGTCCATCAAATCTGATCACACTGCTCGACTCAATCCCGGCCTATTGGGGCCCGATCCGCCAGATATTCACGCTGCGCATGGGTGACCCGGACACGGAGGAAGGACGCGCTCGGCTGGAACGCCAGTCGCCACTCAACCACGTCGACAAAATCCAGCGGCCGCTGCTGGTTATTCAGGGGGCGAACGACCCGCGCGTCAAACAGGCCGAGTCCGACCAGATCGTGGTGGCCATGCGCGAGGCCGGCCTGCCGGTCGAATACATCGTTGCCGAAGACGAAGGCCACGGCTTCAGCGGCCGCGAAAACCGCCTGGCCATGTTTGCCCGCATTGAAGCCTTTCTTGCCGACCATCTGGGCGGGCGTTTCCAGAGCGGGATGGACGATGAGATCGAAGCTCGCCTGGCCGCCATGACCGTCGATATCGACAGCGTGACACTCACCGAGCCCAGCGCCGAGCTGGACCAGGCGCGCACCGCCGCCCTGCCCGAAGTCAATGGCGAACGGGTGGCCGACGGCCAGTTCGCCTACACCACGACCCTGGAAATCCAGGGCAACGAGATGACGATGGAAGCCGAGCGCAGCATTCGGCGCGAAGCAGATGAGGCCGGCGAACGGCTGATCATCGACACCCAGACGAGCTCACCAATGGGTTCGGCCAGCGATCTCGTTGTCGTCGATGCTCGCTCGCTGGCGCCAATCAGCCGCAGCCTGTCGCAGGGCCCGGTCAGCATCGAGCTGGATTACCAACCCGCCCGGGTCAGCGGCACCATCCTGGCCGGAGCCGAAGTGCCGATCAATATCGAACTTGATGCCCCCGTGTTCGGCTCCGACGCCGCGCTGGAGGCGGCTCTGCTTGGCTTGCCACTGGAGGCCGGCTACGCCACCACACTGCGCTTTGTCGAAATTGGCGTGCAGCAGCGGGTGCGCTATTTCAGCCTTCGGGTAGCCGAGCAGGAGAACGTTGAGCTGGGCACGACCAGCCTCGCGGCCTGGCCGATCAGCCTGGAAGCGCTGGACGGCGAAGGTGGCGACATGCGCGTGTGGGTATCGGCCGCGTCACCGCGCCAGATGCTGCGCATCGACGGCAATCTGCCGGCACAAATGGGCGGCGGCGCTTATCGCACCGAGCTGAGCAGCAGCGGGGAATAGTGGCCGCATTCCGGCACCGCGCAAACCGCCATGCCTGAACTGCCTGAGGTCGAAACCAGTCGGCGCGGTCTCGCGCCGCTGGTCGAAGGCCGCCGGATTCTGGCCATCAAGGTCCGCCAGCCTGAGCTGCGCTGGCCTATCCCTGAGCAGATCATTCAGCTTTCCGGGGCCACGGTCGTGGCGCTGGAGCGCCGTGCCAAATGGCTGATCTGGCGCCTGGATTCCGGGTCGCTGCTTTGGCACCTGGGCATGTCCGGCTCCTTTCGCGCATGGCGCCCGGCGCCCGCAGCCGGGCGCCATGATCATGTCGATGTCCGACTCGACGATAAGCGCGTGATTCGCTATACCGATCCACGCCGCTTCGGTGCCCTGCTGTGGGGCGGTGATGTACCGCTGGCCCATCCGCGGCTGGCCAGGCTGGGCCCTGAACCGCTGGACGACGACTTTGATGGCCAGTGGCTGTGGCAGCAAAGTCGTGGCCGCCGCATTGCCGTCAAGGCATTTGTCATGAGCGCGTCCGTTGTGGTTGGTGTAGGCAACATCTACGCCTCAGAGGCCCTCCATGCGGCAGGCATCGACCCGCGCCGCGCGGCCGGACGAATCAGCCTGGCCCGCTACCGGCGCCTGGCCGACAGCATCCGGGAAACGCTGGCCGATGCGATCGAGCTCGGTGGCACCTCGCTGAAGGATTTCACCGCCGGCGACGGCCGACCCGGCTATTTTGGTCAGGCGCTGAAAGTCTATGGCCGCGAAGGGAAGTCCTGCCTGGCCTGTGGCGCGCTCGTCCGGCGCGAAACCATCGGCCAGCGCAGCACTTTTTTCTGCCCCGGCTGTCAGTCTTAGGCGAGACTTCATCGGCCCTACTTGAAAATCCCCGGATGCCCAGACCCATTTTCCGACCGCTCGCGGCCCTGATCGCGCTGGCTTTGCTCGCCACAGTCGCGCAGGCCCAGCCCGGACCGATCAGCCAGCCGCATATTGAAGTCGAGCTGATCAGCGAAGTTCAGCAGGTGATGCCGGGCACACCGTTTCGCGTCGGCCTGCGCCTGCTGCCCGATGAGCACTGGCACACCTACTGGAAAAATCCCGGCGATTCCGGCCTGGCTACCAAGCTGGCCTGGCAACTGCCGGCCGGCACCGATGCCTCGGAAATCCATTGGCCGTGGCCCGAGCGCTTGCCGATGGGCCATCTGATCAACTACGGCTACAGCGGCGAGCACCTGCTGCCGGTCACTATCTCTCCGGCTGGCGATCTGCAGGTCGGCGACCATCTGACGATTGCAGTGGAAGCCGAGTGGCTGGTGTGCGAGGAGATCTGCATCCCCGGCCAGGCTGAGCTGTCGATGAGCCTGCCGGTTCAGCAGTCAACGCCGGCGCAAAACCCGGCTGCAGTCACGCTGTTCGCCCAGGCTGACCAGCAAACGCCTGAAGCGGTCGACTGGCCAGCTCGTTTTGACACCGCCGCCGGCCAGCTTGCCGTTCAAGTCGAATCCGACAGCCTGCCGGGCAGCGCCGACTGGGAAGTGTTTGTCGCGGTCGAAAACATCGTCGATCACGCCAGGGCCGCCGAAGTTGCCCAGATCGACGGCCTGCTCCAGGCCGGCCAGGCGCTGTCGCCCTGGCTGGCCGAGGTTCCCGAATTGCTGCCGGTGGTGTTCGTCGATCAGCGCTCTGGCCAGGGCTTCGAAATCGTCGCCCAGCGCGAGGCTCTGCAAACCACCGGCGCGGCTCTACTGACCGCTGCCGAACCACCGCTGGGCTGGGGTCTGTCCGTGCTGCTGGCGCTGGCGGGCGGGGTGCTGCTCAACCTGATGCCATGCGTGTTTCCGGTGCTCTCAATCAAGGCGATGAGCCTGGTCGCCGGCGCCGGCCATGATCAGCGCGCCCACGGTCTGGCTTACACCGCCGGCGTATTGCTGAGCTTTGCCGTGCTGGCCACCGTTTTGCTGGCGCTGCGCGCCGGCGGCGAGGCGATCGGCTGGGGTTTTCAGCTTCAGTCGCCGTGGGTGATCGGCGCGCTGGTTTATATTCTTTTTGCGCTTGGTCTGTCGCTTTCGGGCCTGTTCGATTTTGGCAGCCGCCTGATGGGCGTCGGGCAGGGCTTAACGGAAACTGATGGTCTTGGCGGCTCTTTTTTCACCGGCATTCTGGCCTGCATCGTAGCCAGCCCATGCACCGCGCCATTCATGGCCGCCGCCCTGGGCGCCGCTGTGCTGATGCCCTGCCCCATGGCGATCAGCGTGTTTTTGGCCTTGGGTCTGGGCCTTGCCCTGCCGATGCTGGTGCTGAGCTTTTCGCCCCGGCTGGGCCGGCTGCTGCCCAGGCCCGGTCCGTGGATGGAAACGTTCAAACAGCTCATGGCCTTTCCGCTTTATCTGGCGGTGGTCTGGCTGCTGTGGGTGCTCGGCCGTCAGGTCGGCAGTGACGGGCTGAGCGCAACGCTGCTCGGCCTACTGATGCTGACTTTCGTACTGTGGCTGGCCGGTCGGCGTGATCGCAGCCCAACCTTGGCCAGCGTGCGTCATGTCGCCGTTGCCCTGGGCCTGATCGCCAGCATCGCCGCGCTCGGCGCAGGAGTGCGCTTTCAGCCGTCCGCAGAAATCAATGAGGCGGCCTGGTGGGAAAGCTACTCGGCCGAACGCCTGGCCGAACTGCGCGCCGAGCCCGACCTGGCGGTGCTGGTCAACATGACCGCCGACTGGTGCGTGACCTGTCTGGTCAACGAACGGGTAGCGCTCAACAACGACGCGGTGCGCCAAGCGCTCGACGATCACAACGTCGTCTACATGAAAGGCGACTGGACACGGCGTGACGAACGCATCACCGATTATCTGGCCAGCTACCAGCGCAACGGCGTGCCGCTCTACGCGCTCTACCCATACGACGGCGGCGAACCTGTGCTGCTGCCGCAGGTGCTCAGCCCCGGCCTGGTGGTTGCCGCCATCGAATCACTCGACAAAACCTGATCATTGCAGTCTTCCCCCCAAGGAGAATCATCATGTTCAAGCGTTCAGCTCAGTTCGCCACCGCCGTCTCCGGACTGGTGTTGTGGGCCGCGGTCGCGGCCGCACCGCAGATCGGCCAGCCGGCACCGGATTTCAAAGTCATCGACACGGCAGGCGAAACCCACACGCTTGCCGACTACGCCGGTCAACTGCTCATTCTCGAATGGACCAACCACGACTGTCCGTTCGTGCGCAAGCATTACGGGGCCGGCAACATGCAGGACCAGCAGCGCCTTGCCCAGGAAGAGCACGGTGCGGCATGGCTGACGGTGATCTCGTCGAAACCCGGCACCCAGGGCCATGTCAGCGCCGCCGAAGCCGACGATCTGACCTCCTCGCGCAACGCCCGGCCGAACGCCGTGCTGCTCGACGAATCCGGTGATATGGGCCGCGCCTACGATGCCCGGGTGACACCGCATATGTACATCATTGACGCCGAGGGAACGCTGCGCTACATGGGCGGCATCGACTCCAACCCGAGCGCCAATCAAGACGATATCGCCGACGCCACCCAGTACGTCGTAGTTGCGCTCGAACAGATGGCGGCCGGCGAAGAAATCAGCCAGACCACGACCCGCCCCTACGGCTGCACGGTCAAGTACTGAAACCCGGGAGATCTTCGAAAGCGGTTCGGGCCACCGGCCCGGACCGGATCAGCCCCGCGCCATCCGGGCAAAGGCCTGGCCGGCCCGGTCAACGGTTGCCGTGATATCGGCCTCGCTGTGAGCGCTGGAGACGAAGCCGGCTTCGAAGGCGCTCGGCGCCAGATAAACACCGGCTTCGAGCATCGCGGTAAAAAATGTCCGAAACTGGTCGATGTTGCAGGCTGCGGCCTGGTCGAAGTTGGTCACCGCCTTCTCCTCGGTGAAGAACAGGCCAAACATGCCTCCCACGGCAACGGTGTGCACGGGCACCTCGGCACGGTCGGCCGCCGCTTTCAGACCGTCGGCGAGCTGGCGGGTGCGCTCGGTCAGTCGTTCATAAAACCCTGGTTCACTGATCAGCTTCAGGTTGGCAATCCCGGCGGCCATGGCCACCGGATTGCCCGACAGGGTGCCGGCCTGGTAGACCGGTCCTTCCGGGGCAATCAGCTTCATGATGTCGTACTTGCCGCCAAATGCCCCGACCGGCATGCCGGCACCGATGATCTTGCCGAAAGTGCTCAGATCAGGGGTCACGCCGTACAGGCCCTGGGCGCCGGTCGGCCCGACGCGAAAGCCGGTCATGACTTCATCAAAAATCAGCAGCGCGCCGTGTCGATCGCAGATCTGGCGCAGGCCTTCGAGAAATCCGGGTACCGGGGGCACACAGTTCATGTTGCCGGCCACCGGCTCGACGATGATGCAGGCAATATCGTCCGGATGCTCAGCGAACAGCGCGTGCACGCTGTCAAGATCGTTGAAGCGCGCATTGAGCGTCAGCGCCGCCAGGGATTCGGGCACACCCGGAGAGGTCGGCACGCCCAGGGTCTGAGCACCCGACCCGGCCTTGACCAGAAAGGAATCGCCGTGGCCGTGGTAGTGGCCTTCAAACTTGATGAAATGATCGCGGCCGGTTGCCGCACGCGCCAGGCGCAGGGCCGACATGGTGGCCTCGGTACCGGAATTGACCATGCGCACCCGCTCCAGCGAAGGCAGCATCTCGCACAGCATTTCGGCCATTGTGACCTCATCGGGCGCCGGCGCACCAAAGCTCAATCCCCTGGCCGCAGCGCGCTGCACCGCCTCGACAATCTTCGGATGCGCATGGCCGCAGATCATTGGTCCCCAGGAGCCGACGTAGTCGATATAGCGCCGACCCTCGACATCGAACATCCAGGCCCCCTCGGCACGCTCGAAGAAAACCGGCTCGCCGCCCACGGCGGCAAAGGCACGGACCGGTGAGTTGACTCCGCCGGGGATACGGGCGCGGGCGCGGGTGAACAGATCGTGGCTGGCAGACATGCTGAAAAACGGCTCCTGAGGTATGAGTTGCGCTGTAGCTGGCAGATTCCTGCCAAGTCCCCAAGTTTACGGCATCAAACACTGCTGGATCGAGCCATTCCGCCCCGCAACCCGGCCAGGCGGCCGCGCTGATCCATTACAATACCAAGCCCATCTGAATCGACGGAAACTACCAAGCGGTGAGTGAAGAACAAGGCTGGAAGAGCTGGATGTGCATCGTCTGCGGCTGGATCTATGACGAGGAGCAGGGCGCGCCCGACGACGGCATCCCGCCCGGCACCCGCTGGGAGGACGTGCCCGAAGACTGGGTCTGCCCCGACTGCGGTGCCGGCAAGGAAGATTTCGAGATGGTCGAAATGTAGCTGAAAAGCTCAAGGCAAAGGGAAAAAGGAGAAAAGCATGGAGCGCAGGACTTTCAGCTCTTTCACCTTGAGCCTTGAGCCTTTGGCTATCTTTTCATCCTTGTTCAAGAATACCCGTCTCCCAGCGCCCATCCAACCACAGCCGGAACCAGCGCATCGCAGGCCCGAGCGAACTGGCCGTAAACCGGGCCACGTCGCGCTCGCTGTTGGCCGCTGTCGAGGGGGCTGACAGACAGGCAATGCCCTGTTTATCACCCTCAAAAACCTGATGCACATGGCCGAAGGCCACGGCCTGAACCGGCCCGCCGGCCAGACGCTGCCACAGGCGTTCCGATTCGACCAGGGGGTAGCGGTCAATCCAGGGTGATCCGATCAGCAGCGGCTGGTGATGCACGAACACCAGCGCCGGCCGCGATGCGTCCAGCTCATCCAGTGGAGCCAGGCGCGGCGCATCGAGCTCCCCTTCGGCTCGATCCGGCCAGGCCGAGTCGAGCAGTGCAATCTGCCAGCCGCCAGCGCTCAGCAGCGGTCCGGATTCAAAATCGAGCGAATCAAACACCTCGGCCATGGTCGAGCGCTGATCGTGATTGCCGGGCAGCCAGGCGATCCGTGCGGCCAGGTCACGCACAAAGCCGCCCATTCGCCAGTAGGATTGTGCTGATCCATCCTCGGATACGTCACCGGACAACACGATCAGGTCGGGCTTGAGTTCGCAAATGGCCGGACGCAGGCTGGCCAGGTTGGCATCGGCCGACTGATCCCGATAGCGGGCCTGAGGATCCGCCGACAGATGGCTGTCGGAGAGCTGCAGCAGCGTCAGCGGGCGCGACCGGTCAGGGCTTTGTGTCGTCGGCAAGTTCATGGTCAGCTTTCCGGGGCTTTCGAAACGCGCCGACCGCAACGGTAGCGACCAGCATGATCAGCTCATCAATCAGCGGAATCGGGTCGGGAATGAAGACATTGGCCACGAACAAGCTGGCCAGCATGATCAACAGCGTGGGAAAGCGCCGACGCTCAAGAAAGCGGTGAACGGGTCCCAAGAGTTTCCGGAAGATCCACATGCCTGGTACTCCTGCAGGGATGATCGGGTTTTCCGAGCTTATCACCGTTGCGGCGATTGTCGGTGGATATCGATCATGTTTGCCTCAATGCGGTCGCCCGGCTCAAGGCCAAGTTCTGCGGCCAGACCGGCGTTGATTTCAAGCACGTACTGGGCCGGACCGGCGCTCGGGTAGCTCGGACAGCGATTGCTTGCTGATCGGCATGGCGGGGTGTTTGCGCTGATGCTGACCACCTTGAATTCGCGGTCGATATAGATGATATCGAGTGGAATGCGGGTATTGCGCATCCAGAAGGCGCGCATGCGCTGATCGGGAAAAATGAACAGCATGCCGCGGTTGCGCGCCAGTTCATCGCGAAACATCAGGCCCTGGCTGCGGCTGGCGTCATTGGCAGCAATTTCGACGTAAAACCGCTGCTCCTTGACCAGTACATACGGCTCATCAGCATTGCAGCCGCTCAGAGCGATCATTGTCAGGCTCAGGATCAGTAGTTTGCTCATGGTTTTTATAATAGCTTGGGATCGGAGGGCGGGTCGGAGGTCGGAGGTCAGACTTCGGACTTCGGACTTCGGACTTCGGCCTCTGACTTCAGACTTCGGACTTCAGACTTCGGACTTCAGACTTCAGACTTCAGACTTCGGACTTCAGACTTCAGACTTCAGACTTCAGACTTCGGACCTCTGACTTCGGACCTCCGATCAACGACCTCAGCCTTCCAGCATCGCCTTGAGTGCGGCGATGTGGTCAACCGCATCTTCGTTCGAGCTTTCTTCCGGGCCATGGCGGGCCGGCCAGGAAACGGCCGCTTCGGGCAGATCATCAAGGAATCGGCTGGGCGTGGTTTCAACCGCTTCACCGCCGCGCCGGCGGCGGCGGGCATAGCTGATGAACAGGCGGCGCTCGGCGCGGGTAATGCCGACATACATCAGCCGACGCTCTTCTTCGATGCTGCCCTCATCTACCGAGCGGCTGTGCGGCAGCAAACCTTCTTCGCAGCCGGCCAGCCAGACCCGGCCAAACTCCAGGCCCTTGGCGGCGTGCAGGGTCATCAGACGGACCAGATCAGCGCCGTCATTGCGATCATCGTCCGGGCCGGCAACCAGCGACACCCTGGCGATCAGCGCTTCGGGCGAATCGATCTGGTCGCTCAAGCGCTCGACCCAGCCGGTCAGGTCACCCAGCGAGCGACGTCGGCGCTCGGCCTTTTTGGGTTCGTCATCGAGCGCAATCAACCAGTCAAGATAGGCGATGTGCTCGAGCATGTCGGCAAAGGCCGAGCCAATGTTGTCGCGCGCGGCACGGTCACCAAAGTCGATCAGCATATTGGTGAAGGAGCGCAAACCGCGCTGGGCCGGCAGCGGCAGCTCGGCCTGGAAAACCGGATCAACGGCTGCCTCGAACAGACTCTTGCGGGTGGCGTCGGCATAGCTGGCCAGACGCGACATCGCACTTGAACCCAGGCCGCGGCGCGGCGCATTGGCCACGCGCATGAAGGCCGGGTTGTCGTCCGGATTGACCAGCAGCCTGAGATAGGCCAGCCCATCGCGTATCTCACGCGCATCGAACCAGCTCGGCCCGCCCGACACCGCGTAGGGCACGCCGTATTCACGTAGCTGCTGCTCAATCGCGCGGGCCTGGAAGTTGGAGCGGTAGAGCACGGCACACTGGCCGAAGCTGGCCTGGCCCCCGCGGACCTCGGTGACGATGGCCCGCGCAATCGATTCGGCTTCGTCGGCTTCATCGACGTACTCGGCAACCTCGACGCGGTCGCCCGGGCCGTGTTCGCTCCACAGGCGCTTTTCAAAAGTGTGCGGATTGTGGCTGATGACCGCGTTGGCCGCGCTCAGAATATGCCCGCTGGAGCGGTAGTTCTGTTCGAGTTTGATGATCTCAAGTGTCGGCCAGTCGGCCTGCAGGCTAAGCAGGTTTTCCGGCCGCGCGCCGCGCCAGGCGTAGATCGACTGATCGTCATCACCGACCGCGGTAAACGCGCCGCTGTCGGCGCTGAGCCGGCCAAGCAGCCGGTACTGGGCCTCGGAGGTGTCCTGATATTCGTCGACCAGCAGGTATTTCAGGCGATGTCGCCAGCGGGTACGCACCACCGGGTCGTCGAGGAGACTGGCGGGAATCGTGATCAGATCATCGAAGTCAACCGCGTTGAGCGCGCTCAGGCGCTCCTGGTAGGCGGCGAAAATTTCCGCCGCCAGCGCGGCCTGTTCGCCGCTTGCGGCCGAGCGGGCCTGGTCAATACTCAGGCCAGCATCCTTGTAGCGGCTGATCGCAGACTGAGCCGCGTAGATTCGATCATTCGGCGTGCCTGAAGGCAACAGCTCGCGGATCAGGTCACCGGCGCTGTGCTGGTCAAGAATGCTCAGGCCCTTGCGCCGACCGGCCGCTTCCGGTTCGGAACGCAGGATTTGCCAGCCCAGGGAATGAAAGGTCGAGATGGTCAGCCCCTCGATTTTCTTTCGGCCCAGGCGCTTGCCGATGCGCGCCTTCATCTCGCGCGCCGCCTTGTTGGTAAAGGTGATCGCGGCAATTTCGCGTGCCCCATAGTGGCCCTGATCAATCAGCCAGGCGATCTTTTCGGTAATCACCCGGGTCTTGCCCGAGCCTGCCCCTGCCAGCACCAGCAGCGGCGACGCAATATGGGTCACGGCGGCGCGCTGCGCCGGGTTGAGTTTGGCTGAGGATCGAGGCATGGGGCGGCTATTCTAGTCTGAATAAGGCGGCCGTCGCGCGGCCATCATCGGGCCGCCAAGCGGAAACGATATACTGGACCGATGCTGCGTATTTCCGTACTTTTTATTCTGCTGAGCGCTCTGGCCGGCAGTGCGCCGGCCACGGCCGCCGAAACCACCCGGCTGGAATTCATCCAGCGTGATGAGGTCGTTCTGGCCCATCAGCGCTTTGTCGGCAACACCCAGGCTCAGGCCAAGCGCGACGGAGTCATCACCCGGCTGCCGCAGCTCTATGTGTATTTCACCGATCACAGCGCGGCCTGGCATATGCAAGGCCAGCGGCGTAACTTTGAGCGCGAACTGTCGCTGATCTTTGATCGCCAGCGAAGAGAGCGCTCGATGGTGCGCCTCGACCGCCTCCTTGAGCGCGTCCAGACGCTCGACGGTGAGGCGGTCACGCCCGCCGATCTGCCCGAGGCCGATATTTTTATCCTTCTCTATCGCAACGACGACTGTACGGACTGCGAGCAACTCACCACGGCCATGCAGAGCTGGCTTGATGAGCGCGAAGCGCTGGCCGCGGTGTGGATTGACATCCGGCTCGAAACCGAGCCGGACAATCAGTAAGGCTTCGGCACTGATGGCCAAGCTGTACTTCTATTACTCGACCATGAATGCCGGCAAAACCACCTTGCTGCTGCAGTCGGCGTACAACTATCTGGAGCGCGGCATGCGGCCGCTGCTGATCACACCCGCGCTTGATGATCGCGCCGGTCGCGGGGTCATCCGCTCGCGTATCGGCCTGGAGCAACCGGCCCACGCTGTCGGACCCGATGACGATCTGTTCAACTACCTGCAAGGTGAACTGGAACAGGGCAACGTTCACTGCGTGCTTGCCGACGAATCACAGTTTTTCAGCCGCGAGCAGGTCTTCCAGCTCAGCGAGGTGGTAGACCGCTTGAACATCCCGGTGCTCGCCTTCGGACTGCGCACGGATTTCCGCGGCGAGCTGTTCGAGGGCAGCCAGCATCTGCTCGCCTGGGCCGATGAAATCAAGGAACTGAAAACCATCTGCCACACCGGAGCAAAAGCCACCATGGTTGTGCGCGTCGATGAAAACGGCTACGCCCTCACCCACGGCGCCCAGGTGGAAATTGGCGGCAACGACCGCTACGTTCCGGTCTCGCGGGCCGAGTTCAAACTGGTGTTTTATGGTGGAAAAAAGGTGCTCGATTTCGATCCCATCGTGCCGCCCAGTCAGGGTTCGCTCATTTAAGGTGACTCTGATTTACGTCGCGAGCGTGTGGCTTACGGCGAACTCCGTCAGGCATATGCACAAGCAGTAAATCAAACCCAGCCTGAGGCCTGAGCCTGTTTGAGCAACCAGCGTGACAGATTGCGAATGCCGGGCTCATTGGCTCGAGCGGTCTTGCAGGCAAAATGAAATTCGTCGCCAGTGGCCAGCTCATGAGCGGTCGGCAGGCGCACCAGGTCGGGGTCGGTCGCAGTATCGAGCATGTAATCGTTCGAAAGGGCGATGCCCTGGTGATGGCGGGCGGCCTCATGGGCAAGCAGCATGTGCGAAAAGTGCTGTACCCGGACCTTGTCCGGCAAGTTCGCGCCACCGACCTGATACCAGCGCCGCCAGTCTTCGCCACGCCGCTCGAAAACGCTGGCTGCTGACAACAGGGTAAAGCGGTTCAGCCAGGCCGGCTCGATCAGCCGGCCGCTGCCGCGCCGGCGCAGCCCGGCCTCATCCAGCTCGTCGCGAATCCGGCCCCAGTACTGACGGGAGCAAACCGCAAACAGGCGCTCATCGTAGAGCAGCAGTGACTGATAGCCGCGCTGCTCGAAGCGGGTGGTGATGAAGCAGTCGGCCAGGCGCTCGGACATGGTCGGCATGTCGGCGAGCATTTCCAGTGTCAGGTCCAGCTCCGGATGCAAACGCTGCAGATGCGGCAGGCGCTCGATCAGCCAACTGACTGCAAATGAGCTTGGCACGGCCAGGCGCAGGCGGGAATCTGCACTGCCGCGAAGCTGGGCGGCGGCGCGCTCGATCTGGCCCAGAGCCGGAGCCACCGCCTCGTAAAACCGTTCGCCCGGTTCACTCAAAGCCACGCGCCGGCCGCCGCGCTCAAACAGACTTTCACCCAGATGGTCTTCCAGCCGGCGAATCTGGTGCGAAACCGCAGACTGGGTCAGATGCAGCTCTTCGGCCGCCGCCGAAAAGCTCAAGGTGCGGGCGACGGCCTCAAACGCGGGCAGGGTATTGAGCGGCGGCAGCTTCATTATGAGTAATATTCATAATTGATTAGCATTCATCATTTTACATCATATCAATCGACCTCCAGAATCAACATCTTCAGACCGGGTGGCTGCCGCGCGATCGCCAGCCGGTCAATCTGTCGCGTGTTTTGAGGCCATTTCCATGTCAGGACGCACTGTCAACAGCGCCATTTTTCTGCTGATCGTCGGCAATTTTCTGGCGATCATTTCCGATACGCTGATCAAATGGGTCAGCGGTGATCTGGCGATTTTCCAGTTTGTCGCCATGCGCCTGGTCTTTACCCTGCTGCTGCTCGTTCCCTTTCTGTCGCTGGTCGACTGGAAGAACTTCTGGGCCGGCTCAAGGGTGCACCTGCTGCGTGCCAACGTTGGCCTGGCCGGCATCATCTGCATGGTCATCGCCTTGGGCGCCCTGCCGCTGGCCACGGCGAACGCGATTTTCTACGCCGCGCCGGTGCTGGTGGTGATCATGGGCGTGGGGCTTTTCGGTGAGCGCCTGAGCCGTTCCAGCCTGTTTGCCGTCGTTGGCGGCCTGCTTGGCGTACTGATCATTCTTCGCCCGACCGAGATGAGCCCGGCTGGTTTCACCGCGCTGGGCCTGGCCGTGGCTTTGGCAATCAGCGCTGTTTTGGTGCGCAAACTGCCGCGCAAGCAGTCCGTGACCCACAGCCTGCTGCTCAACTACCTGTTTGCACTGCCGGCCGCGCTGATTCTGGCCCTGGTTGAAGGCGAAGCCATCGACTGGTCGGCAATGACCGCTGCGTTCGGTTCGGCGCTGTTCATCCTCGGCTACAACATGAGCGTGATCCTGGCCTACCGCCACGTCGACGCCAACCAGGTCACCGCCTCAGAATACACCGGCATTGTCTGGGCATTCGTGATCGGCTGGCTGCTGTTTGCCGAAGTGCCGGATGTGTGGTTCTGGATCGGCACGACGCTGATCGTCGTGCCGCTGCTGGTTCAGGCGCTGCTGGCCGCCCGGCCCGCCGGACGTCGCCGCTTGCCCACCCAGGTGGGAGGCTCACGCCGCGCCACAGATCGCTGGTCGGCCGGAAGTCTGCCGCTCAGTCAGCCGGCAAGCGGTCGCGATCGTGCCTGCGATGAAAGTCCAGCGCCGGACCCAGCGGCACGATGTAGTGCGGATTGATGCTGGCGTGACTGCCGTAGTAGTGCAGCTTGATGGCGTGGAGTTCGACCGTTTCTGAAATTCCCGGCCACTGGTAGAGCTCGCGCAGGTAGTTCGAGAGATGGTGATAATCCTCGATGCGCCGGATATTGCACTTGAAGTGGCCGACATACACCGCGTCAAAACGAACCAGGGTGGTGAACAGGCGCCAGTCGGCTTCGGTCAGGCGCGTGCCGCACAGGTAGCGATTTTCGCCCAGGTGCACTTCGAGCTCATCGAGCGTCTCGAACAGTTCGATGACCGCCTCTTCATAGGCTTCCTGAGTGGTGGCAAAGCCGGCCCGGTAGACACCGTTGTTGACCTTCGGATAGACCTTGGCATTGATCTCGTCGATCCGGCCGCGCAAATCTTCCGGGTAATAGTCGCCAGCGGCCGCGCCGATTCCATCGAAGGCCGAGTTGAACATGCGGATCAGGTCGGCCGATTCATTGCTCACAATCGTGCCTTCACGCTTGTCCCACAGCAGCGGCACCGTCACCCGCCCCGAGTAGTCGGACTTGGCCGCCGTGTAGACCTGATGCAGAAACTCCGCGCCGTGGATCGGGTCGGCCTTGACCTTGTAGCCGTCCTGAAATGTCCAGCCTTTCGAGCGCATCAGCGGATTGACCACCGAAACCGAAATCATCTCCTCAAGGCCCTTGAGCTTGCGGAAAATCAGCGCCCGATTAGCCCAGGGGCAGGCGAGAGCAACGTAGAGATGGTAGCGGCCCGCTTCGGCCTGAAAACCGCCGCGGCCCTGCGGCCCCGGTGAGCCATCGGCGGTAACCCAGTTACGAAATGCCGCGGCATCGCGCTCAAAGCGGCCGCCGGTGGATTTGGTGTCATACCACTCATCATGCCATTGGCCATCAACCAGCAGACCCATTTCGCGCTCCTCCAAATGGTTTCAGATGCAACCAGTTTAACGCGTCAGGCGGCCCGGCAGACTGGCGAAAGGCAAAAACCTCAGCCGGCGACGTAGCGCTCAAGCTGCTCGATCAGCTTGGCCTGATCGCCCAGCACCGCGTTGACCAGATCCCCAATCGAAACCACGCCGATCAGCTCGCCTTTCTCGACGACCGGCAGATGGCGGATCTTTTTGTGGGTCATCAGCGCCAGCCCTTCCTCGGCCGTCGCCCGCGGCGAGACAGTAATCACCGGGTTTGAGCAGATTTGATCAACCTTCGTATCGCGCGACGCGCGCCCCTCAAGAATCACCTTGCGCGCGTAATCACGCTCCGAGACCATGCCGTGCAGCCGATCCCCGTCCATCACCACCAGCGCGCCCACGCCCTTGACCGCCATCAGGCGAATGCAGTCATAAACCGTATCGTCGGGACCGACCGACCAAACCTCCTTACCCTTCTCACCAATTATCTGACGAATCGAATGCATGTCCTCCACCCTGATTGATACGCTTTGTGGATCTTGAGTATAGGCTTGCCAGGCTGGCTGCGGCAAATCTGCCGGCCGGCGCGGCCGAGTGTTACCTAAGTTGCCGCATGGCCCTTTGGTTTTGCCGGCAGTGCAAAGCAGTCGACGAACCGGCGCGCCATCCGGCGATCGCCTTTCAACCGCAGCCTGCCTTCTTTTTCGGCCTGTTTGAACGGCCGCTTGCCGTAAACCAGGCTGACGAAGGTGGTGGTATCGGTATCGAACTCTACGTCGGCTTGCTCCGTTTCGCCGCGCTCGATCTCCAGTCCATCCGCTGTCAGCCGGCCGATGAAGGTATTGTCCGGAAAGCGGAACATGACTGTCATCGACCGCGGTTTTCGATCCGGCTGGAGCATGGTTCGCAGCGAGAGCATGGTCGACACCGCCGATAGCGGACGCATCGGGTCGTGCCGCGGCGAGCGCACGGCCCAGCGCCCCATCGTCTGCAAAATCGGTTCGGCCTCCAGGCCCCATTCAGTCAGCTCATAGACCTGCACGCTTGCCGGCGGCGGCAGTTTACGCCGACGCACAATCCCCGACTGCTCCAGCCCCGCCAGGCGCTGGGTCAGTACGTTGGCGCTGATTCCGGTGAGGTCTGTCTTGAGCTCGGAGAACCGACGCGGGCCAAACATCAGCTCGCGCATGACCAGCAACGACCAGCGCTCACCGACCAATTCCAGCGCCAGCGCGGTGCCGCAAGCATCGTCATACCAGCGCCTGGGTCCAGGCTCATCCAATGGGCTAATCTTTTCTAACGTCATGGTTGTATTTTATAACTCATTGCTTCAGTATATTCAACGAGAATTCCACCGCACCCCAACATCAATCAGAGATAAGCCATGGCCCTCGACCAGCACGCACCGCGGCACATCACCACCCTGGTCCAGGCTTCTGGCGACTCACCGAACTTGACTCAGCGCCGACAGCGGTCTGAACACCATACATGCCCAACATCTGAAACAGGAGAACCACCGATGATCTATGTGCAAGGTTTCGTAGCCGCCGTTCCCACGGCCAACAAACAAGCCTATATTGAACACGCCCGACAGACGATGACGCTGTTCAAGGAATTTGGTGCCACTCGAATCATCGAGTCCTGGGGCGACGACGTGCCCTGCGGCAAAGTAAATGACTTCCAGCGCGCGGTGAACGCCGGCGACGACGAGACCGTGGTGTTTAGCCTGATGGAGTACCCGGACAAGGCTATCCGCGATGCGGCGTTCGAAAAAATGATGAGCGACCCGCGCATGCACCAGTTGCCGGAGATGCCCATGGACGGCAAACGCATGATCTTTGCCGGCTTCGATACGCTGGTTGATGTCGGCAACGCACGCGGAACTTATCTGGATGGCTGCCTGTTGCCGGTGCCCATTGCAAACCGGGAGGCCTACCGCGACATGGCGCGGGAATGCGCGCCAGTGTTTCTGGAGCATGGTGCCCTGCGCGTCGTCGACGCCTGGGGCGACGACGTGCCCGAAGGCAAGCTCACCGACTTCCATCGCGCCGTATTGTGCCAACACGGCGAACAGGTCGTCTTCTCCTGGGTGGAATGGCCCTCCCGGAAAGCCCGCGACGAAGCCGCGGCCAAAGTGATGAATGACGAACGCATGAAAGCCTGGCACCAGCGCATGCCTTTTGATGCCAGGCGCATGGTCTACGGCGGATTCGAATCCGTTCTGGATGACCGTGGAGACCAACCATGACCGAGATCATCACCTGTCTCTGGTTCAACCACGGTCAAGCCCGGCGATTCGCTGTCTGTCATTTTCAAGCGCGCGGGGCTGTCCGACAGAGCCATGTACGAAGTGCTCAACTGTTGTGACGAGTCCAAAAAGCTTGCCCGGTTGTATCCCGGGCACAAGTTTGTGTTCTGGCTGGATGCGGACAAGACCCTGGTTAGCCTTGAGCATGTCCTGGACCGCCTGGAGCGCCAGGTCTTTGCCCGTGCAGACAACGGTTTTGCCTATGAACGCCACTCCCGCACCCCCGACACCCAGGTGGCCTTGCGCAGCAGCACCATAACCACATCACTGTATCATGCCGGTGTTCAATCAGAGATTGAGGACGGCCTGATCATGCAGCTGGCCTCAATTTTTGGTTGGGACATAGACTTTGCACTGGATATCCGCAAGGGCGACAGCTTCAAGGCCGCGAAGAAGGACGGCGCGCTCGGATCGAGCCGCGGCGTCGAGACGATGTTCCGGACCTCGTACCAGGTCCACATGGACCTCTCGGGGCTCGCCGACACCAAGGCCAACATCATGATCTCGATCAACGGCCTCATCCTCCCGATCCTCCTCGGCGCGATCTCCCCGAAGATCGACTCGAACCCGTGGCTGCTGATCCCGACGACCGTGCTGATGATCGGGTGCCTCATCTCGATGGTCTTCGCGATCCGCTCGGCGCGGCCCCGCGTCAGCGAGGAGCCCGTCACGCTGGAGCAGGTCCGACGCAACAGCGCCAACATCCTCTTCTTCGGTCACTTCGCGAACATGTCGAGCGACGACTTCGAGGTCGGGATGACGGAGCTGATGCAGGACAACGACCGCCTCTACCGCAACATGATCCGCGACCTGTACGGCCTCGGCAGCGTGCTGACGACGAAGTTCAAGCTGCTCCGGACCTCGTACACGGTCTTTATGTTCAGCATCGTCATCGGCGTGTTGCTCTTCATCGGGACGTACTTCCTCGTCGCAACGGACGTGATCGACGTGCGCCCCGACACGGTGCAGACGGTCCCCATCCAGTCCGCCCCGCCCACCACGCCCGTGCCGCAATGACCGTTACGTTCTGGGGAGTTCGGGGCTCGGTGCCCGCGCCGGGCGCGGCGTTCGTGCGCTACGGCGGGCACACGACCTGCGTCTCGGTCGCCGTCGGCGGGTGCGTGCTCGTGCTCGATGCGGGAACCGGTATCCGGCCGCTCGGGCGCTCGCTGCTCGGCACCGAGGACGAGGTGTTCGTCCTTCTGACGCACCTGCACGCGGACCACCTGCTCGGCTTTCCGTTCTTCGCGCCGCTCTACGAGCCCGGCCGCCGCCTCCACCTGTTTGATTACGACGCGGGCGGAACTCTGTGGTCGCCACTCGACCTCTTCGACGGGCGGCACTATCCGCTGGAGCCTGCCGACCTGGCTTCCCGGGTCAGGCGCGTCGGTGAGCAGGCGCTGGAGGATCTCCGGGGATACGGGCTGCACGTGACGCGGCAGGCGGTGAACCATCCCGGTGGAGCGTTCGGATACCGCGTCGAGCACGCGGGGCGGTCGTTCGTGTTCGTGCCGGACAACGAGCTCGGAGCGCCGGGGCCGACCGTCGCGCACGCGGAGATCGTGGCGTTCTGCCGGGGCGCGGATGTGCTCTGCCACGACGCGCAGTATCTCGCCGAGGAGGTTGGCGTGCGGCGCGGCTGGGGGCACAGCAGCGTGGACGAGGCCGTCGCCCTGGCCGCCGAGGCGGGTGTCGGGCGGCTCGTCCTCTTCCACCACGACCCGGACCGGAGCGACGACGCGCTCGACGCGGTCGCCGAAGCGGCCGCGCTGCGCCTCGAACCGCACGGCATCGCCTGCACCGTCGCCTACCAGGGGCTCGTCCTCCGCTCGGACGATGTTCATGATCACGTTGCCGAGGGAAGGGACTGATGGATAGCCTCTGGAGTAACATTTTTCGCCCGAGGCCGACGGCCGGGACGCAGGCGCTCCTGAAGCGCGTCCCGATGTTCCACGACCTCAACCGGCGCGAGCTGGCCGAGCTGGAGAAGATCCTCTACCGGCGGCACTACGACGCCGACGAGGTGATCTTCCGCCAGGGCGATCCGGGCGTCGGGATGTACGTCATCGAGAGCGGGTCCGTCGCCATCCTCCACGAGACGACGGGCCGCACGCTCGCCACGCTCGGCAGCGGGGATTTCTTCGGCGAGATCGCGCTCCTGAACGAGACGCCGCGCTCGGCACGCGCCGTCGCGACGGCGGCGGCCGAGCTGCACGGCCTCTTCCAGGCCGAGCTCTACGACCTCATCGAGCGCGCGCCGCGCCTGGGCGTCAAGCTGCTGCTGCCACTCGCGCGCAACCTCGGCAGCCGCCTGCTCCACGCGGACGCCCGGCTGCAGGGACTTCACGAACAGCTCGAGGTGCTCGGCGTAGCGGTGGACCCGGACGGGGAGGACGGCGATGAGATCACGGATGCCAGGATGGGCTAGGCTCGTCGCGCTCGTCGTCGGCGTGGGGGCGGTCGTCTGGATGCTGGGGCCGGTGGGCGAGGTCGCGCAGATGGTGATACTGGGCGCGCTCCTGGCCTATCTGCTGGACCCGCTCGCCAACCGGATTGAGGCGCAGGGCCTGCGGCGCGCTCAGGCCGCCGCGCTCGTCTTCGCCGGGTTGCTCGTGGGGATCGGCGTGCCGCTCGTGCTGCTGGCCCCGGTGCTGGCCGACCAGGTCCGCTCGCTGCAGGAGATCGACCTGAGCGCCGCCTCGGAGGCGATGGCGGCCGTCGAGCGCTGGCTCGGCGCGCGCCTCGCCCCGCTCGGGATGCGGCCGCCGGACCTGCAGGGCCGCCTCGCCGCGTTCGCCGCCGACCACCTCGACGACGCCGTCGGGCTCGTCCCCGGAGTGCTCGGCCTCGTCATCCAGCTCGTCATGATCCCCTTCATCGGCTTCTTCCTGCTCAAGGACGGGCGGCGCTTCCGCAAGGGCTTCATCAGCCTCGTCCCGAACCGCTACTTCGAGTTCACGCTCAACGTGCTCCACAAGGCCGACTCGCAGCTCGGCGGCTATCTGCGCGGCCAGCTTCTCGCCGCGACCCTCGTCGGGCTGCTCTCGACGCTCGCGCTCTGGATCCTCGACGTCGAGTATTATTTCCTGATCGGGCTCGTGGCGGGGCTGGCGAACCTGATCCCATTCCTCGGCCCCCTCATCGGCGCGTCGCTCGCCGTCGTCGTGGCGGTCGTCACGACGGGCTCGTTCGTGAAGACGGTCCCGATCCTCATCGCCTTCGGCACCATCCAGCTCATCGACAACGTGGTGGCGCAGCCGCTTCTGATCTCGCGGAACGTCGAGCTGCACCCGCTCGCCGTGCTGATCGTGCTGCTCGTGGCCGGGGAGCTGTTCGGGCTGGTCGGCCTCCTGCTGGCCGTCCCGGCGGCGGCCGTGCTCAAGGTGTTCGTGCAGGAATCGGTGACGACCTTCCGCCGGTACCAGTTTTCATGAGAGCGAAAAACGACCACGGACTACGTGAAAACCCTTCTCTTCCTCCGCCACGGTAAGTCCGACTGGGACGCCGACTTCTCTACCGATCACGAGCGGCCGCTCGCCGGGCGCGGCCGGAGCGCCGCTGCCACGATGGGCCGCTTCATCGCGGCGTGCGGCGTGCTCCCGGACCGGATCGTGACCTCGACGGCCGAGCGCGCCCGGACGACGGTCGAGATCGCGATGGCGGAGGGCGGCTGGACCGCGCCGGTGCGCGAGACGCGGGCGCTCTACATGGCCTCGCCCGCCGACCTCCTCGTGCAGATCCGCGCCGAGGATGACGACGCCGACGTGCTCCTGCTCGTCGGCCACGAGCCGACGTGGGGCATGATGGTCAGCCGGCTCATCGGCGGCGGCGCGGTGCGCTACCCGACGGCCGCCCTCGCCCGCGTGGACCTCGGCGTGGCGCGCTGGCAGGACGTCGCGTTCGGGCGCGGCGAGCTGATCTGGCTCGTCCCTCCGAAGGCGCTCGGCGACTGAGAACGCGCGCGATCGTGCTGCCGGTCAGCCTTCGACGAGGTGGAGCACGGCCTCGCGCGTCCGCTCCGGCGTCACGTCGAGCTCCATCTCCGGCGGCCGCGCGGCGATGGGCACGCGGAGCGCGCGGAGGCCGTGGACGCCCGGCATGGACTCGAGCGCGACGTCCTCGACCCGTGCGCCGACGTAGCCCGCCGCGTGCAGGTAGTCGAAGTAGGTCCGGTACGTCTCGGCGGCGCGGGTCTGCGAGTAGACGACGGCGAGCGTGCCGGGCTGGGTCAGCCGCTCCTCGCGGTCCTGCACCACCGCCTTGTCGATCCGCTTCTTGATGATCTCGTAGCGGGTGTTGTAGGCCCCGTCCACGTCGAAGCGCTTCTCGTCGTAGCGGAAGCGGATGGCGAGCGGGTTGTTCTGGACGAGGACGAGGTGGGCGACCTCGAGCGGCATCGGGAGCCGCCCGGCGAGGCGGTCGAGCGCCCACGCCGTCCCGCACATCGTCATGAGCTGCCAGAGCTGCAGGTTGCGCAGCGCGAGCGGGTCGAACCCGGCCGCGTCCTCCAGCAGAGCCGCCCCGACGTAGATGTTGTGCTCGACGCCGTCGGTCTTGTACTTCTCGAAGTAGTGCGGGACGAGGGCCTGCGCGTAGCCCTCCTGCCGTTCGAGGTGGCAGGCGATGGCCTCGTTGATCTCGGCGACGGACTCCTCGTAGCGGCGGCGGGCCTGGTAGAGCACCCCGAGCCTCGGGTCGAGCGCGGCGCGGTAGGCTTCGACGCGCTCGCGGACGGTGGGGCCATAGCGCGCGAGGTGCTCGAAGAGCCCCTCCACGTCGCGCTGCAGGAACTCGACGACGCCGACCTCGTGCTCGGCGCTGAGCCCATCGGCGAGCTCGTCGATGGAGCGCTGGATGCGGTAGCCCAGCTCGTCGAGGCCCGGCAGCGAGCGGTGCGCCGCCGCCTCGACGACCACCGCGAAGGCGAGGCTGAGCTGCTCGGTGAGGTCGGCCGCGATGGCTTCGGTGCGGTGCGTCGCCGAGTCGCGGATGTCGGAGAGGCCGTAGAGCGGGAAGACCGTGTCGAAGACGATCGGCTCCATCCGGCGCTGGCCGTGGACCTCCTGCGGAGCGTCGAGGAAGCGCAGCGCCGCCTCGCGGAAGCGCCACTCGACGACCGGGTGGACGGCCGTGCACTGCGTCTTGATGACGGTCTGGACGTGGTCCTCGCGCTCGTCGAGGCTGCGGCGGAGGGCGATGGCGAAGAGGCCCGTCACCTCGCCGATCTTCATCGCGTTGAAGGCGTGGAGCGCCCTGCGCTCCGAGGCGGCCAGCTCGAGCAGGCCCACCGCCCGCCCGTCCACGCGGAGCGGCGCGATCACGACGCTCGCCACGCCCTCAGCGAGGAGGTGGGACTCGTAGGCCGTCCTCGGGACGCGGGCCGCGAGGTCGGGGACGACGACCGGGCCGCGCGCGTCCAGCGCCTCGGCGTAGAGGGACGCGGCGCGGTTCGGGCAGAACGGGATCTCTCCCTCCGAGAGCAGCAGGCTCCGCCCGACGGGCCGCACGCGCCGCGTCGTCGGGTCGCGGGAGCGGTCGTCGAGGGAGCCGTCCTCCAGGCAGAGCAGTCCGAGGCGCAGCGACGGGCACCGCAGGAGCGCCCGCAGATGCCCCTCCATCCGGTCCAGCGCCGCCTCCGCGGTGAGGCCCTCGCGCTGGAGCAGGTCGTTCTTGAGCGCCGAGGTCGCCTGCTGGTCCGTCACGTCCACCGCGCCGACGACGCCGAAGCCGTGCAGCGTGAAGTGGTGGGGCGGGAGGAGGCGTTCCCAGAGCGCGCGGTCGGTCGGTTCGGCGAGGAGGCGCTCGCGGTCGGCGTCGCTGAGCGGAGGCCCCTCGCCCTCGATCCACGCGAACCGCGTATCGACGGAGAACTTGAAGTGCCGCTCCAGCCCGGTCCCGGCATCGGTGATGGTGAGGATGAGCGGGAACTCGTAGGGGACCGAGACTCCGTAGCAGCGTTCCAGGATCAGGTAGTAGGCCATCATCGTGCGGCCCACCTCGAAGCCGCGCTGGCCGAGGCTCATGCGGCGGTGCATCGCGTCGGGCACGAAGAGGCCGAGCCGCTCGCACGTCGGCGTGGCGTAGAGCACCTCGGCCTCGAACGGCGGCGTCACGGCGGCGACCTGCTCTTCCCAGAGCGCGCGCGAAAAGATCGCGCTCATCATCAGGTCCACGAGATCGGGATGGGAGCGGAGCGTGGAACCGTCGAGCGCGGGGTGCCGGAGCGCGGGCGCGTCGGCCAGCCGGGCGCAGACGATTTTCGCGAAGGAGGCCCACGGTGAGGTGGGGTCCGCCGCCGTCGTCTCCCAGAAGTCCACCAGCCGCTGCAGGCTGAAGACCGTCGCGAACGGGAACGGCCGC
This sequence comes from uncultured Wenzhouxiangella sp., assembly GCA_937876395.1. GTDB lineage: Bacteria > Pseudomonadota > Gammaproteobacteria > Xanthomonadales > Wenzhouxiangellaceae > Wenzhouxiangella. The sequence continues at coordinate 10,118 of CALEIM010000127.1, read as the reverse complement.
ACCGGGCGCTCCGGACTCTTCGAGCCCGGCCCGCGGTCGGAGGAGGCGGAGGATGAGGCCACGGGGCGGCGAGGCGCGCTGGTTCAGAGGTCCACAGACACGCTAAGCATACGGCACGCGCGCTGGTTCCGTGCGCGCGCGCTTGCAGATTCGAGACCTCTGCTGTGCCGCGCGGCCCCGGACGACGCGCCGCCTGGGACGCCGTCTATGCGGGCTCGGCGGTGCGCGGCTCCGCGTCCTCGAAGAGGAGATCCAGCATGTGGATGAGCGCGCCGCGCAGCCTCGGGCGCGGCACGATGTCGTCGAGGAAGCCCTGCTCCAGCAGGAACTCGGCACTCTGGAAGCCCTTCGGGAGGTCGCGCCCGATGGTCTCGCGGATGACGCGCGGCCCGGCGAAGCCGATGAGCGCGCCCGGCTCGGCCACGTTGAAGTCGCCGAGCATCGCGAACGAGGCCGTCACGCCGCCGGTGGTCGGGTACGTCATCAGCGAGACGTAGGGGAGGCCCATCTCGTCGAGCACCGCGAGGTTGGCGGACGTCTTGGCCATCTGCATCAGGCTGAGCGCGCCCTCCATCATGCGCGCGCCGCCGCTCTGCGAGATGATCATCAGCGCGCACCGGTGCTCGGCCGCCCGCCGGATGGCCCGCGTGATGACCTCGCCCACGACGGACCCCATCGAGCCGCCGATGAACGTGAAGTCCATCGCCGCCAGCGAGAGCGTGTGCCCGCCGACGGTCCCGAGCGCGGAGACGACGGCGTCGTTGAGGCCGGTCTTGTGCTGCGCGGCGTCGAGGCGGGCGGCGTACCGCTTGCGGTCGTGGAAGTCGAGCGGGTCGTCCGAGACGAGGTCGGCGTCGAAGCGCTCGAAGGCACCGTCGTCGAAGAGCATCCGGCAGTAACCGAGGCCGCTGAGCGGGAAGTGGTGGCCGGAGTCGGTTACCATGAAGTTCTCCTCCAGCGCGCGGAGGCTGACCATCTCGCCCGTGACCGGGTCCCGCCGCCAGTAGCCCTCGGGCGACTCGTTCTGCTCGGCGCGTTGGGTTTTGATGCCGGCGGTCTTGCGCTGGAACCAGGACATGGGGAGGCGGGCGGGTGGGAGGGAGGTCTACGCGCGGGCCGGGCGCGGGGGTTCGGCCGGGCTAGCGCGGCAGGCGGTCAAAGATAGACCCGCCGCGCTTCGCGACGAAAGCCTTGAGGTAGGCCGGCTCGAAACGCGCCACGTCTTCGACCGCTCCGGCCTGCCACCGCGCCCACCCGAGCACGCCGACGTGCGCCGCCGACGGCCGGACGCGCGCCGGGTCGAGCACGCGGCACGGCGTGGCGAGCGCTCCGGCGACGAGCGCCCCGGCCTCGCCCGCGATCCAGCACGCGCCGCCGTGGTCGGGCAACCAGCCGCTCAGCTCGGTAAGCAGCAGGGCCGACGGCGGGGCCATCTCGACGAGCGTTTCCCCGTCGCGCGAGAACGCGGCGGCATAGACCTCGCCGCGCCGCGAGTTGAATGCCGCCACGAGCACGTCGCCCTCCGCGAGGACGTCCTGCGCGCCCCACGCGAGCGCCTCCAGCGACGGCACCGCCACGAGCGGCACGCCGTGCGCCCACGCCAGCCCCTTCGCCGTGCTCGCGCCGATGCGGAGGCCGGTGTAGGAGCCCGGCCCGGCCGAGACGGCGACGGCCGCGAGGTCGGCGGTCGTCGCGTCGTGCTGCGCGAGCACGTCGCGGACGAGCGGCGCGAGCAGTGCCGCGTGCGAGCGCGGACGCAGCACCTCGGCGAGACCGACGACGCGCCCGCCGTCGACGAGCGCGACGCTGCACACGTCGGTGGCGGTTTCGAGCGCGAGGAGCATGGGGGAGAGTGGGGAGAGTGAAGGGAAACCGTCAAAACTACGATCCTTCCCGTTCTCTACGTTCTTCCCGAGCCCCACGCTCCCCCGACCTTCTCCTTCCGGCTCGCCGCTCTTTTTCCTCGTCTTGACTATTAAGCAACTCCGGCTATCTTGGAAGCCCTTCGCTCACCCTAGACCTTTCGCGCACATGAACGTATACGACGCCGACCACGTCCGCAACGTCGCCCTCGTCGGGCACCAGGGCAGCGGGAAAACGACCCTCGCCGAGGCCATGCTCTACGCGTCCGGTGCCCTCAACCGGATGGGCGCGGTCGAGGAGCGGAACACCGTCTCGGACTACCACCCGAGCGAGCACGAGCGCGCGATGTCCATCTTCACCTCGCTGCTCCACGCCGAGTGGAAGGGCCACAAGATCAACGTCCTCGACACGCCCGGCTACCTCGACTTTCTCGGCGAAGTGGTCACGGCCCTGAAAGTCGCGGACACGGCCCTCTTCGTGCTCGACGCCGTCGAGGGCGTCCAGGTCGGCACCGAGCAGGCGTGGCGCTACTGCCAGCAGACCGGCACGCCGTCCATGTTCGTCGTCAACAAGCTCGACCAGGACAAGGCCGATTTCCACGAGATCGTCCGCCAGATGCACGACCGCTTCGGGCGCGCCGCGACGGTCGTGCAGCTCCCCGGCGGCAAGGGCACGCGCACCATCATCGACGTGCTCCTGATGAAGCAGCTCCGCTTCGACGAGCGGGGGACCATGACGCAGGAGGAGATCGGCGAGGACTTCCGCGCCGAGGCCGAGCGCCTCCACAACGAGCTCGTCGAGAACATCGCCGAGAACGACGAGGGCCTGATGGAGCTCTACTTCGAGAAGGGCGCGCTCTCCGAGGACGAGATGCGCCAGGGGCTGCGCGCGGCCATGATCAAGCGCGACCTGTTCCCCATCTTCCTGACCGTCTCGAAGGAGAACGTCGGGGTGAGCCGGCTGATGGGCTTCATCGACAACGTCTGCCCGAGCCCGCCGATGATGCCGCCCGCGCACATGGAGTCCGGCGCGGCCTCCTACGACCCGAGCGCCGAGCCCCTCGCGTTCGTCTTCCGCACGATGGCCGAGCAGCACGTCGGCGAGTACTCGTTCTTCCGCGTCCACAGCGGCACGCTGGAGCCGAACATGGACCTCGAAAACGCGCAGACCGGCGCGACCGAGCGCCTCGGGCAGCTCTTCGTCATCAACGGGAACGAGCGCGAGTCCGTGCCGCGCCTCGTCGCGGGCGACCTCGGGGCCGTCGTGAAGCTGCGCGATACGGCGACGAACCACACGCTCCGGCGCAAGGGCTCCGACGCCGTCCGCACGCCGATCGCGTTTCCCGAGCCGCGGATGCGCGTCGCCATCCGCGCGGCCAAGAGCGGCGACGAGGACAAGCTCGCGCAGGGCCTCCACCAGATCGTGAAGGAGGACCCGAGCCTGCACGTCGAGCAGGACGCCTCGCTCAACCAGATGACCCTCGCCGGGCAGGGCGAGATGCACCTCGACGTGGCGCGCTACCGCCTGAAGCACCGCTTCGGCGTCGACGTCGAGTTCGGCCGCCCGAGGGTCGCCTACCGCGAGACGGTCCAGGGCCAGGCCCGCGCCTCCTACCGCCACAAGAAACAGACCGGCGGGGCCGGCCAGTTCGCCGACATCGCGCTCCTCGTCGAGCCCCTCAACGGCGCGTTCACCCCGCCGCCGGACATCAAGGTCCGCAACGTCGAGCAGGTCCAGACCGACTGGGGCTCGACCGTCGAGTACGTCGACGCCATCGTCGGCGGCGTGATCGACATGCGGCGCTTCTTCGGGGCCATCCAGAAGGGCGTCGCCGAGGCGCTGCGCGAAGGCCCGATCGCGGGCTACCCGGTCGGGGACGTGCGCGTCGTCGTCTTCGACGGTGGGATGCACGCCGTGGACTCGAACGAGAACGCGTTCAAGACGGCCGCGCGCCACGCCTTCCGCGACGCCTTCCGGCAGGCGCAGCCGGTCCTGATGGAGCCGGTCTACACGCTCGACGTGCTGGTGCCGGAGGCCCACATGGGCGACGTCCTCGGCGACCTCAACACGCGGCGCGCGCGCGTGCAGGGGATGGAGGCCGAGGGGCCGTTCCAGAAGGTCCTCGCGCAGGTCCCCGAGGCCGAGCTCTACCGCTACTCGACCTCGCTCCGCTCGATGACGCAGGGCCGCGGCCTCCACCACGCCGAGTTCAGCCACTACGACTCGATGCCACGCCACGTGCAGGACGAGTTCGTGACGCAGCACGCCGCGCTCGAAGAGGCGTAGCGCATCGGTTCAGGACCGCAGGCGAACGGGCCGCCCAGAATTTTCGGGCGGCCCGTTCGCCTGGCTCAAAACGCGTCGGGATCTGGTACTATTGGATGTATAGCACTAGAAAAAACACATCCTGACGAGACCCTGCCATGAAATCGACTGCTACGCTCTTCACGCTGCTGGCCGTGCTGCTCCTCGCGGCGGGTACGCCTGCACACGCCCAGATCGTCATCACCCCCGACGACCTGCCGTTCCAACCGGGCACGGGTCCGTATGCGACCATGGCCACCGACAACGAGGACGGCACCAACTCCGCGGCCATCGAGGCGCTCGTCGCCCTCAGCGGGGCGAACCAGACCTATGACCTGACGGCGCTCACCTACGAGTTCTCCTACTCCGGCACGTTCACCGTCACCGAAGGGGCCACCGGCCCGGGGGCCGGCATCGACCCGCTCAACCAGGCTACCCTCACGAGCCGGACGCCGCTGATCTACGAAGAAGAAGGGGCGACGGTCGACGGCGAGATCTACACCTACGAACGCGTTACGGACGACGCCGCCTACAACCTCGGCGGCTACTTCGAGGGCACCGTGGATGACGAGCCGTTCCAGTTCACGAACACCAACGAGCCCGGCGGCGAGCAGCACTACGTCTTCCCCCTCACCGTCGGCAGCACGTGGACGAGCGCCTTCACGCAGGTGACCGACCTGGGAGGCTTCGAGCTCACCGCCGACGTTGAGCAGGAGTACGAGGTGGACGGCTGGGGGACGATGATCATCCCGGACGTCGGGACGCCGATCCCGGTGCTGCGCGTCAAGGTCACCGATACGCGGACCGTCTTCGGCGTCCCGAGCACGAGCGTGTGTTACGAGCTGCGCGCGGCGGTGCCCGTCATGGCGCAGTTCTGCGAGGGCGACGAGGCCGGCGTCGGGGCCAGCGCCAGCGTTTCGATGATCGGGTTCGGGGAGACCGACGCCGAGTCCGAGGCCGCTCCGTCCGCGCTGCGGCTGGAGCCGGTCTATCCCAACCCGGCCCGCGGCGGCGTGAGCGTCACCTTTACGATGCCTGCGGCGGGGGAGGTCGAGCTCACCGTGTTCGACGTGCTCGGGCGGCCCGTGCAGACGGTCGTGCGCGGCGTACGGGCGGCAGGCACGCACTCCGAGGCCGTCGCGACGGACGGGCTCGCGGCGGGTCGCTATGTAGTTCGGCTGCTCGGCGGGGGGACCTCGCGGACGCGAGCGTTCAGCGTCGTGCGCTGACCGTGCCGCCGGAGCATCAGTGTACGACCGTGGCGCGGGTCGTCGCCGTGGAAGAGCCGCCCGCCGCGCGGACGACGTAGAGCCCCGGCACGAAGCCGGACGCGTCGAGCGTGAGGCGGTGCTCGCCGGACGGCAGCGCGCCGTCGTGCACGAGCGCCACGCGCCGGCCGAGCACGTCGAAGGCCTCCACCCGCACGCGCTCGGAACGGGCGAGGCGGAGCGTCAGCGTGCCCTCCTCCCGGAGCGGGTTCGGGTGGATCGCGAGGCCGAAGGCGACCGCTTCCGGCGTGGATTCCGAGGCGACGGGGAAGCGGGTGCCGTACTCCTCGCCGTCCACGCGGGCATAGACGATGTTCTCTCCGCTAGTGACCCACTTGCCGTAGCTCGCCCGTATGAGTCCTATGCCCGCGCTGAATGAGAAAAGTTCATAGCCCGGAGCGATGACATAGACTTTCGTGGGAAGCGTAGTGTTCAGCGTCTCCACCTCCCAAGCAAGGACCTCGACGTAGTCCTCATAATCGCAGGCGGTATAGGTACCGAAGGGGAGGTCCAGCGGGCAGACGAACCCGCCGGGCCAGGGCTCTTCTTCCTCGAAGCGAAGGTGATAGGCGCGCGCCTCGGTCGTATCAAACCGGATCAGGAGCGTGTGTGACGCGGACGGGACCCCCCCAAGGTCGAATCTGGTTTCCTCGACCTGCCAGTAGGTAATCCCGCTGAGCGTCGTGTCTCCAACGACGGTGCGCCGCAGAAAGCCGACCGACTCGGAATCGCAGAACGGTGGGTAGGGCGCGCACTCGTCCTCCCACCGCTCGTACTCCCACACGTCGCCGAGGTGGAAGGGGAGGTAGCGCCAGGCGTCCGTGGTGTCGGGCTCCTGCGCGAGCGCGGCGGGGGCGACCAGGAAGAGCAGGGCGAGCGAGGTAGCAAGGAGGCGCATAGGACCGGGGGTTGGGTGAGCACGAAGACGAAGACTCAGCTATCCCAGTATAGGAGATCGCCCCCGGAATCGAAAGCGTCCGCCCCCGAAACGCACGCGCCCCCGCCGACCGGAGCCGGCGGGGGCGCACGCTGGGCGGCGGGGGCGCTCAGAGGGCCTGCGCGTTGAGCTTGCTCTCGGCGAGGTGGGTGAGCTTGGCGTCGGCGTTCTCCTCCTCGGCGAGCGTCTCGCGGAGGATGGTCACGGCCTCGCCCAGGCCGAGCTGGTCGGCGTAGGTGATCATCGTGCCGTAGCGCGTGATCTCGTAGTGCTCGACGGCCTGCGCCGCGGCGATCATCGCGGCGTCGAGCGTGCGGGCGTCGTCGATCTCGCCCATCATCTCGCGCGCCTCTTTGAGGATGCCCTCGATGGCGGGGCACGTCTCGCCCCGCGCATCCTCGCCGACGAGGCTGAAGACGTCTTCGAGGCGGCTGATCTGCTGCCGGGTCTCAGCGAGGTGCTCTTCGAAGGCCGCGCGCAGGTCGTCGCTGCTCGCCTTCGCGGCCATGTCGGGGAGGGCTTTTACGATCTGCTTCTCGGCGTAATAGATGTCCTTGAGGAGGTGAACGAAGAGGTCGTTCAGGGAGCTGATAGCCATGGCGGTAGAGGGGAGAGGGGTAGAAGGGAGGGACGGCGGAGACGCGTCCCGAGAGGGGTACGGTTTCCAACCCGCCCGGCCCGTCCTCCGTTCCGACGCCGCCGCGCCCGGTGGCGGCGTTAGGCCTGCTCCGGCACGCTGTCGAAGAAGTCCACGACGCCGGTCTCCAGCGAATATTCGGCTCCCACGATGAGGAGCCGCTCGCTGACGATCAGGTGCTCGATGATCTGCGAGCCGTTCTGCAGGTGGTCCACCGAGGCGCGGATGTTGGCCCGGACGGCGTGGTGCAGCAGCGCCTCCGGGGTGTGCCGGAGGTCCGTCTCCAGCAGCCCCTCCACCGCGGGCCGGATGCGGTCCACGATCGAGCGGAGGTTGGGGGACCGGCTCTCCGTCGGGCGCTCCAGCTCTTCGAGGGTCGCCACGACGGCCCCGCACGTGGAGTGGCCCATCACGACGACGAGCCGCGTGCCGAACCGCTCGACGGCGAACTCGACGCTGCCGACGTGCGACGGCGCGACGATGTTGCCGGCCACGCGGATGACGAACAGGTCGCCGAGGCCCTGGTCGAAGACGATCTCGGCCGGCACGCGCGAGTCCGAGCAGCCGAGGATGACGGCGAAGGGCTCCTGGCCCGTCACGAGCTCGTGGCGGCGCGTCGGGCTGGTGTAGGCGCTGCGGCCTCGGACGTTCGCCACGAAGCGGCTGTTTCCCTCACGCAGGCGGTCGAGGGCTTTGAGGGCTGAGATCATGGGCGTCGGGGGATTGGGGACGGTGAGACGGTGGACGGTGCGTCGGTGAGACGGTTTCCGGTGGACGGTTTTCGGAGGGCAGAGCAAGGAAAGCCTCTAAAAAATACGGACACGTCCCATCTTCTGCTCCCCGTGACCGGGGCTTCCTTCGGTCGCTTCCCATCCTCCGCTCTTCGATTCGTGCGTCCTCAGCGTACCGCCTTCCACATCACGTAGTGCGGCCCGATGCCCTCGATCTCGAACTCGTCGCCGAGCGTCGCGAAGTCGAGCCGCCGGTAGAAGCCGAGCGCGCCGACGCGGGCGTTGCACCACAGCACCTCGGCCCCGCGCTCGCGGACGTGCTCGATGCAGCGCCGGAGCACGGCCCGGCCGAGGCCGCGCCCCTGCACGTCGGCGCGCGTCGCCATCCCGCGCAGCCGGAACGCGTTGAAGGAGTCGAGGCCGGTGTCGGGTGCGGCGGGCATCGGCTCGGGGTAGACCGAGGCGACGCCGACGAGCTCGCGCCCGAGGAAGGCCCCGGCGTGGAAGCTGCCGGGCGCGTCGTCGCCGTCGTAGACGAGCGCGTCCGGCGGCTGGCCGGGGCGGAGGATGGCGCTGCGGAGCGGGCGCGTCTCGGCGGCGGTGATCGGGCGGACCTGCATCGGCGTCAGGCGGCGTTGAGGGTGCGGGCATAGTGGGCGAGCCGCCGGGCGGTGATGGCCTCCCACGAGAACGTCCGCGCGCGGGCGAGCGCCTCGGCGCGGAGCGCCTGGTATTCCGGCTCCGGCATCCGCAGGAGGTTCAGCATCCCCCCGGCGAGCGCCGCCGGGTCCTCGGGTGGGACGATCTCGCCGACGGCGAAGGTGTCCGCCGCGCCGATCCGGGTCACGACGAGCGGCAGCCCGCAGCCCATCGCCTCCAGCGCCGCGAGGCCGAACCCTTCCGTCCGCGACGGCATCACGCTCAGCCGCGCGACGTTGTGGAAGTCGCGCACGACCGTGTACGGCTGGTGCCCGACGAGGTGGACGCGCGCGTGGCTGTACGGCGCCGGGTCGCCGTCGAGCACGTCGTCGAGCGATCCGGTGCCGAAGAGGATCAGGTGCGGCGGCTCGTCGCCGGTTTCGGCGTAGTCCTGCTGGACGATCCTGTTGGCGGCGTAGAGCACGTCCACGCCCTTCGTCTTCGAGAGCTTGCCCGCGAACGTGACGAGCGGCGCGGCCTCGGGGATGGCGAGCCCGAAGCGGCCGAGCAGCGCGGCGCGGTCCACCGCGACGGGCCTGAACACGCTCTTGTCGTACCCGTTGCCGAGCGTGACGACCTTCGCCTCAGGCACGTCGTAGAGTTCGACGATCTCGGCGCGGTTGCGCTCGGTGAGCGCGAAGATGAACGACGCGGCGCGGGCGGCGCGCGTGGCGTAGGGCCGGATGCGCGCGTCGTAGCGGAACCCCATCTGGTCCGAGTGGTGCGCCGCTACGACGAACGGCAGCCCGGCCTCGGCCACCGCGAACGGCATCGCCCAGAGGTGCTGGCACTCGATCACGTCCGGCCGGAAGTCCGCCACGACCTCGCGCAGCCGCGCCTGGAACGAGGCGGTGTAGAGGTCGAGCTGTTCCTGGTCGAGGTCCCGGAACGTCCACGCGTCGTCGAAATTGGTGGGGTTCGGGTCGGGGATCATCAGCGGGAACGTGTAGAGCGCGGCGTCCTCGCCTTCGAGCGGGAAGGGCCAGATGAAGTGCTCGGCCTCGGGGGCGTGCTCGCCGCTCAGCACCGGCGCGCCTGCCGTCTGCGGGTAGAGCACGCCGACCGCGTGCCCCGCCGCCGCGAGGTGCCGCACGACGGCCTCGACGACGGTCCCGCTGCCCGTACCCCACGAGCCGGTCATGGTGAAGAGGACGCGCATACAGAGAAAGGAATGAGCGAGGGGATGCGGAGACGCTGCGAGAGGAGGCGGCCTTACGGCAAGAGGATCTCGTCGTTCTGCTCCCACTCGCGGAAGCGCTCGACCTCGTCGCGGAGCGTCCGCAGCACGTACCCGACCACCGCCGCGTCGTCGAGGTAGCCGATGACGGGGAGGAAGTCCGGGATGAGGTCGAGCGGGTTGACGAAGTAGAGCGCGGCGGCGACGATGAGCACGACGGCCTTGAGCGGGATGCGGCGGTACGCGCCCTCCTTCCACGCGCGCACGAGCCGGAGGAGCACCGGCAGGTCCGAGCGGATCCGGCCGATCTCGTCGCGGTGCGTCGCCATCTTGGCGTAGGCGTCGCGGACGACCTTGCGGACGCGCCTCGGGTTGCGGGCGATGCGCTCGGCCTGCGCGCGGAAGCGCTGGAAGCCGGCCGGGGGAGCGGGGCTGTCGGAGGGCATGGGAAGATGGGAAGAGGGGAAGATGGGAAGAGGGGAAGAGTGGAAGAGGGGAAGAT
>CALEIM010000126.1 GCA_937876395.1 uncultured Wenzhouxiangella sp. | reverse complement strand
CGGTGAGTGGGATTGACCGCGCCGAGATCGAGAAATGGCCGGGCGCCAGCCTGGCTGAACTGCTGTCCGGGATGTCGGGCATTGATGTGCGCCGTCGAGCTGAGCCGGGCATCCAGGCCGATATTGGCATTCGTGGCAGCAGCTTCGAGCAGTCCGTGATTCTGCTCGATGGCATGCCGATGGCCGATCCACAGACCGGGCATCACAACCTCAACCTGCCGGTGCCGCTGGCAAGCATCGAGCGCATCGAGATCGTCAAGGGCCCCGGTGGCATGGCCTACGGCGGCAGCGCGACCGGCGGAGTGATCAATATCGTCACCCGCCGCGATGGGCAGGCGGACGCCGAGCTGCAAATCCGTTCCGGCAGTCACGCCAGTCGTTCAGGCAGTTTTTCCGCAGCTCGGCCGATGGGTCGCAGCCAGCATCGACTCGGCGTCGACTACCTGGATAGCGACGGCCATCTGCCAGAAAATCGCGCCGATGCCCGCTTGCAGCGTGCGCTCTACAGCGGTGGAATGGACCTGACCGGCAGCGCCCTGCGCTGGGGCCTGGGCGCCGAAGAGCGGGAGTTTGGCGCCTGGATGTTCTACACCGCCGATTTCCCCGACCAGCGGGAACGCACCCAATCACGCAGCGCCTGGATCGGCGCCGATACCCGGGCTGCGGGCTGGAGTATCGAGCCGCAGGCCTGGTGGCGCGAGCACGATGACTGGTTTCGCACGATGGTCGGTGATAGCGCCTATATCAACCGTCACGCAACCCGCGTGGCCGGTCTGCGCCTGTCGGCCCGACGCGACTGGGGCCGCGGGGTGACCGCCGTCGGCGCCTCATTGCTTGATGAGAAAATCGACTCAAACGCGCTGGCCGAGCACCAGCGAAAAGCCTTTCAGGCCTGGCTGGTTCATCGCCAGCGCTTGAACCAGCGGACTACGCTTGAAGCCGGGCTCGGCCTGGCTCACTACCAGAACCAGTCCAGCCATGCGCTACCAAGCCTGGCGCTCAGTCACGATCTCGCCGGCAACTGGACTGCCTTCGCCTCCGCCGCCCGGTCGGCCCGCACGCCGTCCTACACCGAGCTGTTCATGGATACGTCGGGCAATCGTGGCCGGTCAGAACTTCAGCCCGAGCGTTCCAGCTATGCCGAACTAGGTCTGCGCTGGCAATCCGGAGATTACCGCCTCGGCCTGTCGCTTTACGAGCGGCGCACAGACGATCTGATTGACTGGGCCCGCGCCGCTGGCGAAGTCCAATGGCAGGCCGACCATTTTGACGGCCATCGCAGCCGCGGCGGCGAAATCGAGTGGCGCTGGCTGCCCTTCGGCCTGGCTTTGGAGCGCGTCGATCTGGGCCTGAACGTCCTCGAAACCCGCCTCAATGATCGCGGCCTGGAAATCAAATACGCACACGACCATCCCCGGTGGGCGCTCAACGCAGCCGCAACCTGGCGGCTGGGCCCGGCACTGCGCCTGAGCACCCGCGCCCGCTACCAGGACCGCAGCAGCGGCCAGTCCGGCACCCTGATCGACCTGCGTCTGGCCTGGCGGCGTGAGCACGCTGAGCTGTTCATCGAAACCAACAACCTGCTTGACCGCCACCTGATTGAAGCCGGCTTCGCCCCGCTCCCGGGTCGCTGGTTCTACGCCGGGCTGCGGCTGATGCGCTGAACTGCGCGCCGCTGGCCCATGAAATGTGGACGTATTGATGTGGACAAAACCCGGTGCAACGCCGGGTTTTCGGTAATTTCTGGCCGATTTGATGAAAATTTGATGATTTGATGAGGTTCTTTCGAAGACTCCGGTGTTTTTCTCGGCAAGGATGGCTGAGTGTTCGTCGGCGGAAGCCGACGCGGCGTCTGAATCTGAGAAATCCGGAGGGAGTGTCATCATGTTTCAAGCCACAAGAGTCTGTTTTGCAGGCCTGGCCCTGATTGCTGTTGTGATGAGTGGGGCCTCGTTTGGCTCAGCCGTGATTGTGGTCGATACGCTGGCTGATGTGGAGGCCGATGACAGCCAGTGCAGTCTGCGTGAGGCAATTATCAACGCCAACGGTGGCAACCAGGGTGGTTCGGCAGATTGTTCTGCAGGTGGCGGGGTTGAGGGCACACTGATCCGCTTCGATCAGGGCCTGAGTGGCGGTCATATAACGCTGAACGGTGGGCTGAGCGGGATCATGAATCCGATCTGGATCGAAGGGCCGGAGACTGGCAATCCGGCTGGGTTGACGCTAGACGCGGACGGTCATCACCGCATTACCTCAATTATCAATGATGGTGAGCTCGACATCCAGGATATGACCCTGACTGGCGGTTTGATGAGTGGTGGCACTATCGGTGGTGCCATCGCGGTAGTTGGTGGCAGTCTGGTCATGCGTCGTATGCGGCTGGAAGGCAATCACGCCAGTGGTAATGGGGGAAGTCTCAGCCTTTCCAACGGAAACCTGCTCATGATCGACAGTGAACTTGCCAACAATACGGCAGGCAGTCAAGGCGGCGCAATTTACGCCAAAGACAGCACAATCGAGCTGATTCGTACCACGGTTGCCGAAAATTCGAGCGAGCTGCCAGGAAATGCTGTCTATCTGCTGAACAGTACTTTGAGCATGCTCAACAGCACTATATCGGGTAACAGCAGTCCGGGGCCGAACGCGGCATTGCGGGTGGCCGCCTCGGATCTCACCCTGGTGCACTCAACCATCGCCTTCAATGAAAGCAGTGCCGGCGAGATCGGCATCAGTGTGGTGGATGGGGGCCTTGGGCCCTCAAGCGTGACGATGCACAATTCACTGATTGTCCAGGCAGATGCGAGCAGCGTCGCCTGTCACTTTTGGGCCGGTACCGATGTGGTTTCGGTCGGGACGTTAAGCACTCATTCGAGCTGCACCGGAACGGCTACCGCAGCGGAGCTGATTGGCCTTGGACCGCTGGCAGATCACGGCGGTTACACGCGGACGCATTCCCTGGCACCCGACAGCGTGGCAATCAACGCGGCTGGCAACTGCCTGCACGACCACGGCATTAGCAGCGATCAGCGGCGGGCACCCCGGCCGGGCGGGGACGTGAATCTTTGCGATGCAGGAGCCTGGGAGTTCCAAAGCGGGTCAGATCGTGTGTTCCGCGACCGATTCATGGCCTATTAGCGGGAATTTCAGATCGGAACCCGGGACGTCGCCGTATTCGTCAATCCGTGAAAGGGTTGGCGATGGCGAGTTCGCCGCAGGTCGCCTGCGGCAGGGATGACATGACTACCGGCACTTCATCCCGCTCACTCCCGGTGGCAGAATGGTGCTTCCATCTACGCTCCAAAGAGGCACGACGATGAACATGCGCACACTACTTTTTGCAGCCATGTTGCTGCCCGCCTTTGCTCTGGCCGACGACGATTCCTGCAAGTACTCCGAAGCGCGCTCGCTTGAGCTTGATTTTTCCGGTGTTGAAACGCTGGTGTTCGAAATCGGTCCACACAAGCTTCGCCTTCAGGGTGCATCGGATGCCGATGGTGTGATCCGGGGCCGCGCTTGTGCATCGCACGAGGAATATCTTGAGCGTCTGGTTTTGAGTCAGGAGCGGTCCGGTGATCGACTGATTGTGCGGGCCGAGCGCGAAGGTCGCCTGTCGAGCAGCTTTTTTGGCAGCCGCTATGCGCGCCTGATTCTGTCAGCCGACGTGCCGGATGATGTCATGGTCGAGCTGGCGGTGGGCTCAGGTGATGCCTGGGTTGCAGGCGTCAGCAGCCTGGATCTGGTGGTTGGTTCGGGGGACGCTGACGTTGAGAATGTGAATGGCCAGACTGCGGTGGTGGTCGGCTCGGGAGATGTCGAAGTCCGCGACGTCGGCCAACTGCATATCGGCTCGATTGGCTCGGGTGATGTCGAAGCCGACCGGGTGCGCGGTGCGGTATCGGTTGGCAGCATCGGTTCGGGTGACTTTGACCTTGACGGAGCCGGTGGCGATGTCGAGATTGGCTCGATCGGTTCAGGCGATGCTGATCTCAAAAATATCGGCGGCAACGTCACGGTTGGCACCATCGGATCGGGCGACCTGGAAGTCGAAAATGTCCGCGGTGATCTGACCGTGCGCTCCAAGGGCAGCGGTTCGGTCAAGCATTCGCAGGTTGACGGCACAATCAGCGTTCCGAGACGCTGAATTTATGCACGGCGTGCATGTATCCTGGCCATTGTCGAGAGTGAGCGATTGAACCACCAACGCCCGTCGGCCACGTCGGGCCGACCTACCGTTCACGATCCGTAAGTCGGCCCGAACCACCGTTCACGATCCGTAGGTCGGCCCGAACCGTTCATGATCCGTAGGTCGGCCCGAACTACCGTTCATGATCCGTAGGTCGGCCCGACGTGGCCGACGGTAAAAGCTCCAGCCCACCAAATGCCTATACCTTCATCGCCTTGGCGTGATGCCGCAGATGGTCGTCGATGAAGCTGGCGATAAAAAAGTAGGAGTGGTCGTAGCCGGGCTGCATGCGCAGGTTCAGCTTTACCCCGCGTTCGGCGCAGGCTGATTCCAGCGCCTCGGGTCGAAGCTGGCCCTGGGCCAGGAAATCGTCAGCCTCGCCCTGGTCTACCAGCAGTTCGAGACCGCTGCCGTGGGCGCGAATCAGCTCGCTGGCATCCCAGGCTTTCCAGGTTTCACGGTTCTCTTCGCCAAGATAGCCGCTGAAGGCCTTTTTGCCCCAGTCGCATTCGGTTGGGTTGGCAATCGGGGCAAAGGCCGATACCGAGCGATAGTGATCGGGATTTTTCAGCGCGCAGATCAGCGCACCATGGCCGCCCATGGAGTGGCCGCTGATGGCCTGGTGGCGCAGGTCAATCGGCAGTTCACGGCCAACCAGGGCCGGCAGCTCATCGACCACGTAGTCATACATGCGGTAGTGCTCAGACCACGGCGATTGGGTGGCATTGATATAGAAGCCGGCACCGGAGCCGAAGTCATAACTCTCGTGTTCGCCGGGCAGATCGGTGCCGCGTGGGCTGGTGTCGGGGCAGATGATGGCAATACCCAGCTCGCTGGCCAGTTTGTGCGCGCCGGCTTTTTGCATGAAGTTTTCATCCGTGCAGGTCAGGCCCGAAAGCCACCACAGCACCGGCACGGGCCCGGCCGTGGCGGCCGGTGGCAGGTAGACGGCGAAGATCATGTCGCAGTCAAGTACTTCCGAGCGATGCTGATAGCGAATGTGCTGGCCGCCAAAGCTCCGATTACTGGCGATTTTTTCAAGACTCATGATTGGCTCCCGTAGTGCAGCACAGTGCGAATGCTCTGACCGGCATGCAGCAGATCAAAGGCTTCATTGATTTTCTCGAACGGCAGCTCGTGGGTGATGAACTCGTCAATCCGGATTTCGCCGTTCATGTAGCGTTCGACGTAGCCTGGCAGCTCGCTGCGGCCCTTGACGCCGCCGAAGGCCGAGCCCTTCCAGACCCGGCCGGTGACCAGTTGAAATGGCCGCGTGGAAATCTCCTCGCCAGCCCCGGCCACGCCGATAATCACCGACTCGCCCCAGCCCTTGTGGCAGCACTCCAGTGCAGAGCGCATGACGTTGACATTGCCGATGCATTCGAAGGAATAATCCACCCCGCCATCGGTCAGATCGACAATCACCTGCTGAACCGGATCGTCGTAATCCTTGGGATTGACCACATCAGTTGCGCCGAACTGACGCGCCAGCTCGAATTTGTCGGGGTTGACGTCGATGGCAATAATGCGCTCAGCACCGGCCATCACCGCGCCCTGGATTACGGCCAGACCAATCGCGCCGAGGCCAAAGACCGCCACTGTCGAACCGGCCTCGACCTTTGCCGTGTTCAGCACCGCGCCGATGCCGGTCGTCACGCCGCAGCCAAGCAGGCAGATCTTGTCCAGCGGCGCCTGCTTCGAGACCACCGCCAGCGACACTTCCGGCAGCACCGTGTACTGGCTGAACGTGGATGTGCCCATGTAGTGATGCAGCGGTTTGCCATCCAGCGAAAAGCGTGAACTGCCGTCAGGCATCACGCCCTGGCCCTGAGTGGCGCGCACCGCTCCGCACAGATTGGTCTTGCCCGAAGTGCAGAATTTGCATTTTCCGCATTCGGCAGTGTAGAGCGGAATGACATGATCACCCGGCCGAACGCTGGTCACACCAGCCCCGACTTCGCGCACGATACCCGCACCTTCGTGTCCGAGAACTACCGGAAACAACCCCTCCGGATCAGCCCCCGACAGGGTATAGGCGTCAGTATGACAAACGCTGGTGGCCACGATTTCCACCAGCACTTCGCCCGCGCGCGGCCCGGCCACATCGATTTCAACCAGTTCCAGCTTTTTGGCCTCCAGGGCCACGGCGGCAATGGATTTCATGGTGGACTCCTGAACGTTTGGATCAAGAGCCCTAGTCTAACGGACTGGGCCGTTGCCTGGCCCCGGTACTGGCCAGCATCGGCAGGGCTTTGTGGCCGCTGAGCCGGGTTGAAATCCATGGAATTGAAAATCGTTCATGGGATTCTGCTGGTATAGAACAAAAAACGCCGGCTTTTGGGCCGGCGTTTTTTGGCGGAATTCCGCGTGGTTGAGGTGATTTGATCCGAACCAGCAGCTAGTGCGAGCGCCCCATCAACAAGCCCGATGGAGAAACGATTCGAAGCAGGCGCTTGTCATCCAGGGCAGTGGCAAGCCTGATTCCGTCCTCACTGATGTGCGCGAAGCGATCATCGAAGATCGCATCCTCGGAGATCACCAGCGTGGTCGTATCGCTATCCGACGCCGAGCTGGTGCCCAATTCGATTGTGGCCACCAGCTCAATCAATCGCCCAGGTCCGTGGTTTATGTCAGCCTCAAGCATGTAGGTGATGGAAGCGCCGGCTGCCAAATCAACGGTGTCAACAAGGCTGCCGCTGCCCGGCCCGCCACAGGTATTACCAGGCGACGGCATGCAATGCCAGGCAGACGAGTGGGGGTCAAGTTCGGGTGGCAGCTCGACGGTCACTTCGGCGCCATCGGCGTCACTGCTGCCTACGTTGCTGACTACGATGATGTAGGTGTTGCGCTCACCGGCTTCAATGCTGCTGCGGTTATCGTCAATGGTGATCGCAAACTCGTGATCTGCCTCGGCATTGGCTGTAAACAGCACCGGATTGCCGTTCAGCCCCGGAGCGCTTGCCTCCACCGTTTGGGTCGGAGTATTGCCCAAAACCCAGCCGCCGAGCTGGGCCAGGCCGCTGTTGTCAGTGACCTGGGTGCTGCCGCTGAGGCTGCCATTGCCGGAGCTGATCGAGAAGCTGACGGTTACACCCGAAACTGCATTATCCATGCTGTCGGCAACCCGGACTGTGGGCAGATCATTGCCCGCCACAGGCTCGCCAGCCTGACCGAAGACGGTCGTGGCGCTGACCGCGTTGATGCTTGCGGGGCTGCCTTCGGTCACCATGAAGTTCTGCTGAACGGGCGTAGCCGGATTCCAGTTGGCGTTGCCGGGCTGACTTGCCTCGATAACGATCTCGCCCAGTGTTCCGTTCAGAGTCACGGCATTGCCGCTGAGGGTCGCCGGGCCGGAAATCAGGCTGAAGCTGACCGGCAAGCCAGAACCTGCCACTGCGTAGAGCGCGAGCGGCGCAGCATCGACCGGCGTATCACTGATGGGTGCAAAATTGATCGCCTGACTGGCCGGCTCGATGACCAGTGTGTCGCTGACCGTACCGGTGTAACCCGCGTCATCAATCGTGGCCTGCACAGTGTAGGCACCAGCCATGACTGGCAGCACGGTGCCACCATCGTAGGTCACGGTCACATCCATATCGGCCGGCTCGGCGATCACGGTGACTGACTTTGGAGTGCCGTCATAGACCTGTTTCAGATCATCAAGCGCCAGCGTGGTCAAATTCATCGTAACTGGAACTTCCACCAGCGGCTGATTGGCGTCATCGCTGCTGCCGTTGTCATCGCCTTGCTGGTCTTCATGAACTGGACGCCAGGTACGGAGACCACGCCTGGTGCCACTGTCATCGATGAGCCAGCGGCAACCGCACCCGCGCCGCCGCCGAACTGCAGGATCACGTCCTCGCCGAGGTAGTGCAGCAGCTGGTGCATCTGGCCGGCGTGGATGCCGCCGGAC
>CALEIM010000125.1 GCA_937876395.1 uncultured Wenzhouxiangella sp. | reverse complement strand
TCGCCTATGAAATCACTGAGTCATCACTCGTTTTTGCGCCGAATCCGTTGGATTTTGGCGCAGTCGGTGTTGGCCACAGCAGTGAGACAAGAAGCATCATGATTACCAACACCAGCGATCTTTCGCTCTCCATCGACGAATTCTTGTTGCCGTCGGATTCTGTGTTTTCACAAAGCGGCGGTAATTGCGATACACCGCCGTTCACTCTTGCCGCCGGTTCCAGCTGCACGCTGGAGTTTCAGTTCTCACCGATGGAACCCGGCACTGAAACCTTCCTGATCGAGGTGCAGTCAGACGCTCCTGAAGGTCCGCACGTGTTCACCCTTCAAGGAAGCGGAATGGACACCATCCTCCATGATCGGTTCGAATGAGAAGCGGTCCGGCTTGAGGCACCTGAGTCAATCAGGTCGTCAGTCCACCGCCAGCAGTGATTCAATGGTCTCGACGATGACGAGCCATTCGTCGGCGAACTCCACATGCCCGGCAGCTCAACCGTCACTGTGCCTGTTCCTCTTCACAAGGAACTGAAGACCGGCAAGCCGCAGTCAATTATTCGCCAGAGCAAACTCGACGAGACCTCTTTGAGGCGTGCCATGCAGCCAGCGTCGGCCTGAGGGTCGACGGTAGCGTAGGAGCGCAGAAAGTCCTGATAAACCGTATGAACGTACAGTTTATCAGGGTTGCACATGTCTCCTCAAGCAGCGACAAAAACGGTCGCCGCAGATCCGAACGCTGGCCGCGCGCGAAGGCTCCACTCTGGAGTTTCTCGCCCTACGGGCCAACCGCCCCAGAGCTACCAGCGCCACCGCCCCGAGCAAACGCTGCTCTACCAGATCGTCGAACGGCATTATCCTGCCTTCGTCAAACACCTGGCCGAATCCGGCAAGCATTTGCCCGGCTATGTGCGCCAGGCATTCGATGCCTACCTGCAATGCGGTCGTCTCGAGCACGGCTTTCTACGCCTGCGCTGCGACACCTGCCACGCCGAACACCTGCTGGCGTTCAGCTGCAAGCGTCGTGGCTTTTGCCCCAGCTGCGGGGCGCTCCGCATGGCCGACGGCGCGGCCTGGCTGGTCGACCAGGTGTTGCCCGAGCGGCCGATTCGTCAATGGGTATTGAGCTTTCCATTTCCGTTGCGGTTTCTGCTGGCCACGCATCCGGCGTTGATTGGACAGGTGCTCGGCATCGTCTATCGGGCGATTGCTGCACACCTGATCAAGCAGGCCGGTTACACGCAGCAATCGGCCCGAACCGGCGCGGTCACCCTGATCCAACGATTCGGCTCGGCCCTGAACCTGAATATTCACTTTCACATGCTGTTTCTGGATGGTGTCTATGGGGTCCACTTCAAACCATGGAATCTGTAGAGCTGGCCACGCTTGAATGGGTATCCTGGTTCAATCATCAGCGGCTGATGGAACCGCTGGGGTATATCCCGCCGGCAGAAATTGAGGCAAGCTACTACCGGCAGTTAGACAGTCAGGCCGCAATCGCAGCCTGACTTAAACCAACGAGCCTCCGCGAAACCCGGGGCGGTTCACGGTTGGTTTTTTAGATTGTCTGATCTTTAGGAGTTAAGTATGTTTCGCTTTTTGCAGTGCAGACTGATTCAGATTACCCTAGTGTTATTGATGGCACCATTAAATGGTGCGTTCGGGGATTCCACCGATGAGAAAGTTCTTAATCGAGCCCGGCTGGTTCAAGTCACTGAAGCCGTCGGTGTGATTCGCTACTTTCATCCACATGAGGCGGTTACCGCTGTTGAATGGAACCGCGTGCTGCACGACGGTTTCGAGTTGGCCTTGCACCCTGGTGACGATGCCGAGTTCTCCGCATCACTGGCCCGAATGCTCGGCGCCATCGGTTCGGGCATTACGCACAACCCCGCCGACCAGCCTTCAATATTGGAATGCACTACTTCGGAACGCCCGATTCGCTGGATCCACGAAGGTCTCGGTGCGACGCCAGGCCCGGGTCGACAAAGTCCGTATTCGAGTCAGCGTACTGGAATACACGAGCAGCAGATCAATTCTCGCGCTTACGCCGTTGTGGCCATGAGGATCGATGCGGCTGATTTTCGTGGTAAACAGCTTCTGTTCGAAGGCGAGGCACGAGTGCCCGGTGGTGGCGATGCCGCATTCTGGATTCGCGTCGATGATGAGGACGGAAAGAGATTGGCGTTCTACAACATGGATGAACGCCGGTTCAATAGCGTGGACTGGACTTCGCGCGGACTGATCGTTTCGGTTGAAAATCAAGCAGAAGCGATTCTCATGGGCATGATCGTTTATGGTGATGTATCTGCCCAATTCCGTCGCGTGAAACTGCAAGTCTATGATCAAACTGCCAAAAAACCAATTGGTGAATCACTTCTGCCCCCGTCAGATCAATGGAGGTTCACGCCGGCTGTCGGTGAGTACGAGCTTCAAAGCAGTCAAACCAGTGAGGGATTGGAGGTTTCCGTCACTGTAGAAACAGAGGCATATCAGCCAAGCCAACAGATTGTGGACCAAGTGGATCAGGCACCAACAAGCTGGACACTTGAGCTGATCGATGGCTCGAAGCTGCAAGTGCCTATCGCATTATGCCGAGCGCAGGCCGGACTGGATGCAACCGCACGTGAGCGACTCGTCGACCGATTCCCCCCGATTGAAGTGGATAAACTAACGGCCGCGGAACAGGCCCGGCTGGACGTAGCGACGGTTTGGCCCGTGATGCAGCATTTCTATCCCTATCGAGACAAGTTGGACGGCTGGCTCGACGCGTTGGCGCGAGCGCTCGAGCAGGCTGAATCGGTCGAAGATCGAGACGACCACCAGCAGCTTCTCCAGCGGCTCATGGCGGAAGTCGAGGATGGCCACGCCAGAGTTTATGAAACCAACCCTGGCCAGGAGGAAAATTTGGCCTGGCTTCCCATTTCAGTTTTGCAGCTTGGTGGAAACCTGGTCATCACCGGGAGGGATAGCAGCAACGTTGAGACCACTGTCGGTGACCGTATAGTAGCGGTTGAAGGCATACCAATAGAAGATTGGATGGAACAAACCAGGGCGCTTCACAGCGGCTCTCCTCAATGGCGCACCCACCGTGCCATCCAGACCATGCTCTTGGGCGCTCCCGGTAGCCGCCGCAGCTTTCAGCTTGAACGCAACGGTCGAATGTTCGAAGTTAGCCTGCAGTTTGAACGTGACCAGCAGTTGGAGCCAAACGGTCGCGGCCATGCTCCGATCATGCCGGACGGCATCGCCTACGTCGATTTAAGAGGTCTGAACGATGAGCAGTGGGCCGAGCTCCTGCCTAGCTTGCTTAACGCTCGCGGCGTGGTCTTTGACTTGCGCGGGTACCCCGGCTCGGCAGGTTTGACGATGCTTGGCCATCTGCTGGACAAGAAGGACGACTTCACCGGCTGGATGAACGTGCTGGCACCTCGTACACCCAACGGAGCTTTGATCACCGCAAGCACTTTCGAATGGGGCGTGGAGCCTAAGGAGCCACGGATCGAGGCACCCACGGTATTCCTGACCGATCAGCGCGCCATCAGTTATGCAGAATCGGTGCTGGGGGTTGTCAAGTACCACCAGCTCGGGCCCATTGTTGGCTCGAATACCGCCGGGGCGAATGGAAACGTTCTTCCGCTTATGCTGCCGGGTGGGTTCACCGTCCTTTACACTGGTATGCGCGTTCTCGGCCCCGACGGACAACCTTTTCATGGCCGCGGCATCGAACCCGACATCCGAGTCCTGCCCACTCCTGAGGGGTTCAAAGAAGGCCGAGATGAGGTACTGGAAAGGGCACTCATGGTCATTGACCAACGAACCCATTAGTAGGCTATTTCCAAGGGGGGCAACCTAGATGAAACGGGCAGGCAGCCACTGCGTCGGGTTTTTTGTGTCCGTCCGCATCCAGACTGCCAGCGAAAACAGAATTGCGGGATGGCGACCACCCGCAATTATCCCGCACCCAAGCCACCCCAAGAAAAAAGGCCCAAGCCGTTAAGTCCGAGCTTTGCGGGTCACTTGGAACACCATTCCTGCACTTTCCCTGCATTTACCACCCGAACACCCGCAAGGCCCGGAGGTACGGGTCCGCTATAAAGCGCTGATATTGCGGGGGAAACTTGGTGCCGGTGGAGAGGTTGCTGTGGCCGCTGGCGCGGCCTTGCCCTGCGCGCCAGCGAGCTCGCCTGCGGCTCGGTTCGAACTCCTAACCTACGCATTACGAATTGAACGAAACGCGGGCGAAACCCGTTAGAACTGCTTATCAAACCCAAGCTGATTAAGCACACGGTTCGCAGTGTGCCTCGACTTGATACAGTTATCCACAGTCGTTTTTTTACCGTTGGCGGGATTTCTCCAGATTTCGTGGTCTCCGGTCCCTTGCCTGTGGAACACGCATCCAAAATCCTTGAGAAGCTTTTTTAGTTTCGGAGTAAACGAATCCACAGACCCCCCAGCCGGACCCTGACCAAATCAGCAGTGATGGAGCTGCCCCCTCGAGCCGCCATTCACTAGCAAGTCGAACGGAATTGATCCGGCACCATCGTTAGACGAGCCTTCGTCGTTTCGCTGATCTTCAATCAAGTCAGCAATCATTGGCCTGATCTTGCAGAGCAGCTGATCGATAGATTCGGCATCTGCGGCCAATCCATCAATAGATGATTCAGCCACATACCACACGCCAGCCTCTTCGTCCCAGCAACAGCGAACGAAGATACTTTGGCGTTTACGGAGTCCGAGAAAGTTTGCGAGATTTTTAAACATGCATCGCCCAATGTTTTACAGCAGATTGCAATCTTTGAAGAGTATCACAATTGCTATGTGATTCGTTTCACACCACGAAAAACGCCCGAAAAATGCCATTCCCGTACTTACTGCCCGTACACTCGCAAGGCCCGGAGGTGCCCCGGGCCGCTATAAAGCGCTGATACTATAGGGGAAAACTGGTGCCGGTGGAGAGATTGCTGCGGCCGCTGGCGCGGCCTTGCCCTGCGGGCTGTCGCTGCGCGCCAGCGAGCTCGCCTGCGGCTCGGTTCGAACTGAAATTGTTATCCGTCGGGAGTTCGAATTGGGCGCGCCAAGTGAGGTTCCTACAGAAAATATGGGGCTGGCTGGAAAACTGGTGCCGGTGGAGAGATTGCTGCGGCCGCTGGCGCGGCCTTGCCCTGCGGGCTGTCGCTGCGCGCCAGCGAGCTCGCCTGCGGCTCGGTTCGAACTGAAATTGTTATCCGTCGGGAGTTCGAATTGGGCGCGCCAAGTGAGGTTCCTACAGAAAATATGGGGCTGGCTGGAAAACTGGTGCCGGTGGAGAGATTCGAACTCCCGACCTACGCATTACGAATGCGGTGCTCTACCAACTGAGCTACACCGGCGCCGGAAGGCGGCAGATTATACCGTTTTCGGGTCTGGCATGTCAGGTTTCAGCGGCGTGTCGTGGGCGTGGGTGAGGGGTTGAGTGTCGAGATCAGCCGGTGTTCTGCAGCCCCTGAGAGATGCCGTGGACGCTTTCGATCAGAGCTTCTGCCAGGGCCTCGTCGCGGCGGTCGTCGGCGCGCCAGCGGCGCAGCAGGTCGACTTGACTGAAGCTCATTGGATCTACGTAGGGGTTGCGCAGCAGGATGGAGCGTTTGAGGGTGGGATCGCCGTCGAGCAGTTCGTTCTGACCCTTGATTTGGCAGATCATGCTGCGGGTGCGCGCAAACTCGGCTTCGATGATTGGAAAGAAGCGCTCACCCAGACCGCCGGCCAGTGAAGCGTACAGCTGGCCGATGCCGATATCGGCTTTGGCCATGGCCATTTCGGCGTCATCGAGCAAGTTGGAGAAAAACAGCCAGTCTCGCTCCATTCTCTCGGCGGACTGCAGGCCGATTTCGTCGACCAGGCGCTCCAGCCCGGAGCCCAGGCCGAACCAGCCGGGCAGGTTCTGGCGAGATTGCCCCCAGGCAAACACCCAGGGGATGGCGCGCAAACCTGTTATGCCGACCGCACCGGACCGCGATGCCGGGCGGGAACCGATGCGCATTCGCTCAATCACGTCAATCGGTGTGGCCAGGCGGAAATAGCCGTCGAAATCTTTCCCGGCGTAAACCAGCTCGCGGTAGGCATCGCGCGACAGATCGGCGAGTCGGCCCATCGCCCGCTGCCAGGAGGGCTGCTCGACTTTTTCTTCAGAAATTCCGGCCCTGATAACGGCCCCAACACTTTGTTCAAGGTTGCGCACGGCAATCGGGCGCAGACCGTATTTACGGTGAATGACTTCGCCCTGCTCGGTCATGCGCAGGCGACCGGCCACTGATCCGGCCGGGGCGGCCAGAACGGCGCGCGGTGTCTTGCTGCCTCCTCGGCCTACGGTGCCGCCGCGGCCGTGAAAGAAACTCAGCTTGATGTCGTGCTGCCTGAACAGGCCAAGCAGTTTGTGCTGGGCATCGTGCAGTGCCCAGCGTGAGGCGGCCATGCCGCCGTCCTTGCTGGAATCGGAGTAGCCGAGCATGATCGTCTGGCGATTGCCGCGTGCGGCGAGCAGCGCGCGCCAGGGCGCAAAATCCAGCAGCCCGGCCATGACGTGTTCGGCCGCTTTCAAGTCATCGACGGTTTCAAACAGCGGCACGATATCCAGGCCGTCCGCGTCCACCCCGGCCGCGCGAGCCATGAACCAGGCGGCCAGAATGTCGTCGGCGCTGCGGCTCATTGAAATGATCAGAGTGCTGATTGAACGCTCGCCAAACTGCTCGTGCGCCCGGGCGGCAGCCGCCAGCAGGCCGATGACCGGGTGGCTGGGCCTGGGATTGGATAGGTGACTGTCCAGTTCAGGAATTGCCGAACGCTGCAAGGCATCGCGCAGATACTGCAGGCGCTCGGCCGGTTTGCGCTCAGGCCAGTCGGCATCATCCAACAGCTCGGCGACGGCGGCGTGCAAATCCCCTGAGTCAACGCGCAGATCGAGTGCGGCCAGATGAAAGCCGAAAATATCCACACGCCGATGCAAACGGCCGAGCGGATACAGACCGGCGCGCTGCCCGCGGTTGGCTTTCAGGCTGTCGGCAATACAGTTCAGATCGGCGGCGAACTCAGCAACCTGCCGATAGCCGTTTTCACCGTCACTCAGGCTCTCAGCCAGGCGCGCCTCGATCAGATACAGCAGCACGCGGTAGGGCATGTCGGCATGGCGGGCCGGGATATCCTCGGCAATCTGCGGCAGGCGCCGGCGATAGTCGGCAATCCGCTCGGTCAGGGCGGCGCTGACTGCAACACGGCCTCCGGTCTGGCTGAGGAGACGATTGAGGCGCTGTACTTCCTGGCGGTAGTTGCCAATCACCTGACGCCGCTGCTCGCTCAGGGTTTCGACCACGGTCTGGCCGCTGACGGCAGGATTGCCGTCCATATCGCCGCCCACCCAGGAAGCAAACCGCAGCACCGACGGCAGATCGCCGGGCCACAGGTCCACGCCCCAGGCCCGGCTGGCCGCCTCGGCCAGATTTTCATGCAGCACCGGAGCGACGCGATACAGCACATTGGCCAGATAGTAGTGCGCGTGTTCGGCCTCGTCGGCCACGCTCGGGCGCTCGTGCGGCTGCTCGGCGGTCTGCCATGCAATGGTCTGCTCCATGCGCACCCGGTCGATCAGGCGCCGGGCGACGCTGATCGGTAATCCGGGGTCAAGGCGCTCGACCAGATAACGCGCCATGCGCTGCTCTTTCTCAAGGATGGAACGGCGCGTGGCTTCCGTGGGGTGCGCGGTAAAGACCGGCTCGACCAGCAACTCGTCCAGGGTTTCACGCAGCGCCGGCCAGGAGTGCCCTTCTGAAGCCAGAGCTGCAAAAACATCGGCCAGCGAGTCGGGCTGAACGCCCTCCCCGTCCGCCATGTATTCACGCCGACGGCGGATGCGATGCACCTGCTCGGCCAGATTGACCATCCGGAACCAGGCGGTGAAGGCGCGTACGAAAGCCGCTGCTTCCACCGCGTCATCAACCCGGCACAGCTCGCCGAGTGCCGCGCCGTCATCCTCTCCTGCGCGCCGGGCAATCGCCGCCAGACGGGCCGCCTCAACGCGCTCGAACAGCGCTTGCCCACACTGCTCGACCAGCAGCTCGCCAATCATGCCGCCGAGCAGACTGACATCATCACGCAGCGCCTGGTGCTCGGCTGGAAAATCAATCTCCTGGCGTTTCATGGGCAGTGCTCAAATGCCTGGGTCAAGTTCTGCATGATAAGCATGGACCGTCGGGGACGTCGCCCCGACCTACTGCTCCCGAACCGTAGGTCGGCCCGACGTGGCCGACGAACTGCCTGGGCTCGCCGGCAATGGCAGCGTCCTTGCCAAGAGTTATAACCCGGCGGATGACCGCTCGGAATAGTAACGGGGTACAGCAGATGAAGCAGGACAGCCGCATTTTTGTGGCCGGTGGTCAGGGTATGGTCGGCAGCGCAATCTGCCGGGCGTTGGCTCAGGCTGATTTCGCTAAGGTGTTGGCACCGCCGCGCGCAGAACTGGATCTGACCGATCAGGCAGCGGTCGATCACTGGTTTGCTGCGCAACAGCCGGAATATGTGTTCATGGCCGCGGCCCGGGTGGGCGGCATTCAGGCCAACTCCAGCTACCCGGCCGAGTTTCTGCACGACAACCTGGTCATCCAGAACAACGTGATTCACTCGGCCTGGAAGCACGGCGCGAAAAAGCTGCTGTTTTTGGGTTCGTCGTGCATCTATCCGCGCGAAGCGCCGCAGCCTATGCGCGAAGAGCACCTGCTCACCGGCCCGCTGGAGCCAACCAATGAGTGGTATGCGGTGGCCAAGATTGCCGGCATCAAACTCTGCCAGGCCTATCGGCGTCAGTACGGCTTTGACGCCATCAGCCTGATGCCGACCAATCTTTACGGCCCGGGCGATAACTTTCACCCTGAAAACTCACACGTTCTGCCCGCGCTGATCCGGCGCCTCGACGAGGCCCGGCAGGAGAATCGTGATGAAGTGGTGATCTGGGGTACTGGTACGCCGCGCCGCGAGTTTCTGCACGTCGATGATCTGGCCGATGCCTGCCTGTTTTTGATGGATCGCTATTCCGATGAATCTTTCGTCAACGTCGGTATGGGCATGGACATACCCATCCTGGAACTGGCGCGCCTGATTGCCGAGGTGGTCGGCTTTGCCGGCGAAATCCGCACCGACCCGTCAAAACCCGATGGCACGCCGCGCAAGCTGCTCGATATTTCGCGGCTGAAAGGCCTCGGCTGGCAGCCGTCCATCAGTCTTCAAGACGGGCTTGAGCAGACCTGGCAATGGTTTCAGGCCAATCGGGACACGCTGCGGGCCTGATGGCGTCGAGCTCTAAGCCCTTTCAGACGCCACGCAGACCGGCTTTGGAATCAAACCCTGATTGACCCCGGTTTTTGCCACATCCTGAAAAAGGCGTGATCTTCGGGAAAACACTCCAGACTTTGGCGGAGTTCCCGAAGCGCTTGCGCACGACCGTTATCGGGCAAAGCGTCCGCTACTGTTTCAGCCACTTCAATTTCGACGGCCACCTTCCGCAGGAATTTAGCTTTTGGACTCATTGCAAATACACCCCTATGAAATATCGATTTGAACGATTGACACATTGATAATCGAATTCAAAGATGCAATTGCTATGCCACTTCGGTTTCCAACAGAGCTGCATAGGCCATTCACAACCGCATCGCCCCTGTATTGACGGCATCGGGAGGCCCCTGCCCCGCTCGCCCTGTCTCTAACCCATCGCTAAAAACCGTGCGCGCCGCCTGACAAAAAACGTCGCGTCGTGATCATTTCTGTCAACGCATGCATGTTTTCATGGTCCAACCAGACCACCCTCCCAATCGCTATACTTTTGCCATGAATGATGTCGAGCCAAAGTCTCCAAATCGTGCCAGCCATGCTCGCTGGCTGGCAGCGGCTGTGGTTATCGTCGCCATCCTGCTGGGTTCTCTGTTGCCCGGCGGCGTGCTGATTGTCCCAATTGATCTTGCGCCGGCGGTCAAGCATCTGATTGCCTACGGCGTGCTCGGTTTGTTGCTGGTGCTGGCCACCGGCGCCGACTGGCGCAAGACCCTGATCATTGCCGCGGTTCTGGCCGGGCTGGGCCTGCTGATTGAAATCGCGCAAATCTTCATTCCCGACCGCTCATTTTTAGCAATCGACATTCTCGCCGGTGGCCTCGGCGCCCTGGCCGGCGCGATTCTGGGCCGGTTTCTGCTGTGGTTTATTCGCTAACTCTGAGTAGCGGCCGCGACGCCGGCGAACAGCTTCGCTGGCTCAAGCGCCACCGCCTGATCGGATCCACAGACCTGCTCGTCGAGCGCGGCCTGATCGGCGCTGAAGTTCATGCGCTGGCAAATAGCCTCAACGAGCGCCGACCGGTTGTTTCTGATGCCACATTGGCAGAAGAAAAGCGGGTCATTGCCGGCCTTGCCAACGCCGGAGTGCCGACGCTGGCGCTCAAGGGTCTGCGCCTGGCCTGGACGGTTTACCGGCATCCGGCCCAGCGACCGCGCAGTGATATGGATCTGCTGGTGGCAGCAGAAAATGTCGCTGCCGCGCGCGATCTGCTCGGCCAGCTCGGCTACCGTCCGTTGCACGCCGTTGCCGGCGGCACGCCGATGGAGCAGGAAGCCTGGATTGGCGATTATCCCGGCGGGCGGGCCATGGTCGACCTGCACTGGAAACTGCGCAACCATCCCTGCCTGCGCAATCGCCTGAGCTTTGATGAACAGTGGGCCGACGCCATCGCCCTGCCCGGTCTCGACGCCGGCGCGCGCGGGCAAAGCAATGTTCACACGCTCTTGAATGCCAGCATGCACTGGTTCGATCGCCTCTACGCCGAGCGCTTTCCGCTGCTGTGGCTGCTTGACAAGGATCTGCTGTGGCGCGCCATGAATGCAGCCGAACGCCAGCAGGTTTGCGACCTGGCCACCGAGCGCGGCCTGGCCGGCCTGCTCGGCGAAAGCCTGCGTCTGAGCCGGGAACAGTTCGCCACGCCGATAGATGATCAACAGCTTGGTGTGCTGGATGCCGCAGGTCGCGGTCGTCGGCCCAGTCGCCTGATCAACCTGCACAAGCATCGTCTCGCCGCCCTGTGGTTTGCCGTGAACTGCGAACCGAGCCTGGGCTGCAAATTCCGCCGTGTTCGCCAATCGCTGTTCCCACCACCGGCCCATATGCGCCAGCGCTTTCCAGACGGCTCCCGCTTAGGCCTGGCCGGGCTGTACTGGCGGCGCATCCGTGAGCGGCTTTAATGTATTTCCGGATGCATGGGCCGTATCGAAGTGATGGTGGAGGCGGAAATATGGACCGTCGGAGACACGCGCGGACGGTTTCCGGACAAGCGCTTCTTGGCTTCGGCAAACCGCACTC
>CALEIM010000124.1 GCA_937876395.1 uncultured Wenzhouxiangella sp. | reverse complement strand
GCGCGCCCCAGTTGTCGCTGGTAGTGAATCCGGCGTCCTCAAGGCGCTTGACGACGGCGGTGATGCCCGCTCGTAGGTTTGCCGCCTCGTCGCGCGCCACGTAGACATGGCCGTCTTCGTCATACCACGCGGGGATCTGATGTCCCCACCATTGCTGACGCGAAATGCACCAGTCGGGACGCGATTCGACCGTTCCATAAATGCGGTTGCGTCCCCAGTGGGGCAGCCAGCGCACTTCGTCGATCTCGTTCAGAGCGGTTTCGCGAAGGGCGTCGATGCGAATGAAAAACTGCGGCACCGAGCGGAAAATGATGGGCGTCTTCGAGCGCCAGCAATGCGGATAGCTGTGGAGATAGTTCTCTTTGCCGAGGAGCGCTCCCTTGGCCGCGAGCAGTTTGATGATGGGGACGTTCGATTCGAGGACGTGCTGTCCGACGAGGGATTCCACGCCCACCTCCGCGGTGAATTTCCCGAGATCGTCGACCGGGGAGAGAAGTCCGAGCCCGTTCTGCTGTCCGGCGAGGTAGTCCTCGGACCCGTGGCCCGGAGCGATGTGAACCGCGCCGGTGCCGGTCTCGGTGGTGACGTGTTCGCCAAGAATCACCGGCACCTGCTCGCCGTTGAACGGGTGATTGAGGGCCAGGTGCTCCAGGCGATCACCCTTGACCGTGGCCAGCACTTCCATCTGCTCCAGGCCGATGCGCTGGCAAAATTCCTCGCGCAGTTCGCTGGCGACGACCAGTTCACGTTTTACGCCATCGTGCAGGCCGCGCAGCAGATCGTAATCCAGGTCGGCGTTGAGACACACGGCCTGGTTGGCCGGCAAGGTCCACGGCGTGGTCGTCCAGATGACGATGCCGGCGTCGGCGGCCAGGTCATCGCGGCCGAACGGACGCCCGAGTTCGGCCGGATCGACGGCGGTGAACAGCACGTCGACGGCATCGGATGTCTTGTCCTGGTATTCGATTTCGGCCTCGGCCAGGGCCGAGCCACAGTCAAAGCACCAGTGGACCGGCTTGACGCCGCGCTTGAGGTGGCCGCGCTCAACGATTTTCGCCAGCGCGCGCAGCATGTCGGCCTCGTAGCTGAAATCCAGGGTCGCATAGCGTCGCTCCCAGTCGCCAAGGCCGCCGAGGCGCTTGAAGCCTTCGCACTGCCGGTCGATCTGCTTGCTCGCGTATTCGCGGCACAGCCGGCGAAAGGTGGCTGCATCGACCTTCTGGCCAACCTTGCCGACTTTCTTTTCCACCTGCAGCTCAATGGGCAGTCCGTGGCAGTCCCAGCCCGGTACGTAGGGCGCACGGTAGCCGTCGAGCAGCGCCGCGCGAACCACGAAATCCTTGAGAACCTTGTTGACCGCATGGCCGATATGGATGTCGCCGTTGGCATACGGCGGACCGTCATGGAGCAGAAAGGTCGGACGTTCGGCGGTCGCCTTCTGAATGCGTGCGTAGCGCCCTTCGGTTTCCCACTGCTTGAGCATGGCCGGTTCGCGCTGAGCCAGCGCAGCCTTCATCGGAAAGGCTGTATTCGGTAAATTAATGGTGTTTTTGTAGTCCACGTTGTCAGTCTTCGTTTGGCGCTTGTGGTTTCTTGGGTGGCGACTGATCGTCAGTCTCGATCTGCAGCATGCGGCGTGCCTTGAGTGCGTCGTCTTCCATCTGGCGGGTCATCGCTTCCAGGTCATCGAAGCGCTCTTCGTTGCGAATGAACTCGACAAACTCGACTTCAAGGTGCTCACCATACAACTCGCCATCGTAATCGAACAGGTGCACTTCCAGCAGCCAGTCGGTGCCGCCAACGGTGGGCCGACGACCGATGCTGGCCACGCCCGGATGGGCTTTGAGGCCGCCGCCAGTGACGCGCGCGGCAACAATCCCGGTCAGCGCCGGCGGCAGGGGCGGACGCAGGTTGACGGTCGGAAATCCCAGGCTGCGGCCCAGCGCCCGCCCGCGCCGCACCCGCCCGGAAATGGTGTAGGGCCGGCCCAGCAGTTCGGCGGCTAAAGCCAGATCGCCGGCAAACAGGGCGCTGCGGATGCGCGTTGACGACACGCGCTCTTCATCTTCTTCGACGGCCGCCACGCGTTCGACTTCAAAGCCATAGCGCCGACCCAGTTTTTCGAGCATCGCCACGTTACCGCCGGCGCGCGACCCAAAGCGAAAGTCCTCACCAACGACCACGCGCTCGGCACGCGCGCCCTGCACCAGCACTTCGCGCACAAAGCGCTCGGGGCTCAGGCGGGCAAACTCAGCGTTAAAACGGAGCATGAACATCAGCTCCATGCCGTAGTCGCGGCTCAGGCGAATCTTGTCGCGCAGGTTGAGCAGGCGCGGCAGCGGGGTTTCGGGGTGAAAATAGCTGGTCGGCAAGGGTTCGAAACACATCATCGCCGGAGTCAGCCGGCCGGCGCCGTCGCGGGCCGCGGCCAGCAGGGCCTGGTGGCCGCGGTGCAGACCATCGAAATTGCCTACTGCTACCGAGCAGGCGCCGGGCAGGTCGAGGTCGAAATTGAGGGATCGGAGGAGTCGCATGGCAAGCGGTCGATTCTACCGGGTTTCCGGGCCATCCGGGCGGACCAGATGACCGGGACGAAGCCCGCTGGCCAACAGTACGACGGCATAGGCGACAGCGCCGGCAAGCACCGCTACGGCCAGCAAAAGCGCGCGATCAAACGTGCTTCGCTCCAGCCAGCCGGCCACGTCCGGGCTCAACCACCAGACCAGCGCGGCCATGCACAGTGTGCCCGCAGCGACCTGGCCAACGCGCTTCCACGGCAGCCGCGGTGCCAGATTCTGCCGACGCAGGCCGCGCCACAAAAGCGCAGCGTTGAGCCAGCCCGAAACGCTGGATGCCAGTGCCAGTCCGGCATGCGCTCCCGGATGCGCCGCCAGAGTGGACAGCAGGCCGGCGCTGAAATCGCCCGACGCCAGATGCCAGACAATTGTCAGCACGAACACCACGTTCAGGACCATATTGACCGCAAGCGCAATGATGGCAATCTTGACCGGCGTTTTGACATCCTGACGCGCAAAATACGCCGGAGCGAGAATCTTGACGCCGATGAATGCGGGCAGGCCCAGGCAGTAGGCGAGCAGCGCGGCGGCCGCCATCGCCGCATCGTGGGCGCTGAACGCGCCATGCTGAAACAGAGTAATAACCAGCGGCTCGGCCAGCACCGCCAGGCCAACGGCCGATGGCACGGCAATCACCACACCCAGGCCGACCGCCCAGTCCAGCGTGGCCCGGTACTGCTCGTGGCCGTTGCGCGCGTGCAGCGACGACAGCGTCGGCAGGATCACCACCGACAGGGCCACGCCAAACAGACCGAGCGGAAACTCCATCAGGCGATCGCCGTAGTACAGCCAGGCCAGCGAGCCGGACGCCAGCAGCGAGGCAAAGAAAACGTCGAACAGCAGGCTGATCTGGGCCACCGATGAGCCGAACAGGGTCGGCACCATCAGCTTCATGATTCGCCGCACTCCAGGGTGGCGGAAATTCAGGCGTGGCCGCGGCAAAACTTCGTGGCGAGCCAGCACCGGAAGCTGTACGGCAAGCTGCAGCGCGCCGGCAACCAGCACGCCCCAGGCCAGGGCCTTGATCGGCTGGGCAAACATCGGGCTGAATGCAATGGCCGCAACGATCAGGGAAATATTGAGCAGGGCCGGGGTCAGCGCCGGCAGGGCAAAACGACCCAGCGTGTTGAGTATGCCGCCGGCCAGCGCGGTCAGCGCGATGAACAGCAGGTAGGGAAAGGTGATCCGCAGCATATCGGCGGCGAGCTGAAACTGCACGGGATCGGCCAGAAAGCCGGGCGCAAACACGGTCACGATCCAGGGCGCGATCAGCATGCCCAGCGCGGTAATCACCAGCAGCACCGCCATCAGACTGCCGGTCGTGGCGTCGATCAGGGACTTGAGCTCGGCGTGACTGTGGCGCTCGCGGTATTCATTGAGCACCGGCACGAAGGCGAACGAAAACGAGCCTTCAGCAAACAGGCGACGCAGCAGATTCGGAATGCGGAAGGCGAAGACAAAGGCATCCATCGCCGGCCCGGCACCGAACCAGCGGGCGAACACCACATCGCGCGCAAAGCCGAGCACGCGCGATATCAGCGTCATCGAACTGAATGAGAACAGGGAGCGAATCAGAGCCATTGCGGCTATTGTCCGCGATCAGCCGGCCGCAGTGGAACCACCATTCCAGGCCTATCTTTGACTTGACTGCGCTTGACTCCCGGGGCGGTTCACCTGATAATTGCCGGCTTGACTTTTCTGTGACCGAATTTTTCAGGAGATTGCACCGTGGCCAATAGCCTATCTGCCCGCAAGCGTGCCCGCCAGGCCGAGAAGCATCGGCAGCGCAACGCCTCGCAGCGTTCGCACGTGCGTACCAAAATCAAGCAGGTCGTGCGCGCCATTGAATCGGGCGACCGGGCCGCTGCTGAAGCGGCTTATAAAACGGCAGTACCTGCCATCGACCGCTCGGTATCGAAAGGCATCATGCATGCCAACAAGGCGGCCCGGCACAAGTCGCGTCTTAATCAGCACGTCCGAGCGATGGGCTGATCGGGCCAGTACGGCCTTCAGGTCAGAGCAAGAAAGCCGCGCCCTGAGCGCGGCTTTTTGTTGTTCGGCGATTGTTCCGCGAAACGTTTACCAGCCAATCACTCCCGGCAAATCTTCGGGGAAGCTCAACTGGTAGCCAATATTGAGCTCCAACTCCTGTCCGGCCGACAGCTTCCGATCCCAGGCCAGCACGCCGGGCCGGTCATCAACATCGCGCCGATCCGGTGCGGTGGCCGCGCTGCTCAGCGCAACCTCGATGCGCGCATCGCGCGAAACCGGCATGCTGTCCAAAATGGTCAGCTCGATCGGCTGTGTATGCCCGTTGCTGACCGAAACTCGATGCAGCCGGGTGAGGATGGTTGATTTACGCAGCAGTCCTTCGGTGGCGCGGTCATCGCGCTGCAGTTCGTAGTCGACGCTGATGCGATCATCAACCCCGAAGCTCGACGCCAGCTCGGTGCCTGGCGCCGCGCCCGGGAATTGCACCTGGCCAACCAGAGTGTTGTCCTGGTACAGCGTCGCCGAACCCGGTGGCAAGGCCAGATCGCCCTGCCAGGTCCCGGCAGCGTAAAGCCAGGCCGCCGGCTGTTGGCGGGGCACGCTGCGGGCGGTCAATTCGACGTCGATAACGTAGTTGTCGAGCTGGAAGCGATGCGGCTGATTGTTGGCCGCAACGCTGGCCCGGCCAGGCACCCGGTAGGCCTGGGTGTATTCGCTGCCGCTCAGTTCAGCGGATTGCCAATCGGCCTGACCGGCCGCCGACGGTGAGGCCATGACGGCATCAGCTTCGGCCACCGAATACCGGGCGCGCTCGGCAGCGTGTTTCGGCTGAGGGGTGACGACATCCACCCACCAGGGTGAGGGTTCGGGCAGTCGGCCGCCAGCCGCCGGTCGCGCCAGGGAAAGCTGCAGCTCGGCCTCGGACCAGTCTTCCCCGCTGCGCTGACGCACTTCCGCAAACTGGGTGATCGCCAGCTCGCCGGATTCGGTGTTCAGGCGCCATTCGTAGACTGGCCGCCAGCCGGCTCCGCTCAGGGTGTATTCGATGCTGAATTCAGCGTGTCCGGCGCTTGGAGTTGCGTAGGCCAAATGCAGGGCCAGGCTGTCGCGCTGCTGTTGGCCAAGATCGGCCAACTCCTGTCTGAGCCGTTCGATCTCCTCATCCAGGCCGCGCTGGTCAAGCTGAAGCTGGCGCTGGGCTGAGAGCACTTCCTGGGCACCACGACCGACGGTTTGCACGGCGCTGTTCCAGGCGTCAAGGGCCAGTTTCGCGTCACCCTGCCCTGCCCCTTCAGCCAGGGAGCGAAGCAGCGCAAGCTGAAGCTGGCGGGCCGCAAGCTCATCATCGATGGCGCTGCGCTGATCGCCAAGCTCCTGCAGGCGCTGCTCAAGCTCGCGCGCGCGCTCACTGGCGCGCTCGCTGCCACGCACGATTTCGAAACGGTAGGCGCCCAGTCGCAGACCATCCGGGCCGGCGGCGGAGATGCGCAGGCTGTCACGCATCAGGCCAACGGGGAGATCGCTGAGTATCAGCTCACTCTGGCCGGATTCCAGTGTCTGGCTCAGGATTCGGGTAACGGTGGCACGATCGGGAAAGACGGTTACCGCATCAACGGCCGCCACTGCCGGCAGCACCCAAATACTTGATGCAAAGATGATGGCAATCAGACCTCTGGACATGGGATTTCTCCGGACTTAAAGCCTGTTGGACGCCCGCTCGATGCGAGCGGTTCAGTCTTCGGCCTCGTCCGGTTCGCTATCCAGCGTTTCCAGATAATGCATTATCGTGCCACTGAGCCGGTCAAGCCCGCTGCGCGACACCGAGGAAATAGCGAACCATGGTTCCGCCCAGCCAAGCCGCTCGATGATTCCTTCGGCGGTATCCCGCGCCAGTTCTTCACCAAGCTGGTCCGTCTTGGTCAGCACCAGCCAGCGCTCACGCCCGGCCAGTGCCGAATCGAAGCGTTCCAGTTCGAGTTCAAGCGCGCGGACCTGGTCGGCCGGATCACTGCCGTCAATTGGCGCGATTTCAACCAGGTGCAGCAACAGCCCGGTGCGCTGCAGATGCTTGAGAAAGCGAATTCCCAGCCCGGCGCCTTCAGCCGCGCCTTCGATCAGGCCGGGAATATCGGCCATCACGAAGCTCCGGCCCGGCTCCAGGCTGACCACGCCGAGGTTGGGATGGAGGGTGGTAAAGGGGTAGTCGGCAATCTTCGGCCGGGCGGCCGACAACGCACTGATCAGGGTTGATTTGCCGGCGTTCGGAAAACCGAGCAGACCAACGTCAGCCAACACTTTGAGCTCAAGGTGCAGCTCGCGCTGTTCGCCTGGCGTACCGGGCGTAGATTGGCGCGGCGCGCGGTTGGTCGAGGACTTGAAGTGGATGTTGCCCTTGCCGCCCTGCCCGCCGTGGGCGACCAGCAGGCGCTGGTCGTGCTCGATCACCTCGCCAATCAGCTCATCGGTTTCGGCGGCGCGCACAATCGTGCCCAGCGGCACGGCGATAAAGACATCGTCGGCTGATTTACCGGTGCGCTGGCGGCCGCTGCCCGGCTGGCCGTTGCGCGCCCGAAAATGCCTGGCGTGGCGGAAATCGGCCAGGGTGTTCAGGCCCGAATCACCGAGCAGCCAGACCGCACCGCCGCTACCGCCGTCACCACCGTCCGGACCGCCTTTGGGAATGAATTTTTCGCGTCGAAAACTCACGCTGCCGCTGCCGCCGTTGCCGGCGCTGACGTGAATCGAGGCTTCATCAACAAATTTCATAGTCAGGTAGTCTAGTCGCAAGCTGATGACTTGGTGCTTCTGCGTCGCTTCGTGAAGCCTTCTTTCCTGACGGAAAACCGGGCCAAACGGATACAAAAAGCCCCGCTCAATGGCGGGGCCGTCTCGACATCCGGTTTGGGGCAGGATGTGAGTGTTTTTCGAGTGCTCGGGCCTATTCGGCCGGGTCGATCGATATGAATTTGCGCAGCGGCCGACCGCGCTGTTCAAACTTCACCCGACCGTCTTCCAGCGCAAACAGGGTGTGGTCACGCCCCACACCGACGTTGCTGCCGGCATGGAAACGGGTGCCGCGCTGACGGACCAGGATATTGCCGGCCAGAACCGACTCGCCGCCGTAGCGCTTGACGCCCAGATATTTCGGGTTGGAATCGCGGCCGTTGCGAGTAGAGCCGCCTGCTTTCTTATGTGCCATTGCTCAGCCCTCGATGCCGGTGATCTTGATTTCGGTGTAGTACTGGCGGTGCCCCATCTGCTTCATGTGATGCTTGCGGCGCTTGAATTTGATGATGCGAATCTTGTCGCCACGGCCGTGGTCAACAACTTCGGCAGTCACCTTGCCGCCTTCCAGCAAGGGGGTGCCAAAACGCACATCTTCGCCTGCGCCGACCATCAGCACCTGACCAATCTCAATCTTGGCGCCTTTTTCGGCGTCCAGCTTCTCAACGCGCAGCACGTCGCCTTCTGAGGCCCGATACTGCTTGCCGCCGGTGGAAAATACCGCGTACATGAAAAATCTCCAGAAACACTGGCCAGTAAAGAGCGGGAATTCTACCGACCCGACCGGTGCAAGTCAAGGCTGATTCGTCCCGAGTATCGCAAGCCCACACGACCGAAAGCTTTTTGCCGCCAGGGCCTGCGGCGCGCTATATTAGTCGGCTTGACTTGAATTTCCGGCTTTGGCATGAAGTCTATCTCCATCCGCGGCGCGCGCACTCACAATCTGGCCAATGTTGACCTCGATCTGCCGCGTGACAAGCTGATCGTGTTTACCGGCCTGTCCGGTTCGGGCAAGTCGTCCCTGGCCTTTGACACGATTTACGCTGAAGGACAGCGACGCTACGTCGAGTCGCTGTCGTCTTACGCCCGTCAGTTCCTGTCGATGATGGAAAAGCCTGACGTTGACAGCATCGAAGGGCTGTCGCCGGCGATCTCAATCGAGCAAAAAGCGGCGAGCCACAATCCGCGCTCGACGGTCGGGACGGTAACCGAAATTCATGACTATCTGCGCCTCATGTATGCCCGGGTGGGCACGCCGCGCTGTCCGGATCACGGCGAAGAGCTGGATGCGCAGACGGTTTCGGAAATGGTCGACAGCGTGCTCAATCTGCCCGACAGCACAAAACTGATGCTGCTTGCGCCGCTGGTGCGCAATCGCAAGGGCGAACACGTTCAGGTGCTGCAGGAGCTGCGCGCTCAGGGCTTTGTGCGCGCCCGGGTCAACGGTCAGGTCATTGATCTTGACGAGGAACTGCCGAAGCTCGAACTGCGCCGCAAGCACAGCATCGAGGCCGTGGTTGACCGCTTCAAAGTGCGCGATGACCTGGCCCAGCGTCTGGCCGAAAGCTTCGAGACCGCCCTGGCCCTGGCCGACGGCCTGGCGCTGGTCGTGCCGATGGACACGGCCGACGAGAGCATCGGCGAAATGCTGTTTTCGGCCCGCTATGCCTGCCCGGTGTGCGACTACAGCTTGCCGGAGCTTGAGCCGCGCATGTTTTCGTTCAACAACCCGAGCGGGGCCTGCCAGAGCTGCGACGGCCTGGGTGTAAAACAGTATTTTGACCCCGAACGGGTGGTCGCCAACCGCGAGCTGTCCCTGGCTGGCGGTGCGATCCGCGGCTGGGATCGTCGCAATGCGTACTACTTTCAGCTCATCCATTCGCTTGCCCGGCACTACGAATTCGAAATCGAAACGCCGTTCCATGAGCTCCCCGAGGCAGTTCAGGAAGTCATCCTGCACGGCAGCGGTAGCGAGAAAATCGCCTTTCGCTACTTGTCCGAGCGCGGCACGCAAACGCGCAAGCATCCTTTTGTCGGCATCATTCCCAACCTTGAAAAGCGCTATCGCGAGACTGACTCACGCATCGTCCGTGAGGAGCTTTCACGCTATATCTCGACGCGCTCCTGCCCGGAATGCAACGGCCAGCGTCTGGGCCGGGCGGCGCGTCATGTGTTCATTGCCGATCGTTCACTGCCAGAAATCTCAAGCTGGTCGGTCGAGCACTGCCTGGAATTTTTCGAAGCCGTCAACCTGGCCGGCTGGCGCGGCGAGATTGCCGGGCGGATTCTCAAGGAAGTGCGCGAACGCCTGCAGTTTCTGGTCAATGTCGGGCTCGATTATCTGACCCTGGATCGCCAGGCCGACACGCTTTCCGGCGGCGAGGCCCAGCGCATCCGCCTAGCCAGCCAGATCGGCGCCGGCTTGGTGGGCGTGATGTACGTGCTTGATGAGCCGTCCATCGGCCTGCATCAGCGCGACAATGCGCGCCTGCTTGAAACCCTGTTTCACCTGCGCGACCTGGGCAATACCGTGATCGTGGTCGAGCACGACGAGGAGGCCATCCGCTCGGCCGACGCCGTGGTTGATATCGGCCCGGGGCCGGGCGTGCACGGCGGGCGCATCGTCTACAACGGCACGCCGGAAGGTCTGATGGCCTGCGAAGAATCGCTGACCGGCGATTACCTGTCGGGACGCAAGACCATCGAGGTGCCGGAAAAACGCCACCAGCCGGATTGGGAACGCGCCCTGCGGCTTGGCGGTGCGACCGGCAACAATCTCAAGTCCATTGATCTGGAACTGCCCGCCGGCCTGATGGTGTGCGTGACCGGCGTGTCGGGCTCGGGCAAATCGACCCTGATCAACGACACGCTCTACAAGCTCATGGCACGCGAAATCAACGGTGCGTCGGAATCACCAGCGGCGCATCAAAGCCACTCCGGCCTGGAACTGTACGACAAGGTCGTCGATATCGATCAAAGTCCGATCGGGCGCACGCCGCGTTCCAACCCGGCCACCTACACCGGCATGTTCACGCCGATTCGCGAGCTGTTCGCCGGCACCCAGGAATCCCGCGCACGCGGCTACAAACCGGGGCGTTTCTCCTTCAACGTCAAGGGTGGGCGCTGCGAGGCCTGCCAGGGCGACGGCGTGATCCGGGTCGAAATGCATTTCCTGCCGGACATTTTCGTACCCTGCGATGTGTGCCAGGGCAAGCGCTACAACCGCGAAACCCTGAGCGTGAGCTACAAGGGCAAGAACATCCACGAAGTGCTCGACATGACCGTCGAGGATGCCCGCGAGTTTTTTGACCCGGTGCCGACCGTGGCGCGCAAACTCCAGACCCTGATGGACGTCGGCTTAAGCTACATCCAGCTTGGCCAGAGCGCCACCACCCTGTCGGGCGGCGAAGCCCAGCGCATCAAGCTGGCCCGCGAACTGTCCAAACGCGATACCGGCAGTACACTCTACATCCTCGATGAACCCACCACCGGCCTGCATTTTCACGACATCAAACAGCTTCTCGCCGTCCTGCATCGTCTGCGTGACGAGGGCAATACGGTGGTAGTGATCGAACACAATCTGGACGTGATCAAGACCGCCGACTGGATCATTGATCTGGGTCCGGCCGGCGGCGACCGCGGCGGGCAGATCATCGCGACCGGCTCGCCCGAAGACCTGGCCCGGGCAGAAAACTCATGGACCGGTGCCTATCTGGCTGAAATACTCGGCATCAAGCGCACCGACAAGAGCAAAAAGATCGCTTGAGCACTCTGCCATTCCTGATAACCACCGGACGCTACAATGATCCGCTGGAGATCAGGAAAATTATTGCAATGGCTGAATTCAGCATCACTCTGCCGGTGCGCTGGGGCGACATGGATTCCTTTGGCCACGTCAGCAATGTCGTCTATCTGCGCTATCTCGAAGACTGCCGGGCGCAGTGGACGGAGCATCTGGCGAGCGACTGGCAGGAAGGCGAAACCGGCCCGGTGGTCGCCAATATCAACATCAACTACCGCCGCCCGCTGTACTGGCCCGGCGAGATCGAAATCACGCTCACGCCGCGCGCGCCGGGCCGTTCGTCAATCACGATCGAGCACCAGATCCGTTCACGGCCCGATCAGGCCGGCCAAGCCGCGCTCTACGCCGACGCCAGCTGCACCCTGGTGTGGATCAACAAAACTACCGGCAAACCCGTGCCGCTGCCCGACAGCTTTCGCGAACTGATCTGAACCCGACGCCTCAGAGGTATTTCAGACCAAGCTTGACGAGGTCTGCGTCGACCGGTTCTCGCCAGCGAACTTCAGCGGCCTGAAGCCCGAAGCGGGGTAGCTGGATTACGCAAGCGGTGCCTTGAGCGATGGATTCGTCCAGGCCGTGCGCGAGGGTGACAATGCACAGGCCGCCGTGCGATTCCTCGCAGACCAGGCCGGTTACCTCCGGCTTGAACGCCTCTTCTTCGAGCAACGCGTTTGAAAGCTGCAGAAACACCACCTTGGTTTTGTCTGGTGGATAGCGCAGGTAGCGGCGCCGTTCGGTGGAACCGATTCGACTCATCTTCAACCCCCAGGTGAAAGTAGTCTGCCCGACAGCATAGCGCCTGAGTCTGCTGATCGGCAAGTGCCGCGCGCATATATTTTCAGTTTCCGGATTGGAGACGTTTGACCAGCGCTTTGAGGGTCGCCTGGGTCTGTTCCTCAAACCAGCCGGCAACGAAGGCGTCGATATCCAGTGCCCGGCGATCATCAAACAGGGCCGCCAGGTCACGGCGGCACAGTTGCCGGGTGGCCAGCATTGAATGGCTCGGCAGGGCGAGAAGTCCGCGACACCAGGCCAGCGCGCGTTCGACCACCCGGCCCGATTCTTCCAACTCGTCGACCAGGCCGACTTTCAGCGCCGCATCGACCGAAATCATATCCCCGGCCACCAGGTGGCGTTCGGCCGGATAGGCGCCGATCAGGCGCGCCAGGGCGCGCTGGATGACCGGCGGCACGACCAGACCGACCTGTACTTCGTTGAGTCCGAGGCGGAACTCGCCGTTGGCCTGAACCCGGTAGTCGCAGAACAGCGCGATGACCGTGCCGCCGGCCGGGCTGTGGCCGGTCAGGGCGGCAACGATCGGGATTGGGCTGCTGGCCAGTCGCTCCAGCACGCCGAACAGGGACTGCCAGAACGCGCGCATGCCCTGCTCGTCCAGGCTCAGCAGCTCGGGCACGTCAAGTCCGGCTGAAAACAGGCCCTCGCGGCCGGAAATCACCAGCGCGCGGCTGCCATCCTGAAAGGCCCGGTCCAGCGCTGCGTCCAGCTCGGCCACCAGGGCCGGGTTGAGCGCGTTGACCGGTGCCCGCGCGAGGCGCAGTTCATGGATCCCGCCATCGTGGCGGATGGTCTCGACCAGGCTCATCGACGGCCCTCAGGGATTGGCGCTGGCGGGCCAGCGGTAGCGGACGGTGTAGTCGAGCAGCGCCTCGCCATTCGCCGGCACCAGCACCTCGAACTCGGCCTGTTGCGCGTCGCTGCGGGTGCCCGGCACGCTGGTGTCGACGATCTCCCAGTCGCACCAGCGCGGCATCGGCTCGCGCACGTGGATGGTCGCGTCCGCATCTGTGGCATTGGCCAGCGTGACCCGGAACGCTTCGGTCATCGTGCGTCCTGCCTGGTCGACCCGGAACGACTTGCGTTCGCGCTCGGCGGTCAGGTCGAAGGACTTGCCCACCTCGAGCAGGATCTCGGTGCCCACCGGCGTGTGCGGCAACGAGGACTCGCCCAGGAAATCCTCGCCGTCGAACATGCGCACGCGGCCTTCGGGCAATGCGCGGCCCAACCCGGCGTGCTCGCTGTTGTCGAACGAGACCACGGCCGTCA
Source organism: uncultured Wenzhouxiangella sp. (assembly GCA_937876395.1). Classification (GTDB taxonomy): domain Bacteria; phylum Pseudomonadota; class Gammaproteobacteria; order Xanthomonadales; family Wenzhouxiangellaceae; genus Wenzhouxiangella. The sequence continues at coordinate 676 of CALEIM010000124.1, read as the reverse complement.
CCGGCTGAGGCCCGGTGCTGTTGTTGAAGCCAGGGTCGATCCGCGCCCGCGGTTGCGGCCAGGTTGAAACGGCCGGATGGGTCTCGTAGCTGCGCGTGCAGTCCACGGCCTGGACCGGTGCGAACAATGCGACCCGTTCGATCGAGCCATCGGCCAGGTCGGTCCGGCCCGGCATGTCATAGGCATGGTATTCGCCCGAGCGGCGCTGCACCGGCATCGGCGCCGGCGGTGCCGCGGCTGCCATTTCCCTGACTGCGTACAGCTGCTTGGCCTGCGCTTCGGGAACGCGGTTGGGCTCGCCGGCCACCAAGGTCAAGGCTGCATCCCTGAAGCCGGTGCCGGAGCGGTTGGCCACCAGCGCCCAGCCATCCAGCGAGAGCTTGCAACCCTCGCCGGTGTCGTCGGCCAGGCGGCCGACATATTCCGCACGCCAGGCCAGGCCACCGGTGGGATATTCGAAGCGGAAAGCTGCCGCGCCACCCTGTTCGGCCTGCACCTGCCAGCGCAGTTCCGGCTCCGCGCCGGGCAGGTCGGTCGAGTCGAGCACGCTGATGCTGTCGAACTCGCGGATCACCTTGTAGCGGCCGTCGGACAACGCCAGTGTCAGACCGTCACCGGCTGCCACCAGGATGCCGTTGTCGGTCTGGCGGGCACCGCCGGAGGTGTGGTCGACGGC
>CALEIM010000123.1 GCA_937876395.1 uncultured Wenzhouxiangella sp. | reverse complement strand
CGTCTCGAAAGCGCCCGTTTCGGTGTCAATGGCAATGAAGCTGTTGATCGGCAGATCGCCGTCAGCAGCGGCGACACCGTAGTGAGTGCTGAAGTCATTGTTGATGAACGTGGCCGCGTAGACGTTGGTCGGCTGGTTCACATTGATGACCGAGATCACCTCCGGTACCAGGGCATCCATGGTGATGTAGCCGGGATTGGTCCAGCCGGTGGTGGAATAAACCGGCACGGCTGCATCGCGCAGGCCGTGATCGTCACCCGGTTCGCCCAGAGTCTGGCCGACATCGGCCAGGGCACTCAGACCGGACAGATCACCCGATTCGAAAGCGTAGGGCACGGCCGGGAAGTGAGCGCGCGGATCAGCGGCTGGAACCTCGGCAGTAAACGCCGTCCAGTCAAGCACGCCGCCACCGTTGACGTTGCCAATCTCCAACATGGCGCTGTCGGATTCGCCGGATATCAGCGTGAAGGCGAACTGCTCCGGATCAACCGTCGCACAGGCCGCATCCAGCACCAGCTCAAAGTCGACCGTTGCCGGCGGCGTGATGCCGCTTTGGCTGGCACCAAGGTGGCTCGGATGGCTGACGCTCACCTCGTAGGGTGCACCGGCATCGGGCAATGGAATGGCGTAGCTGCCGTTGGCGTCGCTGGTCGTGCTGTAGCTGCCGGCCGAACCGGTGATCTGGATCGATGCACCTTCCAGCAGGGCCGGGTTTTCGCCGCAGTAGCCGAGGCTTTGGACCGTACCGGAAATTTCCTGCCAGTTGCTCGGTGTGCGAACCGTCAGATTGACCGGCACCGTCAGTACCGGATTGACCGGATCATTGCTGAAGATGCACAGGCCGGCTTCGTAGCTACCCGGCAGCATGCCGCCGGTATCGAAATCAATCTCCAGAGTCCGGTACTCACCGGCATGGACGATTCCGAAGGAAGGCGTCGCACTCAGCCAGGGCACGCCAATCGGATCGGAGCAGTCAATCACGCTTTCCTGAACCCGCACAAACATGGCCCGATATTCTTCCCAGGAATTCTGTGTCGGCATCCATTCATTGGCACTGTCGTTCCACCAATAGCCCCCGGCATGGCCAACGGGGCGGTCGGCACTCTGATCAGCCGCCACGAAGATGTTTGGATCGCTCGGGGCATAGCGAACGCCGACATAGACTCCACCCGATACGATGCTCAGGCCCATTTCTGAAATATCGAAACTGGCCCAGGCCGGCGCCGTGATCGGCCATACCGGGAGATTGTCAACGGTCACGTCCATGGAGGCCAACTCCGTACCCGGTGAACCACCCGGGCCATCATCGGCGAAGGCCACCAGCTCCAGGTTCTTGCTCGACGACGCCCCGGCAGCATTGACCATGCTGACGCAAATTGCGCTTAGCACCGCCGGATAATTACTTGGCACGAAGTAATCGACAAAGACTGCTTCGCTGACTGTGGCTGCGGCACCGGAATAGCCATTTTCGACCGAACCGTCATCGTTGATGAGCAGGCCGGGCGCCTGGTCGCAGTCAATGGCGACCTGAAGCGGCTGCACAGGCTCACCAACTAGCTGGCCGTGACCAAACAGTTCCATCAGGCTGACACCATGAGCGGACGTGCCCGACGGCGCCTCGCCGTAAATCTCATGCCCGAACTCGGTCGGCATGGCGGTATCAAGTACCCATTCGAGCAGGGCGGTGCCTTCGATATTGCCAAGCTGCAGGTTGCCGCTGGCCGTCTCATCCGGGTTCATGTTGATGGAAATTGACTCGGGCAGCGCGGTGACACACGGCGCTTCCAGGATCAGCTCAAAGTCCATGTTGATCCACTCGCCGCCGACCAGACCCACACCGGTAACGGTGAAGGGCTGATGATCCGGCGCGCTGACGATGATATCGACCGGACTTTCGTCGATCGGCACGGCCACTTCAAACAGGCCGTTTTCATCGCTGATAAACGTATAACTGTTGTTCTGACCAATCACATCCAGGCTGGCACCAGCCAGTGCGTACGGGTCTTCGGTGCAGTGACCAAGACTGTCAACCTGACCGCTGATCAACCCGAAGTCGTCGCCGTAATCGACCTCCATCGTGACTTCGACCGGCACGACCGGCCGGGTCGGATCGTTGCTTTCCACGCAAATGTTTGCGCTGTACTCGCCCGGCAACAGGCCGGTGGCGTCCAGTGTGGCGGTGACGGTATCAGCCGGATCACCGGCATCAACTGCCCCCGATTCCGGCGCAACGCTCAGCCAGTCGGGAATGGTGCAGTCCAGGGACTGGCGGATGGCAAAGGCGCCGATGACCGTGGTCTGGGTATCACCCTGGAATTGGACGGTGATGACACCATCGGAATCGGCATGAGTAATGAACGACAGCTCATCCCAAATCTGCTGATCTGAACTGAGCTGCTCGTTGACGATGAATCGGCCATCATTGTTGGCTGAAGCCACGAACTGGTTGAACTCGAATGCGTCGCTCACGTCACCGTCGCTGACCCGAACGATATTGTCGATATTGGATCCGCCACGATAGGCGACAAACCAGTACTCGTAAGGCGTATGCGGCTGCAAGCCGTCGATCTCGATGAACAAGTGCCCATTGGAGCGGAAGCCGTAGCCGGTCATGCCCGACAGGTCATAGTCGTGCTGCGGTGTGGCATCGCCGGCCAGCGTGGAGGTGCTCAGATAGACAAATCCGAGACCGCCATCGACGCCGCCCCAGGAGATACCGATCTCGGTTGCTTCACCAGTGTCATCAATGACCCCGGCCAGGCTGCCATCCGCACTACCAATCCGCGTCCAGTTCTGCGGATCAGGTGTGGACGATGCGCTGGTGGTGAAATTGAATCCGATCAGCGGATCGCTGTCGCGCGCGCTCCGACCGCTGGTATCGATCAGCCAGTTGAGGGTGCTGGTTCCGCTGTTGATGACGTCGAAAGTCAGATCTTCTGTCTGCCCGATATCGATGGCTACCGAGATTTCTTCGGGCACCACGTCAATGCACGGGGTTTCCGCATCGAGGTCGAAGTCTACCGTCACCATATCGCCGCCCGGGAGGGCAACTGCCGATGCAGTTTGCGGGAAGTGCTCCGCGGCGCTGGCGGTGATGTCGAACGGCGCTTCCGCAGTCGGCAGCAGGATCTCGTAGTAACCGTTTTCATCGCTGCTGGTCTGCCAGCTCTGGCTCTGACCGACGATGTCAATAGTGGCATTCGCCACGGCAAAACCGTCCTCGTCACAGTAGCCGAGACTGAAGACCTCGCCCTGGACACCGCCGTAGTTTGTACCCAGTTCAACCGTGAAGCTGACATCAACCGGGATCACCGGATTAACCGGATCGTTGCTTTCAACGCAAATCTGGGCGTTGTATACACCCGGCGTCAGGCCGTCGGTATCGAGGGTGACATCCAGTGTGTCAGTGAACCCCGGATCGGTACTGCCGGAAGTCGGAGCGACGGCCAGCCAGTCCGGCGGCGTCGTATCGCAGCTCAACTGCGGCTGGATCAGCGACAGAAAACGTCCGGTAACGTCGGATGTGATGGTGCGGACCAGATTACCGTTGCGGTCAATTTCGTGAACACCGCTGCCGTTGGTCACCAGGATGGTGCCACCGGGCAATTCATGAACACCGCGCAAGCTGGTTTGTGGCCCATACAGGCCGATTTGCACACCATCGGCATCCCATTCCCAGGCACCTGCAGGGCTGCTGAAGCCGGCTGCGAGAACGTGGCCGTCAGCATTCGAATGGATCTGCTGCGGGAAGCTCGGATCGTCGGTGAACAGTTCAATGAACTGACCGTCCAGATCGTAGCGATACAGGCTGTTGCTGCCGCTGTCAGAAACAATCACATCGTTGTCGCGGAAGGTGATGCCCCAGGGCCCGCTGAGCCCACCGGCACCGCTTTCGATGAAACGACCGAGCAGTTCGCCCTCGGGACCGAATTCAAGCACCGAGTCCTGATTTTCCGGCACGGTGCTGGTGCCACCGGCGACGGCCACCAGTATATTGCCCGTGGTCGGATGCACGGCCAGGCCGCGAACGTTCTGCATGACGGTCATATCCTGGCCACCCTGGGGCGCAAACACGCCCAGGTACTCGCCTTCCAGGTCATAGGCCTGGACGATATGACCGTTGTCGGTGCCGGTCTGGCGGCTGATCAGGAAGCGTTCCCCGTCGGGATGCAAAATGACCTGGATCGGTATACCGCCGTCGGTCAGGCTGAAGAAGTTCAGGTCGATGAGGTCGCCGGTTTCCTTGTCATAAACCGTCACCCGTCTGGGTGTGCTGGAATCCGGCATCATCAGCACACCGTCTTCAATGAGCTGACGACGCTGGGCGGCGGTCCACTGGCTTGCAGCGGCCGTTTCGGACTGCCAGGTTTCGGCCTGAATCCCCAAGGCCTCATCCTCGGGCGAAACAGGGCCTGGCTCACGGCCCAGACCGGCGGTCGCGGCCGCTTCAGCGCTGGCCGCGTCAAGCACCGGCAGGGGCACCGCAGCGGCGCCGGTATAGCCGATGGTCCAGTTCAATGCCTGGTTGCCGACGTTGGTGATCTCAACGATGGTCTGGACGATCTCGCCCATATCGGCCGTTTCATCGAGCGTCTCGGGCGTAACCACGGCGCAGGCAGCGTCCGGTGCCAGATCAAAGTCACTGGTGATGGTGTCACCGCCGACGAAATTCACATCGCTCGCCGTCTGAGCAAAATGGTCAGGGGCTGAGACGGTGACATCGACCGGGCTTTCATCTTCGCTGACCAGCAGACTGTAGTAGCCGTCATCGTCGGTCAGAGCCTCGAAGGTATTATTTTGACCGATGATGCTGACCGTGGCTTCAGCCAGCGGGCCGGGATCTTCACCGCACAGGCCGGTGCTGGTGACCGTACCGTCAAATACGGCCAGGCTCGGATCGATGACCTGCAGATCAAACGGCAGCTCGAAACTGGCTGCTTCGCTGTCGCTGGTGCTGACGCAGACCAATGCCTGGTAATTGCCGTCGGCCAGGTCCGTACTGTCAACGGTGAGCACGGCGATGTCGCTGGATTCACCGGCAAGCGTGCCGGATCCGGGCAGGACGCTCAGCCAGTCCACAGGGTCCGGGCTGGCGCAGCTACTTTCGGCAATGGTCACATCCCAGTCCAGCGTACCGGCACCGTCGAGATTGCTGATCGTCAGATCGAAGTCGTCGATATCTCCCAGCGTCACAATCACATCGAACAGCTCAGGATCAACCGTGGCGCAGGGCGCATCAAGGCGCAGATCAAGATCAACCGTGGTGGTCTGACCGGCGACTACGCTGACTCCGGTCTCGACGGTGTCGAGATGGCCGTCCAGGGACACGGTGATATCCACCGGGCTTTCGCCTTCGTTGATATTGATGGTGTAATTGCCGCTGCCGTCAGCGATGGTGGTGTACACCGTGCTGCTCTGGCCCGTTACTGAAACGAGCGCGCCGGCCGCGGGCGATGGATCCTCCCCGCAATAGCCCAGGGCGGTCAGACTGCCGGCAACAGCGCCGGCATCGGGGTCAAAGACGGTCAGCTCGACCGCAACCGGAATCATCGGCGCATTCTCGGCATTGGTAGCGATACACAAATAGCCTTCAAACACGTCCTGGTTCAGGTCGGCACTGTCGATGCTGACGGTGATCTGATCCGTGGTTCCGGCCGGCGTACTGCCGCTGTCCGGACTCGCACTCAGCCACGCAACGGAACTGAAATCGCCGCTGCATACGTCTGCTATGAACTGGAAGTTGGTCGCGCCGAATACGCCGGCTCCGAAATTTCCGTCGTCGGTCCAGACCCGGAAGGCAAACAGATCGCCGGCACTGACTTCGACCACTGCGGTTTCGTTGAAATACGGCACTGGCGCACTGTTGCAGGCTAGTTCCGTATACTCGCCGTTGATGGCATACCCACCCGAATCCCAGCAGTCGGCATCACTGGTCTGGTAACCCCAGTCGAAAATGATGGTGCCATCGACGGGAATTTCGATTTGCAAATCGGGATCGCCCCCGGTCCCGACATTCCCGCCGGTGATATAAACCTCCAGCGGCGGGCCGGGCTCGGTGCTGACCGTACCGCCAACTCCGGGCGGATTGTTGACCAGCTCCCAGTTGCCGATGTCGAAGTCGCCACCGAACAGCGGAGCAATGGAGCCGGTGGTCTGATCGGTGTCGATCTGCCAGACCAGGTTGCCCGTGCCCAGGTTGCTGATCGACAGGGTCTCGCTGTCGGTCTGGCCCAGTATCACTTCAAAGGAAAGCGATTCCGGCGTTACTTCGGCAACCGGCTCAAAGCGGGTCTGGAAATCAAAAGTGTCGCTCCAGGCCCCCTCGCCGCAGCTATTGTGGGCCCGGACACGCCAGAAGTACTGGGTGCCGGTATCAAGTTCAAAATCAAGCGCATGGCTTTCGCCGACAACGGTCTCATCAAACACCAGGCCGGTAAAGGTCGCATCGGTGGCCACCTGCAGGGTGTACTCAACCGCCCCAGCCAGCGCCTGCCATTCAAATTCGGGCTGCAGGGTGATATCGGTAATGCCGTCAGGCGGCGCCATCAGGCCAGGCTCATCCAGCAGCTCATCAACCGTCAGGTCCAGTGAAATCGACTTGCTGACCGGATCATGGCCCGGTCCGCTGGATTCGCCAGTCACTTCCAGGGTATAGCTGCCGACCGCAACCGCACTAGTGTCGCTGATGGACAGCACGCTCACGGCGGCCGGATCAGCGGGCGTGACCGGGTTGACGGAGAAGTCGGCACTGGCGCCGGCAGGCAGACCATCGCTGACCGCCAGGTCAACCGGGTCGTCAAAATCGGAAACGCTCAACACTTCGATATCAAACAGTGCATCCTCACCTTCGCACACTGCAAGCTGCGTTGGGTCTCGCGTGAGGATAAAGTCAGGATCACCGACACCAAGCAGATCACCGGTAGCCACCAGGGCATACGGCTGGGCATCGCCCATTGCCACCTGAATGCCAGATACGCGAACCTGGTAGCTGCCGACCTCCGGTGCAGTCAATACGATCTGGTGCACGGTGTTGCGGTCATCGTAGTCATCCAGGCTGGTGCCCTGGAAGGGGTTGGGGTCATTGATGCCGCCGCCTGGCGAAAGCTTTTGTGTCCAGACATCACCGGATGGTGTTTCCACTTCCAGACGAAGCTGGTTGACGATGTGTGGATTGGAGTTGAGTTCAGCGGGATAGTCGTGCCAGATCAGGGTAACGATCAGATCCTCACCGCTGTCGACCGCAAGGTGGTGCACATCGGTCTGGCCGGTATCCAGCCCCGTTTTGGCATCGTGGAGCCAGAGCAGGCGATCATCGCCTTCAAAATACAGGGCATTATCGGCCAGCAACCGGCCCCAGCCAATATTCTGGTTGGGAAAACCGCTGCCCGAGCCGGTGCCGGTCACCTCGACCGCGCCGTTGGTCATCAGAGCCCGAATCAGAGCCGCTGAAGGATCGGAAATCTCGTTTGCTTCAAGTTCAAAGCCCAGGGGATAGAAGCCCCGCTGCAAATACTCGCGTACCAGTGCACTGATACCAGCGAGCCGAAGGACGTGCCCGTCGCCGAGCGTGGGCCACAGGCCGTTCCCTTGCTGGAGGTCATCACCCCCTGGCTCTGGGCCAGAATATCCGGCTTGGTCCGGCGGTCAATCACCGGGCCACGTGATGAATTCATGTAGGTGTTGTTGGCTGCCTGGCCGCGCTGGGTGCCACCAATGGCAAACACACTCTTGGCGTTGGCCGGGGAGCCCACATTGTTGGCCAGACCACAGCCACCACCACCATCACCGCCGCCATCGTTACCGGCGGCCGCGACGATCAGCAGTTCGGGATTTTCCCACACGGCCAGATCACCGTAGCGGCTGTTGTCGCGATACTCGATCTGGCAGCCGGAAATGCAGCCAAAGATATTCGAACAGCTTGATCCCCAGGAGTTGTTGTGGATAAAGGCACCGCCAGCATAGGCCGTTGTAGCCGCATGATAGACGTTGCCGCCGTGCGTATTGAGATAGTCCAGACCACCGCCGGTAGCCTGAACAATCGCCCGCGCGCCGGGCGCCATGCCATCGACGTCTTCCATCGCCCCGGGCGTGCTCAGATTCTCGCAGTCAATCGGATTCTGCCAGTTGCTGCCGAAGATATTGCCGGCCACGGCGGTGCCGTGATTGTGGCTGTCCCCGGGGGTACCGCCACTGGTTTCCCAGTGATAGAAAGCGGCAACCTTGCGATGCGCTTCGGTGGGAGAAATTGTTGAGCAGCCAGCCCCGTCGGTACAGTGCACGTAGGGAAACTCATTGCCCGGGTCCGGGTCTTCAAACGAGCAGTGGTCAACATCCATGCCGGTATCGAGCATGCCGATGACCTGACCGCAGCCGTACAGACCCTGGTCAAACAGTGGAGTCTCGGCCGGGTCACTCTCGCCGCTCTGGTGCAGCCACACGCCCTGCGAGTTGAACGTCTCGTTGGGGAAGCGGAACTTGACGGCCGCAACATGTTCATTGCTCGCCAGCGTATCGACGATGGAGTCTAGTTGATTCGCCTGGAAACGCATGACCAGGTATTCATCAACCGAGCTCGTTCCGGTGCTGACCCCCTCAAGGCCCGGCGTGCCGAGCAGATCATTGGCAACCCGCTCAACGCCGGCTCCCTGGTGCAGTGTGACCGTCAGCAAATCGATGTCCGGGGCCGCAGTGCGCACGTTGGCAAACTCGAGGTCCGTGGCAAGGTTGATCCCGACCTTCCACACCGGCAGATATGGCCCCACCCAGATGACGCCATCGAGCGCTGATACTCTCTGATCCATCGATGGCCGCATACGCACTTTGTAAGCGTAGTGCGACACGTAGCCCAGCACCTCGGCACCCAGATCAGCGAGGGCCTCGCGGTCGGCCGTACGCAGCGGACGGTCAAACTTGACCACCCGGTAGGACGAGTCGTTGAAGGCCGAGACGCTGGTCAGGTGATCAAGATTGGCGTTGGTTAACTCCCATTGACCGCTGCACACGTCAAGACGTGCCGAGTCAAAGGAGATCAGACACTCCGGCGATTCGGCGTGAGCCGAAAATGCCAGAAAACCAGAAAACAGTACGATTGCAAACAGGTTCCAAAACCGCATACATCCCTCCGCAGGTGTCAGGGCCATTTCTGACACGCCGCGATGCGGGTGCTCGACAAATCCGGGGCTACCCTCCCCGCAGGGGCCCATGCTGCAAGCCGTTTTCACACCGGCCCTCAGACTTGTCCAGTCAGCCGATAGCGGCGATCAGGACGGCCCCCTTGGTACGTGCGCCGGCTGGTTAGCCGACCGGTACGGTCGACTCAAAGTGGCGCTCATTTAAGGTTCCCTTTTAGCAGTATCACAGTTCTCGTGGAATTGCAAACAATAAATGGTTTCCACGGAAATCCGCCACCTGAAGCGAAATCTGTACCCGGGGTTTTGATCCGGGCACTGGCGGAGGCATAGACCGAATCAAAAAAAGGCCGCCCATTGGGCGGCCCTTTGCATTGCTTTATGGGTGGTCGATCAGTCGTCGCTTGAAGCGGCCTCGAAGCGGTCGGAGAAGATCGCGTCTTCGGCCGGCTCGTCACTGCCGG
>CALEIM010000122.1 GCA_937876395.1 uncultured Wenzhouxiangella sp. | reverse complement strand
GGGGTCCGCATCGCCCGCCTGGAACAGGAAGTGCCGGCTGCTGCCGAGGGCGCGGTGTTCGATGTCGTCGCCGGCGGGCTGGGTGAAACCGGCCTGCTGCTGGCCCGCTACCACCGGTTGCTGGCGGCCGAAACCATCGATACCGATGCCCTGGCCCGGGTCCAGTCCCGGATTGATGCGGCCGACGGCTGGAATATGGATCTGCAGGTCGCCGCAACGCTGGATCAGCTTGGACTCGACGGCGCGGCCGAATTTGCCAGCCTGTCCGGCGGCATGAAGCGCCGGGTGCTGCTCGGCCAGGCCCTGGCTCAGCGCCCCGATCTGCTACTCCTCGATGAGCCGACCAACCATCTCGATATCGAGTCGATCGAATGGCTGGAGGGCCTGCTGCGTGAGTTTCCCGGCAGCCTGATGTTCGTCACTCATGATCGGCGTTTTTTGCAGGCGCTGGCCACGCGTATCGTCGAGATTGATCGCGGCCGGCTCACTTCCTGGCCGGGCGACTGGCAAAACTACCTGCGCCGGGTCGATGAGCGGGCCCATGCCGAGACGATCGCGAACCGACAGTTTGATCAGCGCCTTGCGGCCGAAGAAGTCTGGATCCGTCAGGGCATCAAGGCCCGTCGCACGCGCAACGAAGGTCGCGTGCGCTCCCTTGAAAAGCTGCGTCGCGAGCGTGCCCAGCGCCGTGAGCGGCAGGGCAACGTCCAGATGGAAGCGGCCAGCGCCGGCCAGTCGGGGCGCAAGGTGATCGAGGCCGAGCAGCTCAGCTTTGCCTGGGGTGATCGGATCATGCTGCACGATTTTTCAAGCATCATCTTTCGCGGTGATCGGATTGGCTTGATCGGTGCCAACGGCAGCGGCAAGTCGACTCTGTTGAAGCTGCTGCTCGGCGAGCTGGCCCCGGACTCCGGAACCGTCACCCTCGGCAGCAATCTGGAAATTGCCTATTTTGACCAGCAGCGCTCGGCACTGCGCGACGACTGGTCAGCCGCTGAAAACGTTGCCGACGGTCGTGATTTTGTCGAAATCAACGGCCGGCGGCGACACATCGTCGGCTATCTGCAGGATTTTCTGTTCACGCCCGAGCGCGCCCGCGCGCCGATCAGCCGGCTGTCCGGCGGAGAGCGTAATCGCCTGCTGCTGGCACGCCTGTTTGCCCGCCCCTCCAACCTGCTGGTAATGGACGAGCCGACCAATGACCTTGATGCCGAAACCCTGGAGCTGCTCGAAGAGTTGTTGAGCGACTATCCCGGCACCCTGCTGCTGGTCAGCCATGACCGCGAATTTCTCGACAACGTAGTGACCGCCACCCTGGTGCTGGAAGGCGACGGCCGGGTCGGTGAGTACGTCGGCGGCTACAGCGATTGGCTCCGTCAGCGGCGCCCGCCGGAACGGGAGCACGCGGTAGAACAGACAAACACAGCCAAAACAAAGCAGGGAGCGTCCGCCAAGGCCGCCGGACGCCCGGTCCGGCTCAGCTACAAGCTGGCGCGGGAACTCGACCAGCTTCCCGCCCGTCTTGAGCGCCTGGAATCCAGGCTTGCCGAACTTGGCGAACGCTTGAATGACCCGGATTTCTATCGTCAGGACGCCGAAACCATCAGCGCCCACAGTGCTGAGATCAAGACGGTTCAGGCCGAACTGGACGCCGCCTACAGCCGCTGGGAAGAGCTGGAAAGTCAGTCCGGGCGGGGCTGATCAGAGCCCGAAAATCCCGACAATGCCGATCACAATCAAATAGATCGCCACAATCAGATTGAGCAGCTTCGGCACGAACAGGATGGCGATACCGGCCACCAGCGACAGCACGGGAATGAGTTGAATATGCAGGGTCATGAAAGCCTCCTTGGGCAGGACAGGGGGTTGAGCTTGCCGGGCAAGTATGTGGTTGGACTGCGTGTTGATGCAAGGCACAGGTGGTCCGATCCAGTAATATAATGGCCTGCCCTGGTTTCGCGGAGCACCCCATGCCGTCGTTCGATATCGTCTCGGAAGTGGATCATCATGAAGTCGCCAATGCGGTCGATCAGGCCAACCGTGAAGTGGCCACGCGCTTTGACTTCAAGGGTACGGACTCAAACTTTGAGCACGACGGCCAGCGCATCGTGCTGAGCACCGAATCGGAGTTCCAGCTGGAGCAGATGCTGGATATGCTCTACGGCAAGCTGTCCAGACGCGGGATTGATCTTGACGGGGTCGAGGCCGGTGAGCCCGAGATCCACGTGAAAAGCGCGCGGCGTGAAGTGAGTATTCGCGAGGGTATTGATGCCGAGGCGGCAAAGAAGCTCGTCAAGCTGGTCAAGCAATCAAAGCTCAAGGTTCAGGCCAGCATCCAGGGTGATCAGGTTCGCGTGACCGGCAAAAAACGCGACGAGCTTCAAAGCGTGATCGCGCTGGTCAAGGACGCCGAGCTGGGCTTGCCGCTACAGTTCAAGAACTTTCGGGACTGACGACTTTACCCTTCCTCTTCATCCCAGCCGTAGTCGAAGGTGATTTCTTCGTTACAGGCAATCGTCCGGGTGGCATAGAGTTCATCGCCCCACCAGTCGGCGTTGGGCCGGGTGGAGTGATTGAGAAAGCGCATTTCATTGTCGCCGTTGATGCCTTCCCAGCGATCGGCGTCGTCATTCCACAGCCACAGAACGTGCATGCCGTTTTTCTGCGTGGCGCGGCCGCGGTAAGTGCCGATGTATTCGTCGACCTTGATTGCCCGGCGGGCAAACAGGCCGCGGCCGTGGATTTCCGAATCGGCCACGTAGGCCAGCGGGTTGTCGTCGTATGATTGTTTGCTCATGATCCTGCCGGTTTCAAATAGCGGGTTTCGGGATCGACGTTGACCCGCTGCTGGTCATCGAATCGGGCCAGGCCGCGCGTGGCCAGATCGGCGAGTACGCGGTTGATGGCCTCGGCGCTGAGTGGAAACAAATGCATCAAGCGGCCGTCCTCGACCACGCTCCAGGCGAGCAGGCCAATGTCGGGATGCTGGTGCACGGTCACTCCCGCTGGCGCGCTGCTTGCACCGCTGACCTCGATCATGAGCTGCTGGTCCGGATCATGAACCACCGGCTCCAAAGGCCTGAGCTGCCAACTGACCCGGTGGACGTCAAGTAGCGCCACCAGTAGACGAAAGGCGCGCTGCCAGAGAGCGGGTTCCAGGCCCTGGTCGATGCACTGGTTGTAGCTGAGAAAATCGATCAGCACGCCGCCATCCGCAGCGATTCGGGCGCTGAGGCCGGCAGGCAGCTCGCTGTCGGCAGTTTCCTTGTCGGGAAAAATCGCTGTTCTGACCAGCGGCCAGAAGCCCGACAGTCCGGCCGAGTCGTATTGAACATGTTGCAGGGCGACCAGATCGGCGAGGGTCAGCAACTGGCCGTGGACACTTTGCAGGCCAAGCTGTTCGTCGAGCAGGGCCCGGGCCGGCGGGTCGATCCCGGCGCGTTCGAACAGGTTTTCCTCAAGTTTCGAGCGCATTGCATCGGCGCGCGCTGCCGGGGCGCTGAGTAGCAGGGGCAGAGCGGCAAACTGGCCCTGCATGGGCGCTGAGGGGGGCTGCAACCCGGCCTGCGGCAGGCGGCCGCGATGCGCGCCGACGGCCATGATTCGTGGCTCGAAGCCGCGTTCCCTGAGTGTGGTTTCTGCCAGGCTTTCCAGCGCGGCCCACGCCGGCAAACCGGGCCGGATGAGCTCGGCCGGCTCCAGTAGACTGCCGCCGACCGTCAGCATGGCGGATGATACCTCCGGCACAGCCCGGCTGAGATCGTTGGCCAGAAAACCGGCCAGGCGATCGGCCTGGTGACGATCCAGGGTGCGTGCGAAAACCTGGCCGGGCTGAATTTCCAGTCCGGCCAGCAGGCGGATATGATGCAGTTTCTCACTCATTGACAAAAGAGATTCGACGCGTGAACGGTATGGATCCCGACTGGAGTCTTCAGCAATTTGACCAACTTTCGCGCGCCCGGCTCTACGCGATTTTGCGCGCCCGCGTGGCCGTGTTCGTCGTCGAGCAGGACTGTCCATACCAGGACCTGGATGGGTTGGACGAGCGGGCGCTGCATCTGAGCGCCTGGCAGCGCGATGCCGGATTGGTCGCCTATGCGCGCATCGTGCCGGCCGGAGCGCGCTTCGCCGAACCGTCGATCGGTCGCGTGCTTACCGTTCAGGCAGCGCGCCGGACCGGCTTGGGGCGTGAGCTCATGCGACGCGCGATTGCGGCAGCGCAAAGCGCTTATTCCGGTCAAAACCTGCGCATCTCCGCCCAGCTCCATCTGGAGCGTTTCTATTGCGAGCTCGGCTTCGAGACGGTCAGTGAGCCCTATCCGGAGGACGGGATAGCGCACGTTGAAATGCTCAGGCGGAATCGCTCAGAATAGTCCCAGCGGTGACTTGCCGCCGCCGCCACCGCCACCACCGCTGCGGCCGCGCCGCCGGCGCCGGCGCATGCGTGACAGCAGGGCCTGCTCGCGTGATTTGAGGAAATCGCTGCGATTGAGGTCTTCAGGCGGCATTCCGCGGCGCTGTGCTTCGGCATCGCGGTAGAGCACGAAATCCTGGTAGGCCTCGATTTCTGGCTTGAGCTCGCGGGCCATCAGCTCGATCATGATGGCGTCGTCCAGGTAACCCAGCCCGGGGATGTGGTCGGGGATCAGGTCCTGAGGGTTGTTGAAATAGGCCAGTGCGGCCAGCACTCGGCCCTGGCCGACCTCCTTCATACCCCAGCCTTCATCCTCGAGCATGTCGATGAGCAGCTTGAGCATATTGAGTCGACTGCGAACGAACTCGCTGCCGTTGCCTCCGCCGCTGGCTTCCTCGAGCAGCTTGCGGGCGCCGGCGACGATTGCGCCGGGCTTTTGCTCGCGAGTCGTGGACATCGCCTGGCGGGCCATTTCCCGAAAGCGTTCGAGATCATTTTCCGAAAAATCCAGTGTGATTCTGAGGCTCATGAATGGCTTCCCGATTTAATTCGACGAATTCGGCCGATCCGGCCGTGTGCTTAAGTGTACCGCGCTGCTGCGTTCAATGGAGCGCACCGTGACGCTCGCTGCTGGAGTGGCGACAGACTTTTGCCTTTCAATCTGTGTCAATCTGCGCAATCTGCGGTTCCAGGGGTTTGGCCCGGTCGATGGCGGAGACAAGTACGTAATCAGGAAGCTCAATGCGGCGCTCCATGTCCGGGGTCATCTCGATCCGGCCGTCCTCGTCGATGCGCAAAGCCGCCGTAACGCCCAGGGCGGCGGCTGTTTGCTGCCACTCCGGGTCTGAGGCAACCGCCAGCGCGGTGGCCGCCGCATCCGCGCTGGCGCCGCGGCTGTGGATCACCGTCACCGAGGCGATATGGTCACTCGGGTAGCCGGTGTGCGGGTTCAGAATGTGGCCGTAGCGGATTCCCTCGCTGCGGCGATAGCGCAGATAGTTGCCGGAGGTGAACGCGAACTCACCGGTGGCGAGGCTGAGAATGCCGACGATTTCACCGCCATCACCGTCCGGGTGACGAATGGCCACGCGCCACGGACCGTCGCCACGCGTACCGATCACGCCCAGATCACCCCCGGC
The DNA here is from genome assembly GCA_937876395.1 of uncultured Wenzhouxiangella sp. GTDB lineage: Bacteria > Pseudomonadota > Gammaproteobacteria > Xanthomonadales > Wenzhouxiangellaceae > Wenzhouxiangella. The sequence continues at coordinate 5,736 of CALEIM010000122.1, read as the reverse complement.
GTTGACGATGGCGTGCCGGATGCCTGCCCGCTCCAGGGTGGCCAGGGCGCGTTCAACCGCATATCCCTTGATATAGGCACCGAAATCGAGTTGAACGGCCGGATTACGGCTGCTCAAGCGTCCCTCAGCGATGCTCAGATCGCTGAGCGATGGTGCATTCTCGATCAGCTCATCAATGGCGCCGGCTGGCGGTGGCGGGCCTTCCTCAAATGCGCTGGAGTGAAAACCCCACAAGGCCAGCAGGCGGCCAATGGCCGGATTGAACAGGCCGTTGCTGGCGAGCTCCAGTTCAGCGGCATGGCGAATGACCGCGGCCATGTCCTCGGGCAGGGCAATGGCTTTGCCCGCGGCGATGGCGCGGTTGATTTCAACGAGTTTGCCCGGCTGCCAGGCGTGCCAGCGGCTGTGCAGTTCCTGCATGTCCCGGTCAATGGCGCGCACGGCCTGGTTGAAAGTGCCGGGTGGCGCCGAACGGGCGACGATTTCGACCTGCGTTCCGAATACGGCAATTTCGGCGCGTTCAGTGTCCCCCGCGGGACTGCAGCCGAGCAGGGCAGTCATGATCACGAGTACGGCCGCGGTCGGCAAGCGCTTCACGAGCGGGCTTAGCGGAATTGGTCGACACGCCCCGGCACCGGGTGCAGCCAGCCGCGCGACTGCGTACTGAGCGTGCGGCCCTGGGGCGGTGACAGAGTCAGCGTCAGTTGCCAGGGAAGCCGCTGGCGCTCACCGGTGGAGAGCTGATCGAGCTGTTCAAGCCCGGCCGCCTGCGCGATCAGCGGCAGACGCAGCACCTCGCGGCTGCGCGCCGTGATCGTCACGCTGCGCTCCATGCGGACGTCAATCAGGGGCTGCTCGGCGAGTTCGAGCTGGATGTGCAGTGCAGCAAGCTCCAGCGGCTGGTCGTTGATGTTGCGCAAGGCAAGTTCAAGGATCAGGCCGTCGCTGGTCAGGTTCAGTCCGGCCACATCGGCCAGCGGCGCCTCGCCGACCACGTCACGCACCGACCCGCCGCAGCCCGTCGAGCTCAACAGAATAATCAGTGTCAGCAAGGTCAGGGGTGGTCGCGTCCGTACGTTGGGCATGGCGCTAAAAGGGCTTGTTGAGGGCGATGTAGGCGATGGAGACAAACACGCCCAGCGCCAGAATATAAAACCCTACCGCGCCCTGACGCGCTCTGGCCCGAAACGCCGCCACGCCGAGCACGATGTAGACCAGAATCAGGCCGATCTTCAGCCCGAGCCACGACATGAACGGCCAGCCAACCAGGATCCACAGAGTAATTCCTGAAGCCAGCAGCAGGGTATCGATCACATGCGGTGCGATGCGCAATACCGGCTGGCTCAGGCGCCGGTCAAGCACCAGATACATGAAACCGCGCAGGGCAAAACCGAGGCCGCTGATCAGGGCCAGCAGGATGTGCAGATGCTTGAGCAGCGGATACCAGGACATGCGGCAAACATTTCCGAAGATTGATGGAACCCGCATTTTAACGGATGTGTCCGCCGCTGGCGGTCCGGCCTTGAAACTGCTGAAGCCGCGGATTACACAGATGAACGCCGATTCAAAGGGTGGAAGAGCTGCAAAATCCTGAATCGAAAAGGTGCGAAGCAGCAAAGGACGCAACGAAAGAAAGGAAACTATTACTCCGAAATTTACGGATCCAAAATCCGCAGCAATCAGAACCTTTGCAGCCAGGCTTCGACGGCGGCAGCGGTCGCCTGCGAATCTTTCATCCAGGCGTAGTGGTCGGCTTCGGGCGCGTTGCTGCTGGCCGCGATCAGTTGTTTGCTGATCTGGCAGCCCGGCAGTTTGGCCAGCAGGGCGTCAAGGGACTGCTCGGGTACCAGGCGGTCATCGGCCATCGGCAGAGCCAGCACGGGAAGTTCGAGATTCTGCAGGCCGGCTTCGAGGTCAATGTCGACGCGGCGCGGGCGATACCGACCGGTGCGTGCGCTGCGTGCCCAGTCGGCGATCATGCTGCGCGCCTCGTTGCCGCCAAAGCCGACCCGTTTGCCGGGGTAATAGCCGAACACGGCGCCCAGCGCGGGAAAGGCAAACATCGTGGCCACCATGGTGGCCTGCATCGGCCAGGGAAAAGCGCGCCAGTGGGGCAGGCCGCCGGCAATAAGAATCAGTCCGGTCAGGTGGTCGGGCCGGGCCGCGGCGCTCAGGCAGGCAAGCTGCGCGCCGAGGCTGTGGCCGCCAAGCAGGTAGCGCTCAACAGGAAGCGCGGTGCGGGCCGCGGTCATGTCATCGAGCAGCTCGGCATAGCTCCAGTCCCGAGCACGGGACGCGCGCCAGTTCGACGAACCGTTGCCGCGCCATTCATGGATGAAGGTTTCGACTCCAATCCCGGTCAGGCTTTGCGCAAATGGAATGAACAGGCGTGCACTCAGGCCCATGCCGGGCACAAAAAACAGGCTGTGCCGGGGCGTGGTGGCGACTACGTGAATGAGTTCGAAGCAGTGGCCGTCGGGGCGCTCAATCGTCAGGGTGGCTTGATCGTGAGGCATGGGTTTTTGCTGTGTGGTTGCCGGTGGGGTAACGTACTTGCTGGTCAATAATTCTACGCGGTCATCGTCCGGCGGGCGGATCGGAATCAGTCTGCTGGCGTGTCAGTCCAGGTTTTGCGCAACGATGGAGTAGTGCCAATGCGATTTGTCTTGATATCTGCAGCCTTGTTTTTCCTGTCGGTCACTGCGGTGGCCGGGCCGGGTGAAACGGTCGATGTGCGCGTTTTCGACCGCCACAGCGGTGAGTTGCTGGCGGAGTCCAGCGTCGGTCTGGAGCAGCGTCTGATGCTGGACGCCGCACCGGAGGAACAGCGCTATCTCGGCCTCAGACGCGCGTTGTTTCGCGGCAATGAGGTGCTCGAAATTTCTCTGGCGAGCCAGCCCGAGCTCTGGCAGTCGCTGGGCTATACAACCTGGAACCAGCCGAGTGTCAACAGTTATGGGGCGGTTCGAATTCAAACGATTCCGGTTGGCTGGGCTGAGCGCTTTTGTCAGGGCTTTGATGCCATTCCCCTGCCTGCCGAGCGCGACCCATCGGTCAGTCTGACCGTCAACGGGCAGATGCACCTGAGCCGCCCCGGTTGGCGCGGCACGGGCGAGGTCGATCTGCTGGTAATTGGCGAATCGCAGACCGAGCCGCAGTGGCAGGCCAGGATTGATGCCGACGACCAGCTTTACCTGCGTGAACGTGGCGACGAGACCTGGCAATCCATCGGGGCCGTGCGCGACGATCATTTCATGGTTCGCCAGTTGGCGATGCCCGCCGGCCCGGTCGGGTTCAATTACACTCCGGCGAGCTACGCGAGCCGCTTTTGCGATCGATATCGCGACGGCGGCGAGGCCTATGCGCAGATGATTGCCGACTATGTTTTGGGAATGCGGTGATCGGGGTTTCTGCCGCGGCTCATTGCCCGGTACCATGGGCCGGCCCATGTCTCAGATTCTCAGCTTTGATTCCGCCGCAGTCCTGCAGCGCGACTGCGCCGAGCTTCGCCGACGGCAACGGCAGCTCAAGCGCTTTCGCGGGCCGGCGCCCAAGCGTCAGCGTCTGCTCGACGATTACCAGCGCCTGCTCGAATCATCGATGGCGCGGTTTGTCGAGCGCCGCGAAATGCGGCCCCGTCCCGTTCAGACGCCCGATCTGCCGATCTCGGCCGAGGCTGAGCGGATTATCGAGGCGATCCGCGAACATCAGATTGTGATCGTTGCCGGTGAAACCGGTTCGGGCAAATCGACCCAGCTTCCTCAACTTTGCCTTGAAGCCGGCCGCGGACTGCGTGGCCTGATTGGCTGCACCCAGCCGCGGCGCATTGCGGCGCGCTCAGTGGCCCGGCGGGTGGCCGAGGAGCTGGGCGGCGAGCTTGGCCAGGCGGTTGGTTTCCAGGTGCGATTCACTGAACGCGTATCGGACGAGAGCTACATCAAGTTCATGACCGACGGCATTCTGCTGGCCGAAATCCATCACGACCGCCGGCTCGACGCCTACGACACGCTGATCATTGACGAGGCCCATGAGCGCAGCCTCAATATCGATTTTCTGCTCGGCTACCTGAAGCAGCTCCAGCGCAGGCGGCCGGATCTGAAAATCATCATTACCTCGGCAACCATTGATACCGAGCGCTTTGCCGAACACTTTGCCGATGCGGCACTGATCAAGGTGGCCGGTCGCAGTTACCCGGTCGAAGTTCGCTATCAGGAAGCGCAGGAGGACGAGGATCTGACCGGGCAGGTACAGCGCGCAATAGCCGCGCTCAGTCGCATCGACTCGCGCGGTGATGTGCTGGTGTTTCTGCCGGGTGAGCGCGAGATTTTTCAGGTTGCGCGCTCGCTCAGGCGCGCCAGTCTGCGCCATACCGAGATTTTGCCGCTGTATGCCCGTTTGCCTGCCGCGGAGCAGGATCGCGTGTTCCACCCTGGCACGGGGCGACGCATCGTGCTGGCGACCAACGTCGCCGAGACTTCGCTGACGGTGCCGGGCATTCGCTTTGTGGTTGATTCAGGCCTGGCGCGCATTTCGCGCTACGCCGCGCACTCGAAAGTGCTCAGGCTGCCGGTTGAGCCAGTCTCGCAGGCCGCCTGCCAGCAGCGCGCCGGCCGCTGTGGCCGGCTGGGTCCGGGCATCTGTATCCGGCTGTTTGATGAGGCCGATTTTCTATCGCGACGGCCGTTCACCGAGCCGGAAATTCAGCGTGCCGATCTGGTCGGGGTGGTGCTCGAAATGCTCGCGCTCGGCTTGGGCGATGCCGAGGATTTTCCTTTTATTGATGCGCCGCCCAAGCGACTGATTGGTGAGGCGCGCCAGAGTCTGTTCGAGCTCGCCGCACTCGACGACGACCAGCGCACACGTCTCGTCGCGGCGTTCGACGTGCTCGACGAGCTGACGGGACAGGACCCAGTGTGAGCAGGTGGCGCGCCGCCGGGCGTGAGACCTTCGCCTCCCTCGAGCACCGCAACTTCCGACTCTTCTTCGCCGGCCAGGGCATCTCCCAGGTCGGCAACTGGCTCGCGCTGGTGGCGCAGACCCTGCTGGTGCTCGAGCTCACCGACAGCGGGGTTGCGCTCGGCATCCTGGCCGCGGCCCAGTTCGGTCCGGTGCTGCTGCTCGGGGCGTGGGCCGGGCTCGTCGCCGACCGTTCGGACAAGCGCAAGCTGCTGCTCGTCGTCCAGTCGCTGGCCATGGTGCAGTCGTTCATGATGGCCGCGCTGGCCTTCACCGGCGACCCGCCGCTCGGTGCGGTGTACGCGCTCGCGGTGTACGGCGGCGTGTGCATGGCCTTCGACAACCCGGCCCGGCGCAGCTTCGTGGTCGAGATGGTGCCGTTGAACCAGGTCAGCAACGCGGTCAGCCTCAACAGCGCGCTGATGACCTCGTCGCGGGTGGTGGGCCCGGCGCTCGCGGGCGTGCTGGTGTCGACGGTCGGCTACGGGTGGGCCTTCCTCGGCGACGGCCTGTCCTACATCGCCGTGCTGGCCGGTCTGTGGATGATCCGCACGGCCGAGCTGCGGCCCGCCCCGGTGGCGGTGCGGGCCCGGGGTCAGGTGCGCGCCGGCCTGCGGTACGTGCGCAGCGTGCCCGAGCTCTTCGTCCCGCTGGTGATGATGGGCGTGATCGGCACGCTCTCGTACAACTTCCAGACCGTGTTCCCGCTGTTCGTCACCCGCGACCTCGGTGGCAGCGACGCGACGTTCTATTTCGGCCACGACGAGAACTTCACCAAAG
>CALEIM010000121.1 GCA_937876395.1 uncultured Wenzhouxiangella sp. | reverse complement strand
AGCCCTTCAACCAGTCCATTCCCTACATGGACCGGCTCGACTACGTCTCGATGATGTGCAACGAGCACGCCTATGTGCTGGCCATCGAGCGGCTGCTGGGCATCACCCCGCCGCTGCGCGCGCAGTACATCCGCACCCTGTTCGACGAGATCACGCGCATCCTGAACCACCTGATGTGGCTGGGCGCGCACGGCCTCGACATCGGTGCGATGAGCGTGTTCCTGTTCTGCTTCCGCGAGCGCGAAGACCTGATGGACGTCTACGAGGCGGTCTCGGGTACGCGCATGCACGCCACCTATTACCGGCCCGGCGGGGTCTATCGGGATCTGCCCGATGAAATGCCCAAAGTGGCCGAGACGGCATGGCGCAAGAGCAAGGATCTGGCGCGCATGAACCAATGGCGGGAAGGATCGCTGCTCGACTTCATCGAAGCCTTCATGGATGATTTCCCGACCCGCATCGATGATTACGAAACCCTGCTGACCGATAACCGCATCTGGAAACAGCGCACCGTCGATATCGGTCAGGTCAGCCCGGAACGCGCGCTGCAGCTCGGCTTTACCGGGCCGATGCTCCGGGGCAGCGGGGTCGAATGGGACCAGCGCAAAAAGCAGCCCTACGCGAAGTATCGCGAGGTCGATTTCGATATTCCCGTCGGCAGCAACGGCGACTGCTATGACCGTTACCTGGTGCGGGTTGAGGAACTTCGTCAATCGACCCGGATCGCCAAGCAGTGCATCGCCTGGCTGCGCGCCAATCCCGGCCCGGTGATCGTGCGCGATTTCAAGGTCGCGCCGCCGAGCCGCGAAGAAATGAAGGATGACATGGAAGCCCTCATTCATCACTTCAAGCTGTTCAGCGAAGGCTATTGCGTGCCCGAAGGTGAGACCTACGCTTCGGTTGAAGCGCCCAAGGGCGAGTTTGGCTGCTACCTGGTTTCCGACGGTGCAAACAAGCCGTTCCGTGTTCATCTGCGTGCGCCGGGCTATGCCCATTTGGCCTCAATGGACGAAATGGCAAGAGGGCATATGCTGCCCGATATTGCCGCCCTGATCGCCACCCAGGACATCGTGTTTGGAGAGATCGACCGATGAGCGAACCCATTCCCATCAGCGCGGTTGACGGCAAGGCCGAACTGCTCAGCGAGGCGACTCGCCAGGTCATTGATCACTGGCGCGCGAAGTTCCCAGAAGGGATCGAGGGCCGGCGCTCGGCCACTATCCAGGCGTTGATCGCCGCCCAGGAACAGAACGGCGGCTGGGTCAGCAGCGATCTGATGGACGCCGTCGCCGACTACCTTGAACTGCCGCCCGTCTGGGTTTATGAGGTCGCCACCTTTTATTCAATGATCGAGACCGAAGCGGTTGGCCGGCACTCGATTTCGATCTGCACCAATATCTCGTGCATGCTGTGCGGCTCGGACAAGATCGTCGAACACGTCGAAAAGCGCCTGGCCACACGGATTGGCGAGACGACCCCGGACGGACGCATTTTCCTCAAGCGCGAGGAAGAATGCGTTGCCGCCTGCGTGGGCGCGCCGGTGATGATGGTTGACGGCCATTACCATGAGCATCTCACGCCCGAGAAGGTCGATGAGATCCTCGACGGACTGGAGTAATTGAGCATGGCGGAACACAACGTCTGTTTCACCCATCTTGACCAGCCCGACTGCTGGAGCCTGGAGGCCTATCGCAAGATCGGCGGCTGGCAGGCCTGGGAAAAGATCGTCGCCGAAAAAACGCCGCCCGAAGACATCATCGAAACGGTCAAGAATTCGGCCCTGCGCGGGCGCGGCGGCGCCGGCTTTCCGACCGGCCTGAAATGGTCGTTCATGCCGCGCTCGGCACCGGGGCAGAAATATCTGGTGTGCAATTCAGATGAATCCGAGCCGGGCACCTGCCACGACCGCGACATCCTGCGCTTCAATCCGCACGCCCTGCTTGAAGGGATGGCCATCGCTTCCTATACGATGGGCGTGACCGTGGCCTTCAACTACCTGCGCGGCGAGTTTCATCACGAGCCCTTCGAGCGTGTCGAAGCGGCTTTGAAAGAGGCCTATCAGGCCGGCTATCTGGGCAAGGACATCAACGGCTCAGGCATTGATGTCGATATCCATAATCTGGTCGGCGCCGGCGCCTATATCTGCGGCGAGGAAACTGCGCTGATGGAATCGATCGAGGGCAAGAAGGGCATGCCGCGCTTCAAGCCGCCGTTTCCCGCCAACTTCGGCGTCTACGGTCGGCCGACGACGATCAACAACACCGAAACCCTGGCCTCGGTGCCGGCCATCATGCGCAACGGCGCAGACTGGTTTCTGGAGTTGGGCAAGCCCAACAACGGCGGATCGAAGATTTTTTCCGTCTCCGGCCACGTCAATCGACCGGGCAACTACGAAATTCCGCTTGGCACGCCGTTTGCCGAACTGCTCGAAATGGCCGGCGGCATGCGCAACGGACATAAAATCAAGGGTGTGATCCCCGGAGGCTCCTCGATGCCGGTGTTGCCCGGCGATGTGATGATGGAGCTGACCATGGATTACGACTCGATCCAGAAGGCCGGCTCCGGCCTGGGGTCGGGCGCGGTGATCGTCATGGATGAAACCACCGACATGGTCGCCGCCTGCCGTCGCATTGCGCGCTTCTACTATGCTGAATCCTGCGGCCAGTGCACGCCGTGTCGTGAAGGCACCGGCTGGATGCATCGCATGATCCACCGCATCATGATCGGGCAGGGCCGGATGGAGGATCTCGACACCCTGGCCTCGGTCACCACCCAGATCGAAGGCCACACCATCTGCGCTTTCGGAGAGGCCGCAGCTTGGCCGGTGCAGGGATTTTTGCGCCACTTCCGGGAGGAGTTCGAATACTACATTGAGCACGGGCGGTCGATGCTGGCCGACCGCATCGGCGCGGCCGCGTAGATCGGATCAATCATGGCTATAGCTGAACAAAAGCAAGACAATATCCTCACCATCGAAGTCGACGGGCAGTCGCTTGAGGCGCACAAGGGCGAGATGATCATCCAGGTCACGGACCGGGCGGGCATCGATATTCCGCGTTTCTGCTATCACCACAAGCTGTCGATTGCGGCCAACTGCCGGATGTGCCTGGTGGATGTCGAAAAGGCGCCCAAGCCCCTGCCGGCCTGCGCCACGCCGGTGGTCGAAGGCATGAAGGTGTTTACCGATTCGCGGCGCACGGTCGACGCCCAGCGCGGAGTGATGGAGTTTCTGCTCATCAATCACCCGCTGGACTGCCCGATCTGCGACCAGGGCGGGGAGTGCGAGCTGCAGGATCTGGCCATGGGCTACGGTCGTTCGGTATCGCGCTTTACCGAGCGCAAGCGGGTCGTGCGTGACAAAAACGTCGGGCCGTTGGTTGAAACTGACATGACCCGCTGCATTCACTGCACGCGCTGCGTGCGCTTTCTCGAAGAGATTGCCGGCACCGCCGAGCTTGGCGGAATGAGTCGCGGTGAGCACCTTGAAATAGGCACGTTTGTCGAACGCAATATCGAGTCCGAACTGTCGGGCAATATCATAGATCTGTGCCCGGTCGGTGCGCTGACCAACAAGCCGTTTCGCCACACCGCCAGACCCTGGGAAATGCGCGCCCGCAAGTCGATCGGCAGCCACGACTGCTTAGGCTCGCATCTGTTCTATCACACCCGCGGAGCGCAGATCATGCGCGCCGTACCGCGTGACAACGAGGCAGTCAACGAATGTTGGCTGGCCGATCGCGATCGCTACAGCCATTTTGGACTGCAGGCCCACGACCGTCTGACCACGCCGCAGATCAAGGTCAATTGCCAGTGGCACGAGGCAACCTGGGCCGAAGCCCTGGAAGCTGCATCAAAGGCCCTGGCCGGAGCGGTCGAAACCCATGGCGCCGAGCAGCTCGGCACCCTGGTTTCACCCCGGGCCACTGCCGAAGAGCATTATCTGGCCGCCGCACTGACCCGCGGCCTGGGCAGTGAGCACGTCGACCATCGTCTGCGTATGCTCGAATTTTCTCATCCACAAGCCGGTCGCGGCCACCTTGATATTCCCACCGCCGGGCTCGCCGAGGCCGATGCGGTGCTGCTGGTTGGCAGCAATATTCGCCACGAGCAGCCTATCCTTGGCCAGCGCCTGCGCACCGCCTGGCGCTTCAAGGGCGCAAAAATTGCCGATTTGAACTCGGTGGCCTGGGATTTCCACTTTGATCTGGCCGAGCGTCTGATCGTGCCGCCCCAGGCGATGGTCGACACCCTGGCCCGGATTGCCAGGGCAGCGGCTGATCTGAGCGGCCGGGCGCGGCCTGATGGCGCGCTGGGTGAGTTTATCGACGAGCGCCATCCCGACGACGAGTCGCGGCGCCTGGCCGAGCTGCTGTTCAAGGCCGAATCCGGCGTGCTGCTGCTCGGTGATCAGGCTCTCAATCATCCCGAGGCGGGCTGGCTGCGCCGCCTGGCCGAATGGTTGGCCGAGGCGCTGGAAGTGGCTCTGGTGGTGCTTCCCGGTCCGGCCAACAGCTCCGGCGCCTGGCTCGCCGGCAGCGTGCCGCGCAGCGGTGGTCTGCACGCTCGTGCGATGTTTGACAAGCCGCGTCAGGCCTATCTTTTGTGGGAGCTTGAGCCGGATCTCGATCTCGCAGATCCCGCGGCTGCACGCGCCGCCCTCGAAGGGGCAGCCAACGTGATCGCCGCAACGAGCTGGGACAATCCCGTACTGCGCGCCAGCGCGGATGTGCTCTTGCCGCTGGCGTCTGTGCCGGAAACCGACGGTAGCTGGGTCAACGCCGATGGCCATAGCGAGCTGCTGGCCGCGGCCGGTCGCCCGCCCGGCCAGGCCCGCCCGGGCTGGAAGATTCTTCGCCAACTCGGCGAACTGCTGGACCTTGAAGGTTTTGATTTTGCGCGCCTGGACGAAATTACCGAGCAGGCGCTTTCGGCTAACGCAAGCGAGGCCGCCTTCGACCAGCCGAGTCGACCGGTGGAGGTCGACGGCGATTCCCTGTGGCGCACCGGCGAGGTGCCGATTTATGCCGGCGACGGCCTGCTCCGCCGTGCCTTGCCGCTGCAGCAGACCAGCCAATCCGGCCCGCCGCTGTGCCGCATCCATCCGGCCACGGCCCGCCGGCACGGTCTGGAAAATGCCCGGCGTGTACGGGTTCGTCAAGGCCAGGCCAGTGCTGAACTCGACTTGGTCATTGACAGCCGGGTCGCGCCAGGCGCGGTCGGCTTGGCCGTGGCCACAGACGCGGTTGCAAGCCTTGGCGCCGGCGGTGGTGAGCTGAGTCTGGAGGCGCTGACATGATGGAGCAGCTGCTGACCCTGCTATGGACCCTGGCGAAGATTCTGATAATCATCTTCCCGCTTACCATAGCGGTGGCCTACTACACCTATTTCGAGCGCAAGGTGCTCGGCTACATGCACGCTCGACGCGGTCCGAACCAGATTGGTCCGCTCGGCCTGCTGCAACCGTTTGCCGACGTGGTCAAGTTGCTGACCAAAGAGCTGATCATTCCGAGCAACGCCAGCAAGTTTTTGTTTGTGCTTGCGCCCACGCTGGCCCTGACCCCGGCCCTGGCCGCCTGGGCGGTTGTGCCGCTGGATGACTGGCTGGTGCTGGCCGATATCGACGCCGGTCTGCTGCTGGTTCTGGCCCTGACCTCTTTGGGGGTGTACGGCACGCTGCTCGGCGGCCTGACGACGGAGGCGGCCGAAGAGTTCTACACCTATCAACCCACCGGCTCAACCGAGCCATTTTTTACTATTGGACTAAGATCGACTTATTACAGCAACACCGATTTTTCCGCGGGAGAGTCATTCACTCTAGGTGAGGCGTATGGGGCTGAAGTGCGCGGCGAGCGATTGTTCAGCTCCGAAATGCCCGTCGGATTACAGTATTTCGATGTCGGGATAGACAACCCCGATGGTTCCATTACCGTTGAACGTTGGCCGAGCTCTCAGCTGACCGTGCAATACGACTCGCCTTCGCACGTGGCTTATCGCATGGAAATCCACCTCAATCCGGTGCCGGAATTGAATAGCGCGGCC
>CALEIM010000120.1 GCA_937876395.1 uncultured Wenzhouxiangella sp. | reverse complement strand
CCAGCAGCCGCCGGTCGGTTTCGAGCTGGGTTTCACCCGGCCCGCGCAGGCCGATACCACCGCGCTGGCGCTCCAGATGGGTCCAGCCGCGCACCAGGCGGGTCGACAGATGCCGAAGCTGGGCAAGTTCCACCTGCAGCTTGCCTTCATGTGAGCGGGCGCGCTGGGCAAAAATATCCAGAATCAGGGTAGTACGGTCAAGCACGTTGAGGCTCAGTCGGCGCACCAGGTTGCGTTCCTGGACGGGGCTCAAGCGACCGTTGATCAGGATAAGGTCGGCCTCGCTGTCTTCTGCGCGCTGGGCAATTTCATCGACCTTGCCGCGGCCCACCAGATAGGCGGGATCGGCGGCTGCGCGCGGCGCGAGCAGCTCGTCCACGACCGCCAGTCCGGCCGAACGGGCCAGCAGGCGAAACTCGACCTGCGATTCAGGACCGTTTTCAGGTCCAAAAACGGGGTGAACCAGCAGGGCCCGGGTGGCGTGGCCGGCATCAGCCGGCGCGAAATCTTCGATCAGGGTTGTTCATCCTCCACCGGCTCGTCGATGCGCACGCTGCGCGCCGGCACGATGGTTGAAATGGCGTGTTTGTAAATCATCTGGCTGACCGAGTTTTTCAGCAGCACGACGAAATTGTCGAACGACTCAATCTGCCCCTGAAGCTTGATTCCATTGACCAGAAAAACTGATACTGGAACACGCTCTCGCCGGAGCGCATTGAGGAAGGGATCCTGCAACGACTGACCCTTGGACATGCTGATTCTCCTTGGACACTGTTATTGGATATATTCGTTGTTATGGAATTAACGTCTGTCCGATTTCGGCAGCCGCCAATCTTTCGCTCAGCGCTCTAAAGATTCCGGTCTGCGGGCAGGAACCCCTCTACCTGCCTGATAACCAAGTCGATTGTACGTTTTTGCAGTGAATCATGCCAGAGCGCGCCATTCAGGCCGCGCAGGGTCGTGAGCTGCCGCTTGGCCAACTGACGGGTGGCAGCGACGGCACGCTGACGAGCTTCGGCCAGCGGTCGATCGGCGTCGAGCGCGGCCCAGATCTGGCGATAGCCGACGCTTTTCATGGAGGCGTGTCCGGCGCTCAATCCAGGACGCTGACGCAGGCGCCTGACCTCATCAACCAGGCCTTCCGCCAGCATCGCATCAAGGCGTTGTTCAATGCGCTGGTGCAATATATGGCGCTCGCTGGGGGTCAGCACAAGTCTGAGCGCCTCCAGCCTGGGTACCCGGTTATGGGCATGAAAGGCGCTCGGTCCGGAACCGGTCAGGCGCAGGATTTCAAGCGCACGCTGGATGCGCTGCCGGTCGCTGGGGCGAATCGTGGCCGCTGCTGCCGGATCGTGGCTGGCGAGCTCGGCGTGCAGGGCCGCCCAGCCTTTTTCAGCGGCTTGCGCAGCAATCGCCTCGCGGATATCCGGGTCGGCCGACGGCAGCGGATCCAGGCCATAGAGCAGCGCGCGAAAATACAGGGTCGTGCCCCCAACCAGCACCGGCACGCGCCCGCGCGCGTGGCTGCGCCGGATTGCGGCCTCGGCCTCGGCGACAAATTCAGCCGCAGAAAAAGTCTGCTCCGGATCGCGAATATTGATCAGTGCATGTGGGTAGCCGGCCAAAGTGTCGGCATCAGGCTTGGCCGATCCAATATCCAGGCCGCGATAGATCTGGGCGGAGTCAACGCTGATCAGCTCGACATCGAACCGATCGTGCAAGGCGAACGCCGCCGCCGTTTTGCCGGCAGCCGTCGGCCCCATCAGAAAGACCGCCGGCGGCAGCTCGCGCGAGACGGCCCGCCGCCTACTGACCACGCAAAAACAGGCGGTCGAGGGATTTCATGTCGAGCTGCACCCAGGTGGGCCGTCCGTGATTGCACTGGTCAGAACGCTCGGTGCGCTCCATATCGCGCAGTAGAGCGTTCATTTCATCTATGGTCAGCCGTCGGTTGGCGCGCACCGATCCGTGGCAGGCGATCGTCGACAGCAGCTCATCGAGCAAGGTTTCGATGCGCTGGCTTTGACCCAGCTCGACCAGGTCAGCGAGCAGATCGCGCACCAGACTCGGGCTGTCGGAGCGCGCCAGCAGGGCCGGCACGGCGCGGATCATTACCGCTTCAGGTCCAGCCAGATCGAGCTCAAAACCCAGGCGCTTGAGCCCGTCGACGTGGGTTTCGAGGGCCTGACCCTCGCGCTCCGAAATGGCCACCTTTTCCGGCACCAGCAGCTTTTGCGAACGGACTCGCTGCTCGCTCCAGGCCTGCTTGAGCTGCTCATAGACGATCCGCTCGTGGGCGGCGTGCATATCAACCACCACCAGGCCCTGGGCATTCTCGGCAAGCACAAACACACCGTGAATCTGGGCCACGGCAAAGCCCAGCGGCGGAAGCCCCGACGCGCCCTGTTCAGCTCCGGCCTGCGGTGCGCGGGCCAGTTCGGCATAGCGTGAAATCGACTCGGCAACGCCCAGCCCCAGACCGGCCTGACTGCCGGCCTGACCCATCGCAAACCCTGTGGGTGCAGCACTGTGCAATCGCGCCGCGGCCGCCGTCTGCCCGGCCTCACTGCCGGGCCGTGTACCGGACAGAGCGTGGTGAATGGTCTTGAACAGAAAATCGTGAACCAGGCGGCCGTCGCGGAAACGCACTTCATGCTTTTGCGGATGCACGTTGACGTCAACGCGCTGAGGCTCAAGCTCCAGCATCAGGGCAAAGGCCGGATGGCGACCGTGAAACAGCACGTCACGGTAGGCCTGGCGCACAGCATGGGCCACCAGTCGGTCGCGCACCAGGCGGCCGTTGACGAAGAAAAACTGCAGATCGGCCTGGCTGCGCGAAAAGGCCGGCCGGGCAATCCAGCCGCTCAGGCGCAGCCCGGCATGGGCTTCATCCAGCGCCATGGCCTGATCAATGAAGGCCTGCCCACACACCGCCGCCACCCGACGTTCACGGGCGGCCGGATCTTTGGCAGGCCCGAGACTGCGCACCACCCGCCCGTCGTTGACCAGCTCAAAGCCGACATCCATGCGTGCCAGGGCCAGGCGCTTGAGCAAATCATCGATATGCCCGAACTCGGTGCGCTCGGTGCGCATGAACTTGCGCCGGGCCGGCGTGTTGTAGAACAGATCCCGCACCTCGACCACGGTACCCAGCGGCATTCCCGCCGGCCGAATTTCGCCCGGCACACCGCCTTCGCTGTCAATTTCAAAACCGCTGTCGGCGCCTGCCACGCGCGAGGCCAGGCGCAGCCGGGACACGGACGCAATCGAGGCCAGCGCCTCACCGCGAAAACCCAGGGTGATCACGCCCTCAAGCTCGTCGAGCGAACTGATCTTGCTGGTTGCATGCGCGCTGAGCGCAAGCAGCAGCTCCTCGGCGGCAATCCCGCCGCCGTCGTCACTGACCCGGATACGGCGCGCACCGCCGCGCTCAATTTCCACGCGAATCCGACCGCTGCCGGCGTCAAGACTGTTCTCGACCAGTTCCTTGACAATGGATGAGGGCCGCTCGATGACTTCACCGGCGGCAATCTGGTTAACGAGATGGACGGGCAGTTGGCGGATCGACATACCGCCAGTTTAACGGAGGTCAGGTCGGAGATCAGGACCGTACCTCAGCTCCCGCCCGGAATCATCAACACGGCTCCCGGGTGAATCACATCCCCTTCGATATTGTTGGCCTGGCGAATGCTGGACACGCTGGTCTGATAGCGATGGGCAATTACCCCAAGCGTGTCACCGCGCTGGACGACGTGGCGGCTGCCGTCACGATTCGCGGCAATCCAGGTGCCTTGCGGGGCCGTTTCGAAGAAATGAGTGCGCACTCCCTGAACGATGGACCGGGCCAGCTGGCGACGGTGAGTCGCGCTGTTCAGATTGGCTTCATCGTGAGGATTGGAGATAAAGCCGACCTCGACCAGCACGCTCGGTACATCGGGTGAACGCAGGACTACAAAGTTGGCCCGCTCGACGTTCTCGCGATGCCGCTTGCCAACCTGCGAAAGCTCGCTGAGGATCGCCTGGGCGGCCTCTGCGCTGTATTCCATGGCTACATTCTGCGACAGGTCCAGCAGCACCGAGCTGAGCACATCGTCGGCTTGGTCGAGCTCAACGCCGCCGATCAGGTCAGCCCGGTTCTCGCTCTGCGCCAGCAGGCGCGCAGCCTCGCTCGATGCGCCGCGCCTGGACAGCACGTAAACCGAA
The DNA here is from genome assembly GCA_937876395.1 of uncultured Wenzhouxiangella sp. Lineage (GTDB taxonomy): Bacteria > Pseudomonadota > Gammaproteobacteria > Xanthomonadales > Wenzhouxiangellaceae > Wenzhouxiangella. Next base: position 1,837 of record CALEIM010000120.1, on the reverse strand, counting down.
CTGCCGCGCACGCGGGAGTCACGAAACGCATCGGCATGGATGGAAACAAACAAGTCGGCACGCGCCTTGCGGGCCCGATCGTAGCGCTCTTCCAGCGGCACGTAATAGTCACCGGTGCGAATCAGTACGCCGCGCATGCCCGGCATGTCGTTGATGACCCGCTCGACCTCTTCGGCCAGCGCCAGGGTGACGGTTTTTTCGTAGGTTCCTGAAGGCCCGATGGCACCGGGATCCTCGCCGCCGTGCCCGGCGTCGATGGCGACGATCATGTCGCGCTCACCTTCCATTGCTGAACGCACCGCCTCGCGCACCCGCTCGCCCGGCGACTGGGCATTTTCCGGGTACAGATCGACGACCAGGCGATGTCCGTATTCGCCAGCCGGATCGAGCAAAAAGCTCTGCGGCCGGGCCTGGCTGGACAGGTCGAGAACAACGCGCAGATCGGTGCCGTCGCGCACCCCGTGACGAACGCTGCGGATCACGCCGCTGTGTTCAAGATCAAGTTCAAGGGCATGCTCAAGTTCCATGTCCTTGATGTCGATGACGATCCGGGCAGGATTATCAAGCGTGAACAAGCGGTAATCAACGCGCTGATCGAGATCAAGCACGGCGCGCGTGCTGTCGGGCCCGGCCCAGACGCGCAGATTGCGCACTTCGGCTGCTTCAAGCGCCGAGGCGGCTGCAAAAAGCAGAAAAACGGCAAAGATGGTCAGCTGGCGCATTGCTCAATTTGACCCCGTGGCAGCGGACGTGGGTCAATCATGCCCGTTTGAGTGAAACTTTTCAAGTCAAATCGTATAGTTGGCTAAACTTCCCAGAACCCACTTCGGGAACGGGCCGCAAACCCCTTCAACCCCGGCCCGCCCAGATAGCTGGTCGCAGATACCGCCAAGGGTTCAGGCTATGCACCGGCATGAACCAAGGGCCTGGCGATGCGCTATTTCCCCCAAAACGCGCGGGCGCGCCCTTGACAAGAGGCGCGGCACAGACGATGCCACATCAATCGAAATCACCGACCAGTTGCCGCCAGAGCTGGAGTTCACGGGCTTTACCGCGCAAGGCGATGGCGACTGCAGCCACGACAGTGGCCTGATCACTTGTCAGTGGCTAAGCATTCCCGCCTCCAGCGGAGTTGCCGTCACCTATGAGGTGATGCCCGTCGCTGCCGGCGTGATAACCAACAGCGTGGGCATTACCACCGGAGATATCAATATTGGTGATCCGGGAGATCAAGTCGACATCATCATTGATCCCGAAGACGATGGGATCGAACTGAGCATGGAAAAATCCATTGACGTTGAGCCGCTGGTCGTCGGCCAGGCATTCAACTACGTTTTTGACTACGTCAACAACGGCATCAATGATGCAGCCCAGGTGGATTTTGCTGATCTGGTCCCCGAAGGTATCGCCATTGCCGCCGCGCCCGCCGACGGCAACTGCACGGTCAACGGCAGTCCGGCCACCTTCCCGCTTGAAGGTGACGGCGAAACGGTGCTGATCTGTGTGGTCACAGTCAACGTCCCGGCCGCCGGTGGCATGGCGCAGGTACTTCTGCCATCCGTACCACTGGCGGAAGCTGAAGGCAGCACGCCGATCAACCACGCCAGCTGGAGCGACGGCGGTGACGGCAACCCGCTGCCGCCCGATCCGGAAACCTGTGATCAGGATGCCCACTGCGACAGCAATGTGCCCGGCGACCCGATCGGCAACGGCGTTGCGCTGGAGATGGAAAAATCCATTGACGTTGAGCCGCTGGTGGTCGGCCAGGCGTTCAACTACGTCTTTGACTACGTCAACAACGGCATCAATGATGCAGCCCAGGTGGATTTTGCTGATC
>CALEIM010000119.1 GCA_937876395.1 uncultured Wenzhouxiangella sp. | reverse complement strand
ACCGCCACCGATATCGGCTTTGGCTACCCTTCCAACGTTCAAGGCTGGGGCCGGCTCAATCTGCTCAAGGCCATTGAGGGTCCGGTCGAAGACGGTATCGTGATGTTCGATCAGGATGAGGTCGATCATCTGCAAACCGGTCAGAGCTGGACCACGGATGTGGTTGTCGGTTCATCGGACGAACCGCTGCGTGTGACGCTGGTGTGGACCGACCCGCCGGGTTCCTCGGGCTGTTCAGTCTGCCATGTCAATGACCTGGATCTGGTCGTGACTGCACCGGACGGCACAATTTATCGCGGCAACCAGTTCAGCAGCAGTTGGTCCCAACCCAATGCCACCGGCCGCGATAACCTGAATAACGTGGAGAACGTCTTTGTCGATCTGCCCGCCAGCGGTGAATACAGCGTTGAGGTCATTGCCCACAACGTTGCCCAGAACCCGACCCTGCTCAGCGGCCAGGATTTTGTTTTAGTGGCAACCGGCGATCTTGGCGGTTTGACGGTTGAGCCCGGCGCGGCCGAGGTGTGCATGACCGAGGGCAGCACGGACTTTACGCTGACCTTGAGCGGCCAGTTTGATGGCACCACCCACCTGAGCGCCGCTACCATTCCGGCCGGCACCAGCGGCAGTTTCAGCGTCAACCCGGTCGTCTTTCCAGCCGAGCAAAGTGTGTTTACCCTGAGCAATCTAGGCTCCGCTACTGCCGGTGCGCACGTGCTGGAGTTCTCGGCCGTGGACGCCAACGACAACTCTATTTTCGCCGAAGGCAACGCCAATCTGACCCTCTATTCCGACGTACCGCAAGGCTACGATCTGCTCACCCCGCCCGATCAGGCCAGCGACACCGCGCTGCGGCCCGAATTCACCTGGAGCGCAGCCAGCGAAGCGACCAGCTATCGCATTCAGATTGCCACGGATGCGGCCTTCGGCACGATTCTGATCGACGAAGTTCTTGACGGTACCGGTTTTGTTCCCGCCAGCGATCTGGCCACCGGCACCGTTTATTACTGGCGCGTCAGCAGCAGCAACACCTGCGGCGACGGTGCCTGGAGTGAGGTGTTCGAGTTCCAGACCCGCTTTGAACCGGTGGCCGATGTGTCGCCTTTGTCGTTCGAGTTTGAAGTGCCGCAGAACGGTCTGGACAGCCAGGCTTTGACGATTGCCAACGTCGGCACGGGCAACCTGGTCTGGAGCATCGAGACCGATGAGATTGACGCCGGCCTGCTGGCCGCTCGCGCCCATGACCCGGAGCTTGACGAGACCTTTGAGCTGGGTGATTTCAGCCTGCCCGGCCATGCCAGCGCGCCGCCGCCGGTGGTGTTTGAGGTACCGGCCGGTCTGGTCAGCCGTGGTGAGGTGGTCGGTTTCAGCTTTATCGGCACCGCCTCACCGCCCGGTAGCGCCTATGCATCGGACACCTGCATGATCGTCGAAGCACCGGACGGCACGACCTATGGCGTGGGCGGATTTTCCAGCTACGGACCATACTGCGGCCCGGACTTCAATGATGCCCTGTGGGACTTCCAGGGCGCGGGTTCAAGCAGTGCGGGCACCTATACCAGCGACCACGATGACGCCTTTACTACCCCGCTGGACGATGAAGGCGTATGGACCTTCACCTTCCTCAACGCCTGGCTTTCCGGCACGGCCGGCACGACCCAGTGGTCGGACGTGGAAGTGACCCTGCACAAGCAGCCGCTGCCGGTGTGTGTCGACAACCTGAGTGATGTGCCCTGGCTGAGCACCAGTCCGGGCTCGGGCAGCGTGGCCGCCGGCACCAGCGACGAGGTTGCGGTGCAGGTCAACGCCAGCGGCATGGCCGAAGGTGATTATCTGGCCTGGCTGTGCCTGACCACCAACGCCGAAGGCCAGGGTCTGATTACCGTTCCGGTCGAGCTCAACGTCACCGAGATGGTGGTCGGTCAGCTTGCGCTGGACAAGACCTCGCTGAGCTTCGGTGAAGTGACGGTCGGTCAGCCGGTAAGCGACACGATCACGGCTAGCAATGCCGCCCCACTCGGCGCACCTGACATCGAGCTGGCCGCCATTGTTCTGGGTGACAGTGATTCCTGGTCCACCGCTGGCAGCTGCCAGCCGGGGACCATCCTGGCTCCGGGCGAGGACTGCACAATTGAAGTCGAATTCAATCCAGTCACCACCGGCCCGCTGAGCAGCAGCCTGACGGTAAGCACGGTGCTGGGCCAGAGCGCCGGCGTAAATCTGGACGGCATCGGCGTGCAGGAGCCGGCCGAACTGCGGATTGACCCGCTCAGCCTGGATTTCGGGACGGTGGGCACCACCAGCTCTGCCGAGCAGACGATCACGATCAGCAACCTGGCTCCAGCCGCCGCCGCTGATCTGCCGATTGCCCTGATCGAGCTGATAGCGGGCGCACCGCACTATGCGATCAGCGCCAACAACTGCCCGGCCAGCCTGGCACCTGAGCAAAGCTGTACTGTGGCTGTACGCCTTGCGCCGGGCGAGTCCGGGCCACGTCTGGGCGTGCTGCGCATCGTCGCCGACGGCCAGACCTTCAATCTGAACCTGTCGGGCAGCGGTATCGAGCCTGAGCCGATCATCTTTGAAGACCGGTTTGAGAGATAAAGAAGGCGAAAAGGCACAAGGAAAAAACCGTCGGGGCAGCGTAGCTCGGTGCCGCGATGCGGTTGGCCGCAGGCAAGAAGCATTGTGGCAGAGAGCGGCTACGCGTGTCCCCGACGGGTTCTGCGCTGCCGACCGTCCATGTTGAGGAATTGAATATGCGTAGAATCATCGCCGTCACAACGCTGCTGTTGCTCATATTTTGCATGCCGACATGGGCGCAGCATGCGTTCAGGATCTCTTCCACAGATATTGATCCGGTCACGCTCCAGACCCTTCAGGCGCAGTCCGGCTGGCAGCGCGACTACGGTTCCTATATCTGGCTGGAGGGAGATGCGGCCCTGGCTGATGCTGTGCATGACAGCGGTGCTGCATTTGAGGAAATGACGGCGGCGGCAAGCCTGCGGGTGCATGAGCTGTCGACCAATCCGTTGTCCGGGCGCGCCGTTTTTGGCGTGGCGCCGCGTACCGCAGCGGGCCAGTTTCTCGGGCTGGTTCAATTCCGTGGCCCGATTCTGTCCACCGACCTGGCTGCCCTGCGCTCGGTCGGACTGGAACCAGTTCAGTACTACCCGAACCACGCCTACTTGGTCTGGGGCGATCAGGCTGCTCTCAGTTC
>CALEIM010000118.1 GCA_937876395.1 uncultured Wenzhouxiangella sp. | reverse complement strand
TCGGCGAGGTGCTGGACGTCACCGGCTGGCTGGGCGGCTACAACTTCCAGTGGGCGTGGGCGTCGGGCCACGCCGCCGGGCAGGCGGTGTAACCTGCCCGCCATCTTTTGATGGAGCCCGCCATGTCGATCGCCGCCTTCCGGACCTGTTTCCCTGCCCTGCTTGCCGCGGTGCTCGTTGCCGGCTGCGCCGACCCGGGCCCGCCGCCGGGTGGCAGCGTGGCCGAGCTTGAGCGGATCGACGTGGTGCAGGCCGATGCCTTGCGCTGGCTTGAGCAGGACCGGGGCCGCTTTGACATGGTGTTCATTGATCCGCCGTTTTCGACAGGTCTTGAGATGTCCGCTCTGGCCCGCCTGATCGACGGCGGCCATCTGGCCGACGGTGCGCGGGTGTATGTCGAGCAGGCGGTGGCCGACCCGGAAATCGAGACTGGAGCGCATTTCGAGCTGCTGCGCAGCAAAACCCTGGGCGAGGTTCGGATGCTCCTGCTTGGCTCGGTTTGAGGCACGCCTGACGGTATACTGTCGGCCCGTTCAAGCCCGAGAATGCTGCGATGAGCCTGCCCGATTACGGACTTGCCGTCTACCCCGGCACCTTCGATCCGATGACCAACGGCCATACCGACCTGATTATCCGAGCCGCGCGCATGTATCGACGGATTATCGTGGCCATTGCCGAGAGTCCGCACAAGCAGCCGTCGTTCGATCTGGAAGGGCGCATCGAGCTGGCGCGTGCGGTGCTGGCCGAAGAAGGGCTGGGCAACGTCGATGTGATCGGTTTCAACAGCCTGCTGGCCCACTTTGTGTGTGAGCATGACGCCGGCGTGATCCTGCGCGGTCTGCGCGCGGTGTCTGACTTTGAGTACGAGTTCCAGCTCGCCTCGATGAACCGGCATCTGATCGAACAGGTTGAGACGGTCTTTCTGACTCCGGCCGAACAGTACAGCTTTATTTCCTCTTCGCTGGTCAAGGAAATTGCCCGACTGGATGGCGATGTCAGCCAGTTTGTTCATCCGCGAGTTTCCGACGCGCTGCGCAAACGCTACGCCTGAGTTTCCAGCCGCTACACTTTTGGGGGATGCAACCAACAGGCACGATATGATGAATGCGAAGTTACATTCAGTTCAGTCTACAAGCATCAGATTGACAAGCATTTTTTTACTGCTTTCCGTGATTTCTTTTGCCGCTCTGGCGGAAGCTCCGCCGGGGCAGGCCGCCGTTTCCAGCGCGCACGAGTTGGCCACCGAGGTGGGTGCAGAAATCCTGAAGCAGGGCGGCAATGCCTTTGATGCAGCCGTGGCCGTCTCGGCGGCCCTGGCCGTGGTCGAGCCGGAATCATCCGGTATTGGCGGCGGCGGGTTCTGGCTGCTGTATCGCGCTGCCGATGAGTTTACGGTCATGGTCGACGGCCGGGAGACGGCGCCGGCGGCAGCTTCGAGGCGCTGCGCGTCAACGCCGGCCTGAGCCTGCGCTTCTGAGACTGCCGGCTCGCGCGCTATCGCGG
>CALEIM010000117.1 GCA_937876395.1 uncultured Wenzhouxiangella sp. | reverse complement strand
TCGGCGCGGCGCAGCAGTGGGAGTCCGCTGTCGCGGTCTTCGGCATCCTGCCAGGTCAGGCCGGTTTCGCTGGCCCATCCGTTGCTGCGGATGCGCCAGGTCAGTTCGGCGCCGCGAATGCGCGCGCGCAGGATGTTGGTGGCCTGGAAGTTTGGGCCGGAAAAGTCAATCAGATCGTCGATGTGCTGCTGGTACAGGCTCACGCCCAGGTGCTGCCCGGCGGCGGGCTGCCAGTCGAGACCGAGTTCGCCGGAGACGGCGGTTTCCGGGTCCAGGTCGGGGTTGCCGGCGTAGAGTCCGCCAAATCCTTCGGAGTAGAGCTGGCTGAAGTTGGGGGCGCGGAAGGCGCGACCGAGGCGGGCGAACAGGCGCCAGTTGTCAGCCGGGCGCCAGCCGCCGGCCAGGCTGCCGGTGGTGGCGGTGCCGAAGCGCTGGTCTTCATCGAGGCGCAGACTGGCTTCCCAGTCAAACGCGGCGTGGCGGCCTTCCAGGCCGGTCCAGGCGCCGAGGTTGTAGCGATTACCCGACCAGTCGATGCTGCTGTAGCCCGATTCCTGCCAGGTGTCGACGCCGAGCAGCCAGCGCTGGTTGGCGTTGAGCGGACGTTCGGCCTGAAAGCCGGCCTGGATGCGGCGGGTGACGGCTTCTGATTCGCCGAAAGGTGTTTCAGTCTCCAGGCGGTCACGGTGCAGACCGGCTGAAACCTGCCATTGCCAGGGGCCAGCCGTGCTGCGCCGGTAGTCGCTGTGCAGTGAGTAGTTGCGCATGTCCGACTCGCCCTGGTCGAATTCGACGTGGCCGTCATTGGCCCGTGCGCGCCAGCGGAAGTCACCGCCGGCCAGGGGGCTTTCACCGCCGAGGGCCAGGCTGTAGTTGTCGAAACCGTCGTCGTCCGGATCGTAAGAAAAGCCGCGTTCGTTCTGGGCTGAAAAGCCGTCGAAGCGGCGCATGGCCAGGCTCAGGCCAAAGGCCGGACTGCCGAAGCTGGCCGACAGTTGCCGGTCGTCATAGCGGCCATAGCCGGCGCGCAGCCGGGTGCCCGCGCCCTGACGGGTAAAAATCTGGATGACGCCGCCGATGGCGTCCGATCCCCACTGCGCCGAGCGCGGGCCGCGCACGATTTCGATGCGTTCGATGATGGCCGGGTCGATGTTTTCCCAGGCCAGGGCGCCGGTGCCGGCGGCGGCCACGCGCATGCCGTCAATCAGCACCAGCATGTGGTTGGAGTTGCTGCCGCGCATGAAAACGCTGGTCTGCCCGCCCGGACCACCACTGCGGCTCACATCAATGCCGGCTTGCAGACGCAGCAGCTCCAGCAGATCAGCCGCCTGGCTGGTTTCAATGGCGTCGCGGTCGATGACGCTGACTCGCGACAGGCTGTCTTCCAGGTTTTGTTCGCTGCGTGCGGCGGTGACGACCACGGTATCACCGTCCCAGGTCTCGGCTCCGGCAGAAAAGGCTGTGGCAATGGAAAGCAGGCCCGCGGCAGTCAGCCCGGGCAGGGTGGATGGTTTCATGATTCAGGTTCTCCTGGCGCTCAACCCGCGCGCTGTCCCAGGCTAAGGCAGGAGAATCCGGAAGGGGGCAAAAGCGGTGCGACGCCTAAGTCGTACCGTGCTCCTCCGGTCGCCCACCGCGACCCGGTAATGAGTGGTGACGACAGGCCGGTCTCCTGACTTCCGGCGGTCATGAAGCGACCGGGCTGGACCCTTCCCCCGCAGGCGATCTTGCGGAGTGGTTGTTGTCCTGCCGCATCGAAGGCAAAGCCTTCAATGCCGGTTACAGTTGCGGGGGCAGTACCGGACTTGCACCGGATTCCCGAAACACCTGTTGCCGATAGTTTTTCAAGATGGTTTTTCAAGGCCGCTGGCAAGTCTGCCAGCCGGCTTGCGTTTAGTATAGCCCAGCCGCTCAGGCGGCTTTGGGCTTTTTGCCGCGTGCAGCTTCGGCCTGCTCGCTCAAACCCGCCTGCAGATCGGTCAGGTCGAAGTCATCGACGCGGATTACTTCCAGCACGCGCTTACGTATGCTGCCGAGCAGGTTGATTTCGGTCGGATTGAGGATGCCTTTCTCGCCGGCCTGTTCGAGCTGTTCCTCGAAGGTAAAGCCGCTGATCTGTCCGGCACGCTGGGCCTTGAGCAGCTTGCGTTCAACGGGTTCGGTGGCGATTACGTCGGGCAGCAGGGCTTCGAGCACGCCGATCCACTGGCCGCTGCGGTCGGATTTATAGATCCCACGGGTCAGCCGGTCGCGGGTGTCTGACGGCGACAGCAGCAGTGCGGCGACTTTGTGGCCCAAGCGGTCGTTGGGCTGGCGTTCGTTGCGACCGAGCGGGAAGATGACCAGCCGCAGCAGCGGGCGCAGCCAGGCAATCGGATAATTGTCGATCACGCCGCGCATGGCCTGCTGGATTTTGAAAATGGCGTCGTGGAATGCCCAGGCCAGAATCGGCTGATCGGCGGCCGGGCGTCCTTCGTGTTCGAAGCGGCGCAGCATGGCCGAGCAGATGTAGAGATGGCTCAGGACATCGCCCAGACGTCCGGAGATTTTTTCTTTCATCTTCAGGCGGCCGCCGTAGGTGAGCATGATGATGTCGGCCAGAAAAGCGAAGCTGGCGCTGTAGCGGCTGAGCTTGCGGTAGTACTTGCGCGTCTTGCGGTCGCCGGGGACGACGGCGAAGCGGGCAAAGCTCAGGCCGAAGACAAAGGCGCGCACGGCGTTGGAAATGGAGTGGCCGATGTGGGCAAACAGCAGGCGGTCGAACTCTTCGAGACGGTCATCCTCATCGTCGATCTTGAGCGCGTCGAGTTCCTTGAGTATGTAGGGATGGCAGCGAATCGCGCCCTGGCCAAATATCATCAGTGAGCGGGTCAGGATGTTGGCCCCTTCAACCGTGATCCAGATCGGCGCACCTTGCCAGGCGCGGCCCAGATAGTTGCCGGGCCCGAGGATGATGCCCTTGCCGCCGTGGATGTCCATGGCGTCTTTGATGATGTCGCGGCCGTATTCGGTGGCGTGGTATTTGGCAATCGTGCCGGGCACGGCCGGCCGTTCACCGTCGTCGACTGCCGAGGCGGTCTGGCGTGACAGCGCGCTGACTGCATAGGTGTATCCGGCAATCCGGGCCAGCGCTTCTTCGATGCCTTCGAAGCGGCCAATCGGCAGGTTGAACTGTTTGCGGATACGCGCATAGGCGCCGGTCATCAGGCTGGCCGCCTTGGCGCCGCCGCTGGCCGAGGCGGGCAGGGAGATGGCGCGCCCGACCGACAGTGATTCAACCAGCATGCGCCAGCCGGTGCCGGCGTGTTCGACGCCGCCGATCAGGTAGTCGAGCGGGATAAAAACATCCTTGCCGCGAATTGGACCGTTGGGGAAGGGCACGTTGAGCGGCAGGTGACGGCGGCCGATGTCCATGCCCGGCGTGTCAGCCGGCAGCAGAGCGACCGAGATGCCGATGTCTTCGGTATCGCCAATCAGTCCGTCGGGGTCATACAGGCGAAAAGCCAGGCCGACCACGGTCGCGACCGGCGCCAATGTGATGTAGCGCTTTTCGAAATTGAGCTTGATGCCGAGGGTCTGCTTGCCCTTGTACTTGCCTTTGCAGACGACGCCGTAATCGACGATCGAGGTGGCATCCGAGCCGGCCACGGTGCTGGTCAGACCAAAGCAGGGGATTTCCTCGCCGACGGCCAGGCGCGGCAGGTAGCGGTCTTTCTGTTCTTCGCTGCCGTAGTCAAGCAGCAGCTCGCCCGGGCCGAGCGAGTTGGGCACGGCGACAATTGCGCCGGCAATCGGTGATACGGATGCCAGCTTGGCGAGCACCGCGCGGTGGGCGGTGGCGGAAAAGCCCAGGCCGCCGTACTGCTTCGGGATGATCATGCCGAAGAAGCGGTTTTTGCGCATCAGATCCCAGGCCTGGTCGGAGACGCTGGCGCGGTAGTGGCTGAATTCCCACTCGTTGACGATGTCGCACAGTTCCTCGACCGGGCCGTCGAGAAAGGCCTGTTCTTCGGCGCTCAGTTCGTGCAGAGGCTTTTTGATGAAACGATCCCAGCGTGGATTGCCGGCGAACAGTTCGCCCTCGAAACCCACCGTTCCGGCGTCGATTGCGGCCTGTTCGGTGGCCGAAATCTGCGGCGTCATTTTGGCGAACACCTCGAGCATCGGCTCGCTCAGGAACTCGCGCCGCCAGGACGGAACGTTGAGCAGCGCAGCAAGCGGAATGAACAGCAGCCAGAAAATCGTCAGCGACACCCAGCCCGGCGCGCCCGATACGGTAAAAATGAAGCCGACGATGGCGGTTGCAATCGTCCACACGCGCAGGCCGGAACGCAGAAAAGCACACGCCAGGCCGGTCACCGTCAGGGCCAGCACAAACAGAAGAACCATCATGTTCAAGTCGCTCCGTGCGCGGACTGTCGATTGAGGAACGGCGTGACCGCGCCCATGAAATGGTCATTGCGGTCGCCGGCCACCATGTGCGAGGCGTATTCCACCGTCGCCTGCTCGGCGTGGGGGGCGAGCTTGAGGAACTCTTCGATATGCTCCTGGCCGATCAGCTCACTTTGCCCGCCGGCCACCAGCAGCGTGGGGATCTTGAGCCGGCGCGAGGCCGATTTCAGGCGCGACTGGAGGTTCGAGCTTTTTTCCGCCAAGGCGAGCATGGCCGGGTCCCAGTGCCAATACCAGCGTCCGTCACCGCCCTGGCGCAGGTTGCGGGTCAGACCTTCGCCTGAGCCGCTGGCACGTCGGTGGGGCAGAAAACCGCGCACCGCCTCGATGGCCTCGTCCAGACTTTCAAAACCCTTGGGGTTCTGGTGCATGAACGACAGCATGGCCTCGACCCCGCTGTCGTCCCAGCGCGGCGCAATGTCGACCAAGACCAGCGAGGCCAGTTCGACCTTGGGTTTTTCCGAATGGGCCAGCAGGGCGGTCAGGCCACCCATGGACGCGCCGATCACGGCCGGTTTGTTGGGCAGCGAGGCGCACACCCGGCGGAAATCTTCGACGAACTGTTCGAAATCGTATTCGCCGCTCGGGGCGCGATCCGATTCGCCGTGGCCGCGGGCGTCATAGCTGACGGCCTGCCAGCCGGCGGCGGCCAGCCGTCGGCCGGTTTCCTCCCAGGCGTACTGGGTCTGGCCAAAACCATGCGCCATCAGAACGCACGGCGCGCGGTCATCGCCGTAGTAGCGAAGACTCAGGCGGATGCCGTCATCGGTCCAGATCTGGCGTCTGCGGATATCATCATGTAGTTTGCGTACAGCTTCCATACGGCTGAGTATGGGTTTACCCTGGTTGTGAGTCAATCGGCTTTTATATTGGTTCGGCGGTGCCGACAAACAAGGGTCTTGCCACGAGCCGCCAATACCTCTTGGTGGCCACCAGGTGTACCATCGCGGATCATGATGAGCAAATCAAGTGTTTCCAAGCCCGGCCGCGGCGAAAAATTGCCGCTGACCCCGACCGACTGGGAACAGGCGGCGCTGGCCCTGATCGCCGAAAAGGGCTTGGGCGCGCTTCGGGTCGAGCCGCTGGCCCGGCGTCTGGGGATCACCAAGGGCAGTTTTTACTGGCACTTCAGCGGCCGCGATGAACTGCTCGTGCGCGCGCTGGCGCGCTGGGAACAGCAGGATCGCGCGCACCTGAAGATGAGTCTGAGCGCCGGCAGTGCACCGGCCGAGCGGCTGGCCGATTTTGTCTGGCGGACCAGCCGGCAGACCCTGACGCACCGGGTTTATGTGGCCCTGTGCGCGCTGCCGGATGACGCGCGCATCGGCCCGGTGCTGCGCCGGGTCACGCAGCGCCGCCTGAAATACCTGTCAGCCGCACTGGAAGAGCTCGGCCTGGCGGGTATTGAGGCCCGCCACCGCGCCAATCTGATGTATTCCTCCTACGTCGGCTACCTGCAGCTCCAGGCCCAGCGCCTGGTGCCCGACAAGGACGAGCCGGAGTTTGACGCTTACGTTCAGCACGTGATCGAAACCCTGATCGAGGTGTGAAGTCAGGCGCTGTCTACGGGCGGTGATCCTGGGCGAGGTAGGCGTGGCTTTGCATTTCGATCAGGCGCGATGTGGTGCGTTCGAAAGCGGCGGCCAGGCGCTGGCCGGTGTACAGGGATTCGGGCGGGGCGGCGGCCGAAATGATCAGTTTGACGCTGCGGTCGTAGCATTCGTCGATCAGGTGAATGAAGCGTCGTGCGGCGTCGTTGTCGCGCTCGCTCAGGGCCGGCACCGCCGAGATGATCAGGGTCGAAAAGCGGCGCGCAAGATCAATGTAGTCGGCGCTTGAGCGCGGGCCTTCGCACAGCGTGGCGAAATCAAACCAGACCACTGAACCGGCGCGCTGGACTGGCTGGATCAGACGGCCGCGCAGTTTCAGCGGGCGGTCACTGGGCAGTGTTCCGGCGGACAAAGAAGTGAAGTTGGCCGCCAGTTCGGCGCGGTTGTCGGCATGATCGGGGCAATAGTAGCTGCGATGGCGGCTGAGCTCGCGCAGCCGGTAGTCGGTCTCGGCCGTCAGGCTGATGACCTGGCAATGTGCCTCAATGGCGTCGATGGCCGGGATAAAGCGCTGGCGCTGCAGACCGCCGGCGTACAGATTGTTTGCTGCGCTGTTGCTGGTGGCCACCAGGGTCAGGCCGCGCTCGAACAGTGCCTGCAGCAGGCCGCTGAGCAGCATGGCATCGCCAATGTCACCCACGTGCAGCTCGTCAAGGCACAGCACGCGGCAGCGTTTGCTTAGTTCACGGGCGATGTCGGGCAGCGGATCGCGCTGCTGGCCGCGCGCGGTCAGCCCGGCGTGCATCTGATCCATGAAGCGATGAAAATGAATGCGCCACACGGCCACTCCGGCCGCGTCCAGGCTGTCGGCCAACAAATCCATGAGCATGGTCTTGCCGCGCCCGACCGGGCCGTATAGATAAATGCCGGGTGTGGCCGGATAGCGCCCGCGCCAGCGGTCGATCAGGGAGCGGCGCTGGCCGAGCAGGGCCTGATAGCAGTCTTGCAGTCGGCTGGCCACAGCGCGCTGGGCTGGATCGGCCGCGATCTGGCCACCATCAGTCAGCGCCTGGTAACGCGCCAGCGGCCCGGGTTCGGCCATTGAGTCAGTAACCCAGACTCACGGCAGGTTGGGCTGAACGTGGTTTTTGATCAGACCGCGCAGGTCCATCAGACGGCGGTGGAAAAAGTGGCCGGTGCCTTCCATCATCACCAGCTCGGCATCGCTGCCTATTTTGTTCGACCATTCAATGACCGCTTCGGGTGAGACGACCTCGTCTTCATCGCCCTGCACCACCAGCCACGGGCAGTTGGGTGGCAGCAGCTCGGCAAACCCGTAGCGCTCGACCGGCGGGGCGATCGAAATAAGCTGGCGAACGGGCAGGTCCTGGCTGGCCTTGAGCGCAATGTAGGCGCCGAACGAAAAACCGCCCAGCCACAGGTCGTCGTCGGGCCGCACTCGGCGCACCCAGTCGATGACTGCGAGCAGGTCTTCGGTTTCGCCCTCGCCGTCGGCAAAATCGCCGCTGCTTTCGCCCACGCCACGGAAATTGAAGCGCACCGTCGACAGGCCCAGCTCGCGCAGGCTGCGCTCCATGATGGTCACCACCTTGTTGCGCATGGTGCCGCCGTGCTGGGGGTGCGGATGGCACAGCACCGCCGTGGCCGGGCGCGGCTCGTCGTCTTCAGGGCGGTCGGCCAGGCACTCAATGCGACCGGCCGGGCCGGTGATGAAAAATTCGGTGTTCCTGGGCGGAAATTGATCTGGGCCAGTATCCATCTATCGTCCTTGCCACCTTGCCAGCGCGAAGCTTGCGGGGGCATCATGATAACGCACCCTCCATGGGCCGCGCAGACGGCCCGAAATTCATGAATCATCTTGCACATATCGTGCTCGCCGGGCCTGAAGATGGCATGCGACTGGGCGCATTTCTCGGTGACCATATCAAAGGCCGCGAAGCGCTGAGCCAACTGCCGCCGGACTGGCGGGCGGGTGTTTTGCTGCATCGGCGCGTTGATGTAATGACCGACGCGCATCCGGCCGTCGGCCGACTGCTGGAAGCTCTGGAACCGCCCTGGCGGCGCTACGGCGGGGTGATCTTCGATGTGCTGTTCGATTTCATGTTGACCCGCCACTGGCAAGACTTTGGCCCCGACAGGCTGGACAGGCTCGGCGGGCAGGTCGATGAGCTGTTGGCCGCCCATCGTTCGCGGCTGCCCGACCGACTGGCGCGCTTCAGCCGCTGGGCGGCGCGTCGCAGGCTTTGGCAGCGCTATGGGGAACGGGCCATGCTGGAAGAGATTTTTGTACTGCTGGCACGGCGCCACGGCCGGCGCTGGCCGCTGGCCGAAGGGATTCATCTGCTGGATGTGCATGAAGACGCGATCGAGCGCGCCTTCCTGGAGCTGTTTCCCGACCTGCTCGCGCAGGTCGAAAGGGAACGGCCGCTAATCGAAGATCAGTTGATCTGATCGATCATGTAATCGACCGAGGCGGCTACTTGCTCATCGCTGAGGTCCATGCGCCCGCCGCGCGGCGGCATGGCGCCGAGGCCGTTGATGGCCGTCTCGACCAGCGCGTCACGGCCCTGCTCGTCCAGACGCGCGCCCATTTCTGCCGCGATCATGCGTGGGGCGTCGGCGGTGCCGATGTCGTGGCAAACGCCGCAGACGCGCTCGTAGATCATCGCGCCGTCGGTTGAGCCGTCAAAAGCAAGCTGTGGTTCGGCATCAGCCGCGGCCTGGGCCGCTGCCTGGGCGGCAGCGCGGCCGGTTTCGCCGGAATAGACGCCAGCGACGGGCCGAATGCGTTCCTCGACAGCAGCCTGACGGGCCGGACCTGGTTCCACATCCGTGTTGCTGCGATGGATGACATACGAGGCCATCAGAATGATGATGGTGAAGATGATCAGTCCGACCAGAATCAGGCCGAAAGTCTTCACGAATTGTTGATCATGTAACTCAGACACGCCGGACCGACCTCTTTTATAGTTGGAATGCCACAATGCAAAACGGCAGCCGGGGGCTGCAACAAGGCGAGATTATACCGCCTGATCCGGTACCGATACAGCCCGGTCCGCCTTGAGCACGCGCGCCACCAGCAGCGCACCAGCGGCCGCGCCAGACAAGGGCAGGGCGGCGGCCAGCACGGTCTGCGCGCTGCCAGGCCAGGCCAGGCCAACGACCAGGCCGGCCGGAACCGCCAGCCCGGCGCCGGCCAAGATCCCAACCAGCGGGCACCTGGCAACGGCGGTAGTCATGGCGCCAGCGGCTAAGCCGGCGCTCAGCCACAGCAAGGCCGGCACGGGCAGCAGCGGCCACAGCAGCAGGCCGTACTGACCAAAGTCGGCCCTCAGAACCGAGTCGGGAACCAGTACCAGCAACCCCGCCGCGAGCGCTTCCAGAAGCACCACGCCGACCAGCAGTCCGGCGGCAATGCCGGCCAGAGTACGCATCAATCAGTGACCTTAGGCGACCAATGGATCATTTTTCAGTTTACCAGCCGAAATGAAAGGGTGGTCGGTTGGACCATTGGTCGTTTGATCGTTTGGGCCTTGTGTCGGTCTTCAAGCCACCCACACCTGCTGCGCGTTGACGAATTCCCGAATGCCATGGGGGCCAAGTTCACGGCCGATGCCGGAGCGTTTGATGCCGCCGCTGGGCAGTCTGGGGTCGGTTTTGACGATGCCGTTGATCGCTACCTGGCCGGTTTCCAGCCGAGCGGTCAGGCCTGCGGCGCGCCGGGTTTCGGTCCACAGCGCGGCGGCCAGGCCGTAGTTGCTGTCGTTGGCAAGCGCCAGCGCTTCGTCGGCATCAGCGACTTTCATTACCACGGCCACCGGGCCGAAGGTTTCTTCGCGGGCGGCGGTCATTTCCGGGCGCACGCCGGTCAGCAGCGTGACCGGATAGAAATAGCCCGGGCCTGCGGGAAGCTCTCCGCCCAGCAGGCAGTTGGCGCCGGCGGTGACGGTCTCGCGCACCTGGCGGTGCAGGTCCGCGCGCAGATCGTCTCGGGCGATGGGTCCGATATCGGTGGTTTCTTCGGCGGGATCGCCCATCTTCAGGCGCGCCAAGCGCTCGTGCAGGCGTTCGACGAAGGCGTCATGCACGGCCGCTTCGACGATGATGCGCTTGGCGGCAATGCAGCTTTGGCCAGCGTTGATGGTGCGCGACAGGCAGAGCGTATCGGCCGCCTTGTCCAGATCGGCATCGGCCAGCACGATGGCCGGATCGGAACCGCCGAGTTCGAGCACAGAATGCTTGATTTCAGAGGCCGCGGTTGCGGCGACGATGCCGCCGGCCTTTTCCGAGCCGGTGAACGAGACGGCCTGCACGCGCCGGTCACGAATCACGCGCTCGACCCGCTCGGTCTCCAGCGGCAGGTTGGCAAAGATGTCCGCCGGCGCGTCGACGCGTTCGAAAAGTTTGCCGATGGCCTCGCCGCAGGCCGGTACGTTGGGATCGTGCTTGACCAGGCAGGTATTGCCCGCCATCAGCGTCGGTGCGGCAAAGCGGAAGGCCAGCCAGAACGGTGCATTCCAGGGCAGGATGCCGAGGATGACGCCCAGCGGCAGATACTGCACATAGCTGTCGCTGGCGTCCGATGCGAGGTGCTCGGTGGCCAGATATTCTTTCGCATGTTCGGCGTAGTGCTCGGCGCACCAGGCCGCCTTTTCGACCTCGCCGCGCGCCTCGCCAATCGGCTTGCCCATCTCGTCGGTCATCAGGCGCGCCAGCGATTCGGTCTCTTTGCGCATCAGGCCGGCGACATCACGCAGCACCCGGCCGCGCTCATCAAAACCGGCGGTGCCCCAGCCATCGAAAGCCGCGTCGGCCGCAGCCAGGCGGTGTTCCAGGGCCTCATCGTCGAGTGTGGCCAGTTGGTACTGCTCCCGGCCGCTGGTCGGATTGATTGATCGGAGCCTGTTCATCGCTGTCCTGCCTCGTTGATGTGTTTGACCGTTTTGTCGCTTTTCGCGTTCGGCCGATGTTGCTCTCCCTTCTCCGACTCGGGCGATTCGCCAAGCCCCTGATCGGGCTTGACGACGAAATCTTCATCCAGGGTAAAGAAGGACTTGCAGCCGCGATCGGTGATGTAGATGGTGTCGGAAATGCCGACCGTCTTGTCGCCATCGACGCCCCACATCCAGGGAATGATGTGAAAGGTCATGCCTTCTTTGAGCACATTGGAGTCACCCTGTTTGAGGCTGATGATGTAGCCCTCGTCCCAGCTCGGCGGAAAAGCGATGCCGATGGAATAGCCCGAGCGGGTGATCAGACGCGCACCCACCTCGTTGGCGGTGATGATGTTGCGAATCAGGTTGTCGGCGTCGGAT
Organism: uncultured Wenzhouxiangella sp.; assembly: GCA_937876395.1. Classification (GTDB taxonomy): domain Bacteria; phylum Pseudomonadota; class Gammaproteobacteria; order Xanthomonadales; family Wenzhouxiangellaceae; genus Wenzhouxiangella. The sequence continues at coordinate 4,327 of CALEIM010000117.1, read as the reverse complement.
ACGGTCATGCCCGGACGCAGCACTTCCCTGAGCTCGTGCAGGGCCTGCTTCATGCGCTCCTGGGCATGCTGCATTGATGGTGACATCTCGCCGAGCACAACGGTGCGCATCATGGCCGTGTGATAGCGGCGATAGCAGCCGCCCACTTCCAGAAACACGTGTTCGCCGGGCTCAACCGTGCGGCCTTCCCAGGTGGCGTGGCCGATCATGGTGCGCGGCCCGGAAGTCACGTAGGGCAGGACTGCCGGTGGCTCGCCGCCGGCGCGAAACATGGCCGAACTGATGGCGGCGCCAATCTCGTTTTCGCTCACCCCGGCGCAGGTTGCCTCGAATCCGGCCTGCATGCCGGCTTCGGTCGCGGCGGCCGCCCGCCGCATGATCTTGATTTCATGCTCGGACTTGCAGATCCGTCCCTCCTCGACAATGCCGAAGCAATCAAACAGCCGGCCGTCGAGAAAAGTCGTATGAATGCTGTCCTGATGGTAAGCGGCGAAATAGTAGCTGTTGCGCTCGTAGCCGATGCACTTGTTGCCCAGGCCGAATTCGCGCAGTGATTCGACCAGCATCTGGATGGCATCGCCGGTGTCCGGATAGGGCCGGGTCTCCTCCACCCAGGTGCGGGCATGGACGTTTGACTCCTCCATCCGGCGGGTGATCATGAAGGCATCATCTTCGAGCGGTACCACCAGCGCCTGGAAGAATGAATATCCGGTGGTCTGATAGTCGGTCAGATACATCAGGTTTTCCGGGTCAGTGATGACCACCGCATCGAGCAGGCGTTCGGCCATGCGTTTGCGTAACGCCTGAAGGCGACGTTCGTACTCCTCGAACGGAAAGGTCATGTCGTCGCGCTGTCTCATGTTGCCGCCTTGCGTGCCGCGGCGACCGCCTGTTCGAGAAGGTCCAACCCTTCGGCCAGGTCGGCCTCGGGAATGGTCAGCGGCGGAATCAGTTTGAGCACGCGGCCGCCGGTGCCACACGAGCCGATCAGCAAACCGCTCTCAAAGCTGCTGGTCACGACCTGGCTGGCCAGCGCGCCGTCACTGACATCGAGCGCCTGTATCATGCCGCGGCCGCGGACCGAGAATTGTCCCTGGCTGTGATCGTCAACGATCGCCTGCAGGCGATCGCGCATGAACCGGCTGTTCGCCTTGACCGCATTCATCAGCTCGTCGTCTTCGAAATACTCCAATGCCACGGTGCCGGCAACAAAGCTCAAACCCTGGCCGCGGAACGTGCCGGTATGTTCGCCTGGCGACCAGTGTTCGTCGTGTTCGGGCTTGACCAGGTTCATCGCCAGCGGCGTGCCGTAACCGCCGATCCCCTTGGCCAGGGTGATGATGTCGGGGGCCAGCCCCATGTCGTCGAAGCTGAAGTAGCTGCCGGTACGCCCGCAGGCCGCCTGGATGTCATCGAAGATCAGCAGCGCCCCCAGGTCATGGGCCAGTTCCTGCACCGCCTTGAGCCATTCAGGGCGGGCCAGACGTACTCCGCCTTCAGCCTGGATCGGCTCGATCACGAACGCCGCCGGTGCCTCCAGCCCGCTGGAGGAATCCTGGTACATTCGCCTGAGCTGATCGACCCAGGCCAGGCACTGCTCCAGCGAGACTTCTTCGCTGCCGTAGGGCTGGCGGTAGACGTGTTCCAGCGGCACGCCGGCGGCGTTGCGAAAATAGGCGTTGGCCGTGCAAGCCAGTGAGCCCAGCGTCATGCCGTGGAAGCCGTGCTCGTAGGCCACGACATCGCGCCGTCCGGTGACCTTGCGGGCGAGTTTGAGCGCGGCCTCGACCGCGTTGCTGCCGGTCGGGCCCATGAACTGCAGCTTATAGTTCCAGCCGCGCGGCTTGACAATGGTATTGACAAACTTCGCGATGAAGTCGCGCTTGACGTCGGTGTACGTGTCCAGGCTGTGAGCCACGCCATCGCGCTCCAGGAACTCGATCAGCGCACGCTTCATGCGCGCGTTGTTGTGGCCGAAATTAAGCACGCCGGCACCGGCAAAAAAGTCGATGTAAGAGCGGCCATTCTCATCCGTCTGGCGGGCGTTGGACGCCGAGGTGAAGACGGTCGGATAAAGCCGGCCGTAGCCGCGGATTTCCGATTCCCACTGTTCGAATACCTGCATGGAGTGGCTCCTTATAAGCTTATGCGCTGTGATTACCCCTTCACCGGAATACCCGCGATCCGGACATAGATGCGGCCGACCCGATCGATCAGCCGGTCATTGAAGTCATATTCGGGGCTGTGGCAGGGGTGATGATTGCCCCGTCCGTCGTCGGCGCCGATCAGTGCAAATGCCCCGGGGATTTCATCGAGGTAGTAGCTGAAGTCCTCCGAGGCCATGATGGGCATCGTCAGCCCCGAATCGAGCGCGTCATCGCCCAGTTCGGCCATCAGGGCGCGACGATAGCCGTCGGCCTCATCGCGGTGGTTGACCGTTGTGCCATAGCGCGGATAAATGTTCACATCCGCGTTGACACCGTGGGCGGCCGCGACGTTCCGGGCAATGTCGGTGATCAAGCTGCCCAACAGCCCGCGGGTGTCGGGATCGCCCAGCCTGAAACTTCCCGCCAGACTGGCCGTGGACGGCGTGACGGTGGGCGCACCGCCGTCGGCGTGCAGACTGGTGACGCTGAGCACCGTCGCGGCCTGCGGTGAGATGCGGCGGCTGACAATCTGCTGCAGGGCAGTCACCACGGCAGCAGCCGCCAGCAGTGGATCGCGGCACAGCTCGGGCTGACTGGCGTGGCCGCCCTGTCCGTGGATGGTGATCTCGAAGCTGCCGTTGCCGGCCATCACCGCGCCGTTTGGGCAGGCGGCTTTGCCGAACGGAATGGCCGGCCAGTTATGCCAGCCGAAAATCGCCTCGACGCCTTCGAGCGCGCCGTCGTCAATCATCGCCTTCGCGCCGTGGCCGCCTTCCTCGGCCGGCTGGAACAGCAGCGTCACCGGGCCAGGTAGCCAGGCTTCGTGGGCTTTCAACCAGCAGGCGGCAGCCATCAGCGTGGCGGTGTGGCCGTCGTGGCCGCAGGCGTGCATGCGGCCTTCGACTGCGGAAGACCATTCCACGCCGCTGGCCTCGACGATCGGTAGCGCGTCAATATCCCCACGTAAGGCGATGTGCCGACCGGGTGCGTCGGGCGCAAGCGTGGCCACGGTGCCGGTCTCGGCACAGGCGCGCCAGGCGATATCGAGCTGGTCCAGGCGCCGCCGTATCCGGCCTGCCGTCTCGTGTTCGAACCAGGCCAGCTCCGGGTTGCGATGGAGCATGCGGCGAAACCTGATTGCTTCAGCAACGATCGCCGACCAGTTGTTTGCCACGGCAAGATCCACGGCTCACTCCGGGAAGAACGTCTGCCTAGCCTAGGCCCGGTGGCAAGTCCCTTGCAAGTTGGATCCAGAATTGTCTGCCCAAATCGACCAGCAATTCAGCGCTTTGGGTGGCAGGCTATACTGGCCGCCTGCCCTGGCTTATCAAGGGGAACGCAATTGAGCCTCTGGTCTCGGACAAGCGGAATCTGCGCACGATCCTGTTCCGGTCGATTGGCGGGTTTTGGCGGAGTCTGGCCGTGACCGCATCGACTCCAACCCGGATCAATCGTGGGCAATGGCGGGCGCTGCTGCTGGCCGGCCTGACCCTGATGGTCGGACTGGCGCTGACCGCGCTGCTGTGCGGCACCCTCAAGGAGGCCGAGCAGGACAACCTGGCACGCTATCTTGATAATTTGTCCGGCCAGATTGAAGCCGATATGCGTTCGGCCATCGGCGATCAGATCCACGCTCAGTTCCGCGCGGCGGCGAGGCTTGAACACCTTCAACTGCAAAACCCTGATCTGTGGCAGCAAAACGCCGAGAACTACCTTGCTCAGTATCCTTACTATCGCTCGCTGGCGGTGCTCACGCCTGACCTGAGGGTCATGCAGATGGTGGGTCGCGAGCGCGATCTGATCGAAACCGGTGAGAATTTTCCGGTCGACACCGCCTATCGGCCGGCCCTGATCCAGGCCGCAGAGCACGGTGAAATGGTTGTAACCCGGCCGATCGAAATGCCCGACGGAGTGCCGGGCATGAGTTTCATAGTGCCGATCGGTCAGGGTGCGGGGCACCTGGGGTTTATGGCCTCCACGATGGATATACCGAGTGCCGTCGAAGCCATGGTGCCAGCCCGGTTTCGCGATGGGGTGAACCTGCGTGTCACGGCCCGCGATGAGGAAATCTACCCGTTTCCGCCGCGCGGTGAAACGCTGGCCTGGGACGCTCGCTTCGACGTCGATCTGGACGATGATCAAGAGGCCTTCGTGTTCGAGTTCGTGCTCAACGATGAAGT
>CALEIM010000116.1 GCA_937876395.1 uncultured Wenzhouxiangella sp. | reverse complement strand
TCATGAAGGAAGCCAAGAAGGCCTGAGGAAACGAGCATGAAGGACAAGAATCAATCCAGACTGCGCCGCGCGCGCAAGACTCGGGCACGCATCGCGCGCTCCGGTCAACCGCGGCTGACCGTGCACCGGTCCGGCCGGCACATCTACGCCCAGGTCATCGCCGATGGTGGTGCGCATACCGTCGCCGCCGCGTCGACCTTGCAACAGGACGTGGCCGACGGCCTCAAAAGCACCTGCAGCATCGAGGCGGCCGAAGCGGTTGGCAAGAAGATTGCCGAACGCAGTCTTGAGGTCGGTGTCGAAGGCGTGGCTTTCGATCGCTCAGGTTTTCAGTATCACGGACGGGTCAAGGCGCTGGCAGATGCAGCGCGTGAAGCCGGTCTGAAGTTTTAACGATAACGGAACTCATCATGGCTAGAGAAAACACCACCGACGATCTGATTGAGAAGCTGGTTGCGGTCAACCGTGTGGTCAAGGTCGTCAAAGGTGGCCGCCAGTTCAGTTTCACCGCCCTGGCGGTGGTCGGCGACGGCGACGGCAAGGTCGGCTTTGGATACGGCAAGGCGCGGGAAGTGCCTCTGGCGATCCAGAAGGCGATGGAACGCGCCCGCCGCGACATGGTGCGAATCTCGCTCAACGAGGGCACCGTCTGGCATTCGCTCAAGGCCAGCCACTGCGGTTCACGCATTTACATGCAGCCGGCATCCGACGGTACCGGCGTAATCGCCGGCGGTCCGATGCGCGCCGTTTTTGAAGCGGTTGGCGTGCACAATGTGCTCGCCAAGAGCCTGGGCTCGAACAATCCCATCAACCTGGTGCGCGCCACCATGAAAGGCCTCCAGACCATGGTCTCGCCCGAGCAGGTTGCCCTCAAGCGCGGCAAGTCGATTGAAGAGGTTCTGGAATATCATGGCTAAGAAGAACAACTCAAAGCTGCGCGTTACCCTGGTACGCAGTACCAACAGCACCATTGGCAAGCACCGCGAATCGGTTCGCGGTCTGGGCCTCCGGCGCATGCATCACACGGTAGAGCTCGAGGACACGCCGGCAATTCGCGGCATGATTCGCAAGGTGAGCTACCTGGTGCGCGTTGAGGAAGTCTGAATCCCAAATTTTGGAAAGTTGACATGAAACTCAATACGATTCAGCCCGCAGAAGGCAGCCGCAGCGAACGCAAACGCGTCGGTCGCGGTATTGGTTCTGGCCTGGGCAAGACCGGTGGCCGTGGTCACAAGGGTCAAAAGTCGCGCTCCGGCGGTTTCACCAAGGTGGGCTTTGAAGGCGGTCAGATGCCGCTGCAGCGACGCCTGCCGAAGGTCGGGTTTCGCTCGGCAGTCAATCGCCACACCCGCGAGCTCAGGCTCTATCAGATCAACGTGCTCGATGTCGATGTCATTGATCTGGAAGCTCTTAAGCAGGCTCGCCTGATTGGGCGCGACACCCGCAAGGTGCGACTGATCAACACCGGTGCCATTGAGCGGGCGGTGACGGTGCGCGGTCTGCACGTCAGCAAAGGCGCTGCCGAGGCGATCGAAGCAGCGGGCGGCAAGGTCGAATAATGGCACGCAGCTCCTCGGAAATGGCGGGTCTGCTCGGCGGCATTGGTCGGCTCAAGGAGCTGCGCCAGCGTCTGTTCGTGGTGGTTATCGCCCTGATGGTGTTCCGCTTCGGAACGTTCATTCCGGTGCCGGGCGTCAATCCGGCGGCCCTGGTCGATCTGATGGACATGACTTCGGGCACCATTGTTGACGTGTTCAACATGTTTTCCGGTGGTGCTCTGGGGCGTTTTTCCATTTTTGCCCTTGGCGTCATGCCGTACATTTCGGCGGCCATTATCATCCAGCTGATGAGCCACGCCGTTCCGCAGCTACAGGCGCTGCGCAAGGAAGGTGAATCCGGGCGCCGCAAGATTACCCAGTACACGCGCTATTTCACTGTCATTCTGGCCACCTTCCAGTCGCTGGGTGTCGCTGTCGCGCTGCAGAGCCAAAGTGCTGGTGCCGGCCTGCCGGTAGTGATCAACCCGGGCCCCGGCTTTGTCATGGCCGCTGTGATCACCCTGACCGCCGGAACGGTCTTTTTGATGTGGCTGGGCGAGCAGATTACCGAGCGCGGGATTGGCAACGGGATCTCGATACTGATTACCGCCGGTATCGTTGCCGGCCTGCCGACCGCCATTGGTTCGACCATGGGCTTGGTCAGCACCGGCCAGTTGGGCATTTTGACTGCCACATTCCTGCTCGCCCTGACCCTGGCAGTGACCGCCTTTGTGGTCTTTGTGGAGCGTGGCCAGCGCCGGATTACGGTCAACTACGCCCAGCGCCAAGGGCGCCAAGCGTATCGTAACCAGTCCACCCATTTGCCGCTGAAGGTCAACATGTCGGGCGTCATTCCGCCGATTTTCGCCTCCAGTCTGGTGCTCTTTCCGGCGACGATTTCGACCTGGTTCGGCGAGGCTGGCAGCTCCGGATGGCTGCAGCAGATTTCCCAGCAGCTCAGCCCGGGTCAGCCGATTTATATCGCGATTTACGGCGGTCTGGTGATGTTTTTCGCCTTTTTCTACACCGCAATCGTGTTCAACTCGAAAGAAACGGCGGACAATCTCAAGAAGTCCGGCGCGTTTATCCCCGGTATTCGACCTGGCCGTCAGACCGGTGAGTACATCGACTATGTGCTGACCCGGCTGACCCTGGTTGGCGCGATCTATCTGACCGCCGTATGTCTGCTGCCGGAGTTTCTGATCATGCAGTGGAACGTGCCGTTCTATCTGGGCGGTACGTCGTTGCTGATCATTGTTGTGGTCACGATGGACTTCATGGCCCAGCTTCAGGCTCACCTGATGTCACATCAGTATGACAGCCTGCTGAAGAAGTCGAATCTCAAGGGATATGGCCGCAGCGGCGTCGTGCGTCGCTGAGTGAAGGGTCTGAAAACAGGCCGCAAGCTTGTGGAGAGAAGGAAATGAAGGTTCAGGCATCAGTCAAAAAAATCTGCCGACACTGCAAGGTGGTGCGGCGTCGCGGTGTGGTCTACGTGATCTGCAGCGACCCCAAGCACAAGCAGCGGCAGGGATAATGCGCGGTCCTCGGCAACAGGGCTTGGCAAAAGATCAGAAAACCGGTAAAATTGCTGGTTTGCGCCGATTTGGCGAAACGGTTTACGGAGCAAGCGAATGGCACGCATAGCAGGCGTTAATCTGCCAGTCCAGAAGCATACCTGGGTGGCGTTGACTCACATTTACGGCATCGGGCGTACCCGGTCCTACGAGATTTGCGAGGCCACCGGCGTGGCTCCGGAAACCAAGGTCCGTGACCTGACCGAAGCCGAGCAGGAAAAGCTCCGCCAGGCAATTGGTCAGATTCCCGTCGAAGGTGATCTGCGCCGCGAGGTGTCGATGAACATCAAGCGTCTGATGGATCTCGGCTGCTACCGTGGTCTGCGTCATCGCCGCGGCCTGCCGGTTCGTGGCCAGCGCACCCGCACCAATGCGCGCACCCGCAAGGGTCCGCGTCGACCGATTCGTTGAGGTAGGAACAGATGGCCAAGCAGCAAAGCGCCAAAGGCAAGAAGCGGGTCAAGACGACCATTGTTGACGGCATCGCTCACGTGCATGCGTCGTTTAACAACACGATCATTACCATTACTGATCGTCAGGGCAATACCGTATCCTGGGCAACCTCGGGCGGATCCGGCTTTCGCGGTTCGCGAAAATCCACGCCGTTTGCTGCCCAGGTGGCGGCCGACCAGGCCGGCCGAACGGCGCAGGAATATGGCATGAAGAATCTCGAGGTCCATGTTAATGGCCCCGGGCCGGGTCGTGAATCCTCAGTTCGTTCGCTGAATGCGGCCGGATTCAAGATTACCAATATCATTGACGTCACGCCGATTCCGCACAACGGCTGTCGTCCTCCCAAGAAACGTCGTGTGTAAGGCACGCGGCAGGCAGACTTAAAAACTATGGCTAGATATACCGGACCCACATGCAAGCTCGCGCGCCGCGAGGGCGTTGATCTTGGTCTCAAGAGCCCGTCGCGTGGCCTTGAGTCCAAATGCAAGCTCAATCAGCCGCCCGGGCAACACGGCGACAGTCGCCGTCAGCGCCTGTCGGACTATGCTCTGCAGCTGCGTGAAAAGCAGAAAGTGCGCCGCATGTACGGCGTTCTCGAGCGCCAGTTCCGCAACTATTACAAAACCGCTGCGCGACGCAAGGGCGCAACCGGCGAGAACCTGCTGCAGTTGCTTGAAGGTCGGCTTGACAACGTGGTCTACAGGCTCGGCTTTGCGGTGACCCGCGCGCAGGCCCGGCAGTTGGTCAGTCACAAGTCCATTGAAGTCAACGGCAAGATGGTCAATATTCCGTCTTACCAGGTGCAGCCGGAAGACCGCGTGGCCGTTCGCGAGAAGGCCCGCAAACAGCTGCGTATCCAGGAAGCCAGTAGCCTGGCCCGCGAACTTGATTTGGTGCCAGCCTGGATCGACGTTGATTTTGACAAGCTCGAAGGTGTCTACAAGGCCACCCCGGAACGGACTGATCTGCCGCCGGACATCAACGAGAACCTGATTGTCGAGCTGTACTCGAAGTAAGTAAGCCCCCGGATCCACCGGATCCGCGCTGCACACGCACACGAATTTTGGAGAGCCAACCATGTCAGGCCAGATAAGCGATCTTGTCGGCACGATGCTCAAGCCCAAGGGCCTGCTCGTCGACGAGATTTCACCACGCCGCGCCCGAATCACGCTGGAGCCACTCGAGCGTGGCTTTGGTCATACCCTGGGCAATGCGTTGCGCCGCATTCTGCTGTCGTCAATTCCCGGCAGCGCCATTACCGAGGTTGAAATCGACGGCGTGCTGCATGAATACACCGCCGTTGAAGGTTTGCAGGAAGACATCGTCGAGGTGCTGCTCAACCTCAAGGATGTGGCTATTCGCATGCACAGTCGCGAGGAGGCCATTCTGACTCTGAGCAAGGACAAGCAGGGCCCGGTCACCGCCGGAGACATCCAGCTTGATCACGATGTCGAGGTGCTTAACCCCGAGCATGTCATCTGCAACCTGACCAAGAACACCAAGCTGCGCATGCAGATCAAGGTCTCCCGGGGCGTTGGTTACCAGCCGGCGGCCGTGCTGCGCTTCAATGAAGAAGAAACGCGCACCATCGGACGTCTGCCGCTGGATGCCTCATACTGCCCGGTTCATCGTGTGGCCTACAGCGTTGAGAGCGCGCGCGTTGGTCAGCGTACCGACCTGGACAAGCTGGTGTTCGATATTGAAACCAATGGCACCATGAGCTGTGAGGATGCAGTCAAGCTGGCGGCTTCGATTCTGGTCGATCAGATGTCGGTGTTCGTTGAGTTTGTTGCCCGGGAAAAGGACGAAGACGAAGCCACTACTGAAAGCTTCGACCCGATTCTGCTTCGGCCGATTGATGATCTTGAGCTGACCGTTCGTTCCGCCAACTGTCTCAAGGCCGAGCATATTCAATACGTTGGTGACCTGGTTCAGCGCACCGAAACTGAGCTGCTGAAGACCCCGAACCTGGGCAAGAAGTCCCTGACCGAAATCAAGACGGTCCTGGCCACCCATGATCTGTCGCTGGGCAGCCGCCTGGAAAACTGGCCGCCGCCCTCGCTGGCGCGTGCCGAGCACTGAGGAGATTAGCATGCGTCACCGTAAATCAGGTCGCAAACTCAACCGGAACTCACCGCATCGCCGGGCGATGTTTCGCAACATGACCAACAGTCTGATCGAGCACGAGTTGATCAAGACCACCCTGCCCAAGGCCAAGGAGCTGCGGCGCGTGGCCGAGCCGCTGATCACCCTGGCCCGTGAAGACAGCGTTGCCGCTCGTCGTCTGGCGTTCAACCGTCTGCGTGACAAGGACGCGGTAGGCAAGTTGTTTACCGAGCTGGGTCCGCGCTACCAGGAGCGACCGGGCGGCTACCTCCGCATTCTCAAGTGCGGTTTCCGCGCCGGAGACAAGGCTCCCATGGCTTTTGTAGAGCTGGTGGATCGACCCGATGCCCCGGGTGCGGAGAGCGCCGAATAACAGCCTGGTTCTTGAAGCTGTTTATTGAGCAAAAGCCCGGCTGCCAATAGCCGGGCTTTTGCGTTTTTGGAGCCTGCAATGAGTGACCAGCGCGAGCAATGGCTGGGATTGGCGGCAGGGCTGGGCGCCTTCGTCATCTGGGGTCTGGCGCCAATTTATTTCAAACTGGTTGACCAGGTGCGGGCCGATGAAATCGTTGCTCATCGCATCGTCTGGTCACTGCTGTTTCTGCTGCTGCTGCTGGGCTGGCGATATCGGGGTGATCTGGTCGAACAGATTCGCATTCCGACGCGCGTGCTCATCGCACTGTTACTCAGTTCGTTGCTGATCGCGGTCAATTGGCTGGTCTTTATTCATGCCATCAATACCGACCGGGTGTTGTCCACGAGTCTCGGCTATTTCATCAATCCGCTGGTCAACGTAGTTCTCGGCGTTCTGGTATTTCGCGAACGGCTCAGCTGGTTGCAGGGGCTGGCCGTCGCATTGGCTGCCATCGGCGCGCTCTGGATGACCGTGCGTCTGGGTCAGTTGCCATGGATCGCACTGGTGCTGGCTTTCAGCTTTGCTTTTTATGGTCTGGTGCGCAAGAAAACCGAGGTCGGAGCGTTGGTCGGCCTGTTCTGGGAAACCCTGCTGCTCACACCCGTGGCGCTGATCTGGCTGCTGTGGCTTGGACGGGTCGGCGTTTTGAGTTTCTCGTCCGGTGCAGTTCCTCTTGCTGTCCTGCTGGCCGGTACCGGCCTGGTTACCCTGGTGCCGCTGGTGCTGTTTGCGGCCGGCGTTCGCCGGCTTAACTTGAGTACCATAGGGCTTATGCAGTACCTCGCCCCAAGCCTCAGTTTCGTCCTGGCCGTTTTTCTGTTCGGGGAGCCGTTCAGCCTGGATCATGCGGTGACCTTCGGCTGTGTATGGGCCGCCCTGGCGCTGTTTACCTGGGCAGGATGGCGCCACTACCGGCGTGGACGGATGATGCCAGGGGCGGTCGAATGAGACGCTCGCAGCGCGCTGCAAGCAAGCGCCCCGGGTCGCTACGCGCGCTGCGTCCGTTTGTGTCGCGCTACCGCCTGCAGATTTTTCTGGCGCTGCTGTTTCTGGCTATTTCTGCGGCCGGTACCCTGGCCATTCCGGCGGCGGTCGGGCAGGTCATCGATCGCGGCTTCATGGCCGAGGATATTGCGCATATCAACCGCTGGTTCTGGCTGCTGTTTGCCGCCGCCGCGGTGATGGCCGTAGGCGGCGGTCTGCGCTTCTACTGGGTGAGCTGGCTGGGCCAGCGGGTGGTGGCAGATATACGTTCCGCCGTCTATCGGCGGATTCTTGCTTTGAGTCCGGAGTTTTTCTCGACCACGTCCACCGGGGAGGTGCTGTCCCGGCTCAATACCGACACCACTCTGGTCGAGACCCTGATTGGCTCGACCGTGTCGCTGGGCGTGCGCAATCTATTGATGCTGATTGCCAGCTCGTTGGCTCTGGTTTTTACCGCGCCCTCGCTGGCCGGGGTCATTGGCCTGCTGATTGGCCTGATCGTGCTGCCGGTGATGCTGCTGGGCCGCTGGGTGCGCAGACTGTCGCGCAGTGCACAGGATCGCGTCGCCGACTTCAGCGCGCTGGGCAATGAGTCGATCAACGCTGTCCAGACTGTGCAGAGCTTCGCCCAGGAAGCGCGTGAACAGGCGCGCTTTTCCGCTGAGGTCGAAGCTGCCTTTATTGCCGCCCGCGACCGGATTCGGGCCAGCACCTTGCTGATCGTAATCGTCATCCTGATGACCTTTGGCGCCATCACCTTCGTGCTGTGGCTGGGCGCGCGCTCCGTGCTGGGCGGCACGATGACCCCCGGCCAGCTCAGTCAGTTCGTCCTGTACGCCGCCATTGCCGCCGGATCAACCGCCAGTTTGAGCGAAATCTGGGGCCAGGTGCAGCGCGCCGCGGGCGCGATGGAGCGTCTCGCCGAGCTGCTGGAAGCAAGGCCCGCCATTGTCAGCTCAGCCGCGCCGCGCGCCCTGCCGGACGGCCCGCTGGAACTGAGTTTTCAATCCGTCAGCTTTGCCTACCCCGCACGACCTGATGAGCCGGTGCTGCGGGATCTGAGCTTTACTGTGCAGCCCGGCCAGACAGTGGCCATCGTCGGGCCCTCCGGCGCGGGCAAGTCAACGCTGTTCCAGCTTCTGTTGCGCTTCTATGACCCTGATGCCGGAAAAATAAGCGTCGGCGGAGTGGCGCTTGAAGAGCTCGATATCGTTGATCTGCGTGATCGCATCGGCGCGGTCCCACAGGATGTATCGATGTTTTCCGGAAGCGCCGCTGAAAATATCGCCTATGGCCGGCCGGAAGCCTCGCCTGAGACGATTGCCGCGGCTGCGGCCCAGGCGCACGCCGAGACCTTTATCGAGCAGTGGCCGGATGGCTACGATACATTTCTGGGCGAACGCGGACTGCGCCTGTCCGGCGGTCAGCGCCAGCGCATTGCGATTGCTCGCGCCCTGATCAAGAATCCGCCGCTGTTACTGCTGGATGAGGCCACCGCCAGCCTTGATGCCGAAAGCGAGCGTCACGTCCAGGAGGCGCTGGAGGCGATTCGCGCCGATCGCACGGTGCTGGTGATTGCCCATCGTCTGGCAACCGTACGGCGTGCCGACCGCATTCTTGTGTTCGATCGCGGTCGGCTGGTTGCCGAAGGTCGGCACGAAGAGCTGGTCGCCAAAAGCCCGCTTTACGCTCGCTTGGCGCGGCTGCAGTTTCTTGACGGCGGCGGCCCGGAAGCCGGGCGCGCCGACTCAATCGCTCAAAGCGACCAATAGCGGAATTTCTGACCGCCGACCGAGGCTTCGGCCATCAGGCCACCGCGGGCGAGGTTGAATACCGCCACATCCTGTTCGTAGCTGGTCGTTGCTGCCCGGCCCTCAGTGGCGGCAACCGCCGTGGCCTGGGCAGAAAATTCGAAGCTCTCGCGCTGGAAGCGGCGCAGTGCTGCCTCGGTGCGGAAAAAGATCACCTGGCTGTAGGACTGGGCGCCAATCTGAGCGCCGATTGTGGCCTGCGACACCGTGGCGCGGCCGACCGGCTGACCTTGCTCGAAAACGATGCCCCGACCAAAGCCCCCACCGACCCAAAATCCACCCTTGCCGATGGTGGGAAATACCGCGTAGCCGTAGGCCTGGTCGATCCAGCGCTGCAGTCCGGGGTCGCGATCGACGAAGGTAGTCAGGGCAGAGCGGGATTCACTGATCAGGACATCGTCCGACGGGGTGGAGGCGCAGCCGGCGAGGATGGCGGTCAGCAGCAGACCAATGAATGGCAGAATGCGTAGGCTGGATTTATTCATGTGTATATCCTTGGCGTTGGGCGTGGTTTTTGCTTGTTATTCCGACCCGGGAAAAAGAGCCGGCCTTGATCATTTTGAACACGCCGATGCCGACTTGGTTCACCCCAGGCTTCGGCGCGGAATATTGCGCCCGTGTAGAATTGCCCGAACGAGCGGCCCACGATCACCCAGGAGTAATCGACAATGCATCCCAGATGCCTGACCATCGCCTTGTTTGCCTTTGTGCTTGCGGCCTGCGCCGAGCAGGATCAAACCGTACTGCCGGTCGATGCACCGTCTGCCGAGGAACAGAGCTGGCCCGCGGCGTCGACTGCGAATGACGAGGCAGCATTTGAACTCTGGGTTGGTTCACTGATTGAGGATATGCTGGAGCGCAGCCCCGAGTGGGCGATCTATCGGGGCCGCTACGATCACGCCGGCGAGCTGACTGTGGCCGACGCGGCCCACCGCAGCGAGCAGGCCGCTTTCATCGAGCGCATGCGGCTTGAGCTTGAGGCTTTTGATCGCCAGTCGCTGCCGGTCGAACTGCGCACTGATTACGATTTGCTCGACAACCGCCTGGCGTCGATGGACTTATATCTCAATACCTTGCGCACTTGGTCCTGGCAGCCGTCCAATTACAACGTTGCCGGACCCGTCAGCATTCTGCTCAACACGGATTTTGCCCCGCTCGTCGAGCGACTGAGCCTGATTCGTGACCGCCTCGAGGACGTGCCGGCCTACTACGCGGCGGCTCAGGACAGCCTGGAGATACCCACCGCCGAGCACACCGAGCTGGCGATTGGACAAAATCGCGGCGCCAAAAGCGTGCTCGCCCAGGTGCGTGAACGCGCTGCCGAAGCTGATCTGGACGAGGATCTGGCCGCCTCGATCGAGCGTGCCGTGAGCGGGGCCGAGCAGGCGATCGATGACTGGATAGTCTGGCTCGAAGCGCGCCAGGCCGAGATTGGCGACGGCGCGCCGGTGCGCACATTCCGGCTCGGTGAGGAGCTCTATGAGCAGAAATTTGCCCTGGATATACAGGCCGATTTCACCGCCTACGAGCTCTACCAGCGCGCGCTTGATGAAAAAGAGCAGTTGCTCGAGCAAATGAACGAACATGCGGCCACGCTGTGGCCCAAGTATTTTCCGGATACGGCCGCGCCCGATGATCGTCTCGAACGCATCGCCCGGATAATCGACAGGTTGTCACAGGATCACGCCCGGGTTGAAGACTTCGTGCCCATAATTCGCGCCCAGATGCCGGAGCTGGAAGCATTCGTGCGCGAACACGATCTGCTTGATCAGGACCCCGACAAGCCGCTGGTGGTGCGTGAAACGCCTGAGTACATGCGCGGCACCGGGGCGATCGCTTCGGTCAGCGCGCCCGGCCCCTTCAACCCTCAGGCCGAAACCTATTACAACGTCACCCCGCTGGAAAGCTACGGCGAAGAGCTGGCAGCCAGCTACCTGCGCGAGTACAACGACTGGATGCTGCAGATCCTCAATATCCATGAGGGTATTCCGGGCCACTATACCCAGCTTCTGCACGCCAACAAATCGCCGAGCCTGGTCAAGAGCCTGTTTGGCAACGGCGCCATGATCGAGGGCTGGGCGGTTTATTCAGAAGGCATGATGCTGGAGGCCGGCTGGGGCGACCATGCCCCGGAGCTTTTGCTCATGCATGGCAAATGGCTGCTGCGGGTGGTCCACAACACCATCCTTGACTACAGCGTTCACGTGCTCGGTATGGAAGCCGATGAAGCGATTCGCATGATGCGCGAAGAGGCTTTCCAGGAGCTTTCCGAGGCGACTCAGAAATGGCGCCGCCTGACCCTCAGCCAGGTTCAACTGACTTCCTACTACGCCGGCTACGCCGCCATCATGGACCTGCGCGAGCAGCAGCGCGAACGGCTGGGAGAAGATTTCGACCTCAAGGCTTTCCACAATGAGTTTCTGAGCTTTGGGTCAGCCCCGGTCAATACCATTGCCGAGCTGATGAATGCCGAGCGCTGACTGGCTGATTCAGGGCTCAGCAATGAGCTTGCGCAGCAGTGCCGTCTTTTCTGCCAGCAGATTCTGGTCTGCGCGCGTCTCGACGTTGAGGCGAATCACCGGTTCGGTATTGGATGCGCGCAAATTGAAGCGCCAGTGCTTGAATTCCAGGCTAATGCCGTCGATCCGTTCGACCTGCGGCTGCTCTGGCTCGAAGTGGCCAAGGATCCGGTCCAGAATCGCCGGCGGATCGTCGACGGTAAAGTTGATTTCGCCGCTGCAGGGGAAGGCTTTGATGCGCTCGTCGACCAGCTCGGCAAGCGAGTAACCGGTGGTCGAGATGCGTTCAATCAGCAGCAGCCATGGGATCATGCCCGAATCGCAGTAGCTGAAATCCCGGAAGTAGTGGTGGGCCGACATCTCACCACCGTAGAGCGCGTCGTCGAGGCGCATGCGTTCCTTGATAAAGGCATGCCCGCTTTTGTTGATCAGGGTGGTGCCGCCGGCCTCCGTTACTTCGGCCAAACTGTTCCATGTCAGGCGCGGGTCGATGACGATTTTCTCGCCCGGTGAGCGTTCGAGCAATTGACGGGCAAACAGGCCAACCAGATAGTAGCCTTCAATAAAGCGCCCGCCGTGGTCGAAGAAAAAACAGCGGTCGAAGTCGCCATCCCAGGCAATGCCCAGATCCGCGCCTGATTCCACCACGGCACGCGCGGTCTCGGCACGGTTTTCCGGCAGCAGCGGGTTGGGAACGCCGTTGGGGAAATGGCCGTCGGGTTGATGGTGGAGCCGAATGATTTCCAACGGCAGGCCGGCTGCAATGGCGTCAAAGGACGCTCCGGCGCAGCCATTGCCGGCGTTGACCACCAGCTTGAGCGGTTTGATTTGCTCTGGATCGACAAAGGACCGGACGCGCTCGACGTAGCTGTCGAACACATCCTGGCGACGATGCGTGCCGGCCTGGGCGGCATCAAACGGAGCCGGCCTTTCGGCCAGTATGGCCTCCATGTCTTTCAGGCCGGTATCGGCGCTGATCGGAATGGC
>CALEIM010000115.1 GCA_937876395.1 uncultured Wenzhouxiangella sp. | reverse complement strand
CTAAAAGCATGTGAACAGCATGGTACAGGAAAAAAGGACGAAAGACTGCTGTGACGCCGGAAGAAGAACATACTGCCCAAACGGATGAGGATGATGCGCTGATGCGGCGCATCGCCCAAGGCGATGAAAGGGCCTATGCCATGCTGGTGCAGAAACATCTGGGTAGAACCGTACGCACGGCCATGCGCATTCTCGGCAATCAGGCCGATGCCGAGATAGCTGGTGATTCGCCCGATATGAAAGCCGACCGCCACATGCGCCTTGCCGCGCGGAATCTGGGCGTGCAGCAGGCCCACGATTCCGCCGCACATGCCGGCGCAGTGGGTAGAGCCAAACAGGCCGGCCAGCAGGCCGGTCAGCAGAGCGGTTTCAGGGTTCATGGTCGCAGACCATGGTTGGGCTGATCGACGTGAAAATCAAACCGGCGCCGACCGGGATGGCCGGCGCCGGATGAGCGTTTTCAGGTGAAGGTGCCGCGTCGTCGACGCGGCACCAACCGTTGCTGGCTTGATCAGCCTCGAGAACGCAGTACGCCGAAGCCGAGCAGTGCCAGCACTCCGCTGAGCAGGATCAGCGACCAGGCGCTGTTGACCGGAACCGAGAGCGGCGAGGTGGGTATGCCGTTGTCGCCGCCGGGGCAGGATCCGGCAACGACATCAGGGTAGAACGGATCTTCCGAATACACGGTCGATCCATCCGAAGAGATGTAAACGCCGACGCCCGGCGCGCTCAGACCAACCTGCCCTTCGAAGGTCAGCGTTACATTCACGGTTTGGGTATCACCGACTGGCACGGAAACGATTTCGAAGTCCATTTCCTGGGCATCGTCCCAGACCGCAAAGCGAACCTGGTCAAGGCCTTCGCCCAGATCGTTCGTGCCCTCGATGTCGGCGGTTATGTCAATGGTGACAAAGGAGCAGTCGCCTGTGCCACCGTCCGTTTCCGTGCCAGTAATGCTGATGTTGGCTGCCGTTGCGCGGGATGCGGGCGGCGCGATATCGCCGATATTGCTGGCCACAGCGGTGCCGGCCAAGAGCAGGCTGCTCAGCACTGCAAAAAGGTATTTCATTTTTTATTTACTCCCTGATTCAAAAGGATGGCGGGTCAGTTCAAGCTCACACCTGGCTGTCCTCTGAATGAGAAAGAGGCAGGCGATACCTCAATAACGCAAAATCTGCGTAAATCCGGTCAGGTTGTGAACAATAAATTTCCAGGTCAGCCATGAATCACTGACATGCGCCAAGAGCCTGGTGACGTCAATCTGCCGACTGCGTTTCTTCGGTCTGGTTTTGTTCGCGCGGATCATCATCAAGAATGTCCAGCGCCGGGGTGTCGAGGTCTTCGAACTGGTCATTGCGCACCGCCCAGAAGAACGCGCCGATAGCCAGCGTCATCAGCAGTACCGACAGGGGGATGAGGACGTAGATAATTTCCATTGCTATGGTTCAGGCGCCGGCGGTGGATACGTCGCTACGGGCTGTTTTTTTGCCCGCGGGATGCGGATTGTTGCCCGATTGTCGCGGCAGGCGTCCGGCGCGGTGGCCGTTGCCGACCACCAGCAGGCTGGAAGCCGACATGCCGATGGCGGCAAGCCACGGCGGGACAAAGCCCATGGCGGCCAGCGGCAACGCGCTCAGGTTGTAGGCAAAGGCCCAGACCAGGTTCTGGTGGATGATGCGGACCACGCGCGGGGCCAGCTCAAACGCCTGGGCGACGCGTTCCAGACCGCGCCCGGTGACGATCAGATCGGCTTGGGTGCGCGCGATATCAGCACCCTCGGCCAGGGTCAGGGAAACGTCGGCCCCGGCCAGCACCGGCGCGTCGTTGATGCCGTCGCCGAGCATCGCCACCCGGGCGCCGTTGGCTTGCAGGCGGCGCACCAGATCGAGCTTGTCGGACGGCTCAAGATCGCCGGCAAAACGCTCGACGCCGAGACGCTTGGCCATGGCTGCAACGTTGGCGCTGCGGTCGCCTGAGGCGAGTGATACTTCGAGATTTCTGGCCTGGAGCTCGGCAACCAGTTCGGCAGCACCGCGGCGTAGCGGGCTGTCGAGTCGCAGCCAGGCGATCAGTTGCTGATCATCGGCCAAAGCGATCCACAGCCCGGTACCCGGCGCTTCCAGCGCCTGGCCGAGCTTTTCGGCAACCCAGGCCGGTTTGCCGAGAAACAGATTCTGTCCATCGATCCGACCCTGGACTCCCGCTGCCACGACCGCCTCGCCCTGCTCGACCGGGCCACCGTCGTCAAAAGCGCTAAAGGCACTTGCCACCGGATGCCGGCTGACCCGTTCCAGGCGGCCGGCCAGGCGCAGAATGGCGCTGCGTGAGCCGAGTTCTACGGCACTGCGAACTTCGGCGATGTGCATGTGCGGATCCGTCAAGGTGCCGGTCTTGTCGAGCACGACGTGGGTGATTCCGGGCAATTTTTCCAGCACATTGCTGCTGGTCGCCAGAATGCCCAGCCGGGCGAAGCCGCGGCTGGCCGAGGCGAGCGCGACCGGCGTGCCCAACGCCAGAGCGCAGGGACAGGACACCACCAGCACGCTGATCACCACCGGCAGGATGCGCTCCGGATCGATGTTCCACCAGGCCAGCGCGGTCATGACCGCGCCGGTGAGTACGAAAGCGACGAACCAGCCGGCGAAGCGATCAATCATCTGGGCCACGTGCGGCTTGTGCCCGCGGGCTCGTTCCAGCAGCTCGACGATGCCCGAAAGTACCGTGGCCTGGCCGACGCCGGCCACCTCGATCACCGCGTTGCCATCACGCAGCAGGGAGCCGGCGAGCACGGTTTCACCCTCGCCTCGCCGGCGCGGCGCCGATTCTCCGGACAAAAGCGCCTCGTCGATCATCGCTCGGCCGGAAACAATGCGGCCATCAGCCGGTACGGTTTCACCGCCGCTGAGCACGACACGATCACCGGCGGCAAGCTCGATCAGGGCGACCGCCTCGCTGCTGCCGTCGGCCGTGAGGCGTCGTGCGGCGGTCGGCAGGGCGCGCGCCAGGGCCGAATGCACCGAGCCGGCGCGCTGGCGGCTGACCAGCACGGCATAGCGGCCCAGCAGCAAAAAAAAGATGAACATCACCACCGAGTCGAAATAGGCTTCACCGGCGTCGAGAAAGGTGATGACGATGCTCGTTCCCAAAGCCAGCAGCATGGCGGCGGCAACCGGCACATCCATGCCCATCCGACCCTGCCGGAGCGTGCGCCAGGCGGAGGCGTAGAAAATCCGCCCGGCATAGAGCGCCACCGGCACGGCAACCAGCATGCTGATGAGCTGAAAGAAGCGTTCGCTGGTCGGATCGATGTCCTGAAAGGCGCCGATGTAGCCGGCCAGGGCATAGCTCATCACCTGCATCATGCCCAGGCCGGCGACCGCAATCGCCTTGAGCAGGCGGCGGCGTTCAAGACGGTCACGCTGCTCGCCGGCTCTGGGTGAGTCGAGATGCGGGCGGTAGCCGAGCGCGGCCAGACGGCCGGCGACTTCACTCAACTGTGTGCGCTCAGGGTCAAAGTTCAGCCGGGCGCGGCCATCGCCAATGTCCACCTGGATTTCGGCCACGCCGTCGAGCTCGCCGACGAAGCGCTTGATCAGCCAGGCGCAGGCCGCGCAGTGAACATTTTCGATGACCAGGCTTAAGCCGGCCAGATTGTCGCAGTCGCGGCGCGCGTAGTGATCGAGAATTGCCGGCCGGTCCCAGGCGCTGTAGTCCTCCTGTTGGGTGAGATTGTCAGGGCGCTCGGGCAGGGCATCGCGAAAATCATAGTAGCGGCCGAGGCCCGCCCGGTCGATCAGGCTGGCAACGGCCTGACAGCCGTGGCAGCACATGGCCCGATCCTGACCGCCGATGCGGACGCTCAGGCGCAGGTCGGCGGGCACCGGCTCACCGCAGTGCCAGCAGGGGTTCGGGCAAGCTGAGCTCACAACTCGTCCGGGGTCAGGCTGATGTGCCCGGCTGACTCGGCAGAAAAGCGGCCGCCCAGCCACCAGGTTTGCTCAAGATCGCTGAGAATGACCCGCGCCCGCGCCGGTGGGGCAATCTCGCCAAACTGCGCCTCCCAGCGCGCGGTATCGACCCGGCGCGCGACGCTGGTCAGATCGCGGTCGGCGTTGGCGGGGTGCTCAAAGCGCAGCAGAAGCTGGTCGGGCAGGTCTGCGATGTGGTCGGCGTCGATCAGCACTGTGGCGCGCTCGCCGTCCAGCTCCAGTTCGGCGCTCAGGCCCAGTTGATGAGCGCGTCTGGCCTGCTCGCGCCCGTCAACCAGAACCTTGCCCAGCGGCTGGTAATTACCGCTGACCATCTGCGGAGCGTTGGCGATGCCGATGATCAACACGCTGGTGCCCGAGACCACGCCCAGGCCGACAATGCCCAGCAGGAACCACACCCAGGGTTCGCGGTACCAGGGGCGGACGATCGGCTGGTTCAATTTTTTGGGCATGGCTTACTCCAGGGCGCGCGCCGGGATGAAAAAGCGCGTTTCGGTGCGGTTGAGCAGCTCGCCGGCGGCGTCGTGCGCCTCGATGCTGATCTCGTGCATGCCAGCTTGGGCCTGCTCCAGCGGCAGGCCCAGCGTCAGCGGCTGGTTGGCCACCTGGGCGGGGGCAATGACGATCGGCGCCAGTGGTTCGATGACGTGCAGACCGGCCAGACCCTCGGCGCTGACCGTGACGATCAGATCGCCTTCGGTGCGGTTGGTCAGCTTGAGCGTGTAGGGGTTTTCCAGGACCTGCGCGCTGACCCGGTGCAGCGCGGTGCGGTCGCGCAGCACGTCGACCAGCAGCGGCTCGCGCCCGACAATGATCAGACCGACCACGGCGCTCAAGGCCAGCAGGGCGGCGATGTAGATGAAAATCCGCGGGCGGAAAATGCGCGTCTCGCGTCCGGCCATGGCATTTTCGGTTGAATAGCGGATCAGACCGCGCGGGTAGCCCATCTTGTCCATGACTTCGTCACAGATGTCGATACAGGCCGCGCAGGCGATGCACTCGATTTGCAGGCCGTCGCGGATGTCGATGCCGGTCGGACAGACCTGGACACAGCCCATGCAATCAATGCAGTCGCCCAGGCCCAGCTCGGCCGCATCGGCCCCTTTCTTGCGTGGGCCGCGCGGCTCGCCGCGCTTTTCATCGTAGGAGATGATCAGCGAGTTGTCGTCGAACATGGCCGCCTGAAAGCGCGCGTACGGGCACATGTATTTGCACACCTGCTCGCGCAGGTAGCCGGCGTTGCCGTAGGTGGCGAAGGCGTAGAAGAACAGCCAGAAGGTTTCCCAGCCGCCGAGGTTGAAGTCCAGCGTGCGCACGCCCAGCTCGCGAATGGGAACGAAAAAGCCGACAAAGGTAAAGCCGGTCCACAGGGCAAAGGTGATCCACAAAAACTGTTTGGTCGATTTGCGCGCCAGCTTCTCTTTCGTCCACGGCCCCTGATCGAGCTTGATGCGCTGGTTGCGGCGCCCTTCGGTGATCCGCTCCAGCCACAGAAATACTTCGGTCCAGACGGTCTGCGGACAGGCGTAGCCGCACCACAGGCGCCCGGCCAGAGCGGTGAAAAAAAACAGCGCCAGGGCGGCCATGGCCAGCAGCAGGGCCAGGATGATCAGATCCTGCGGCCACAGGGTCAGCCCGAAGATATGGAACTGGCGATTGACCAGGTCGAACAGCACGATCTGCTGGCCGTCGAGATTGATCCACGGCAGCACGTAATACAGGCCCAGCAGCACCCAGGCGGCGATCACCCGCCAACGCGCGAATCGCCCCTTGATCTCACGCGGGTAGACCTTGGGGTGCTTGATGTAGAGTGGAATGGTTTCGGGCTGACTGCTCATTGTCTGATGGGTGGATTGAACCGGCTCAGCGGTCTGAGCAGGATCCAGGTGAACAGGCTTGAGGCTGCGGTTGCCGCCCAGAACAGGAAAAAGCCGATCGTGTAGCCGGTCATGCGGCTGATCTCAAGCTCCGGGAAGGTCACGTCGCGCAGATCGAGCGGATCAATGATGGCAAAAAACACGATTGTTGCCACTCCGGCGGCAAAAAACGAGGGCCACAGAATGGCGCCCAGACGCTGGGCCAGTGGCCGCGGCGGCGGATCGGCTGGCCGAGGGCTCATTCCTGATCCTGACTGAGGCTGAGTACGTAGGCGGCCACCAGCCGGGTGCGCGCCTCGCCGAGCAGGTCGATCTGGGCCGGCATCATGCCCATGCGCCCGTCGCGAATGGTTTCACGCAGGGTTTCGATGTCGCCGCCGTAAATATAGTTTCCGGCGGTCAGGTCCGGTCCGCCAAGATAAATATTGCCCGTGCCGTCGAGGCCGTGACAGGCGAAGCACTGCTGCTCGAATATCCGCTGACCGGCGGCCGCCAGCGTGGCGTCGACGCTTTGGCCGGCGAGCTGTTGTACGTAGGCTGCCGCCCGGTTGACGCCCTGTGGGCCGAGAATGTCGCCAAACGGAGTCATGACCGCCTGGCGGCCGTGCTGGATGGTCTCAAGCACCCGCTCGGGCGAGCCGCCCCAGGTCCAGTGGCCGTCGCTCAAGTTCGGATAACCGGGCGCGCCACGCGCGTCGGAGCCGTGGCAGGTCGAGCAGTTGTGGGCGAAGATATTGCGCCCCATGCGCAGGGCCTGCTCATCTTCAACAAGCTGTTCCAGCGGCTGGGCGGTCAACTCGGCGAACTGGGCGTCGAAGGCCGCGGACGCACGCTGCATTTCTTCAGCGTACTGGCCTTCCTGGGTCCAGTTCAAAACGCCCGCGTAGCGTCCCAGGCCGGGGTAGAGAACCAGGTAGATCAGCGAGAAAATCACCGTGGCGTAAAACAGCCACAGCCACCAGCGCGGCATCGGGTTGTTGTACTCGCGCAGGTCACCGTCCCAGACGTGGGTGGTCGTTTCGCCGTGCTCGTCATGGCTTTGGGAGTCAATCCGCGCGCGCGACGTGGCAACAAACATCCACACCAACCAGGCAATGAAGCCCAAGGTGATCAGGACAATGTACCAGTGCCAGAACGTGCTCATGATGACTGCTCCTTGTCCTTCTTCTGGTCCGGCTTGTTGTCGTCCTTGTCTTCTTCGAGCGGCATATGGGCCTGCTCGTCAAAGTCTTCCTTGCGCTTGATAATGAAAACCCATATCACGATGGCGATGAACGCCAGCAGGGCAAAAGTGGTGATGATTCCGCTGCTCATGAGTCTGCCTCCGACTCAGTAACGGTGACGCGCTGACCGGTCCATCCAGTGCCCAGGCCCTGGAGATAGGCGATCACGGCTTCAAGCTCGGTCCGACCGGCGACCTTCTCGGCGGCGGTCTCGATCTGCTCGTCGGTGTAGGGGTCGCCCATGCGCTGCAGAACGCGCATGCGGGTCTGGACGGTCTGCGGATCAACGATCCGTTCGGCCAGCCAGGGATAGGACGGCATATTGGATTCAGGCACCACCGCGCGCGGATTGATCAGGTGCAGCTCATGCCAGTCGTCGCTGTAGCGACCGCCCACCCGGGCCAGGTCCGGCCCGGTTCGCTTGGAACCCCACTGGAACGGACGGTCATAGACGTGTTCGCCGGCAACCGAGTAGTGCCCATAGCGCTCGGTTTCGGCCCGGAAGGGACGAATCTGCTGGCTGTGACAGCCGTAGCAGCCTTCCGATACATACACGTCGCGGCCGGCCAGCTCCAGGGGACCGAACGGCTCGACACCGTCGGCCGGCTCGACCACGCTGGCCTTGAACATCAAAGGCACGATTTCCACCAGGCCGCCGAAGCTGATCGCAACGACGATCAGGATCGCCATCAGGATGGTGTTTTGCTCAATCTTGTCGTGAATTCTAGCCATGACTCGCTGTTGACTCCCTTCAGGCCTGGGCCGGTGCTCTGACCGGCACATCAAGGTGTTCTGGACTGCGCTGCTGCCAGGTCTTGCAGAAGTTGTAGAGCATGATGAACATGCCCGACAGGAAGATCAGGCCGCCGAGCAGCCGCAGCAGGTAGAAGGGTTGGGTCAGAGCAAGCGCCTCGACAAAGGTGTAGGTCAGGGTGCCGTCATCGTTGAAAGTGCCCCACATCAAGCCCTGCATCACCCCGGCAATCCACATGGCCACGATGTAGAGCACGGTGCCGATGGTGCTGACCCAGAAGTGCCACTCGATCAGGCTGGTGGAGTACATTTTCTGCGCCCCGACCAGGCGCGGGAACAGGCTGTAGAGCGAGCCGATGGTAATCATCGCCACCCAGCCCAGTGCTCCCGCGTGGACGTGGCCGATGGTCCAGTCGGTGTAGTGGGACAGGGCGTTGACGGTCTTGATCGACATCATCGGCCCCTCGAAAGTGGCAATGCCGTAAAACGACAGGGCGACGATCAGAAAACGCAGAATCGGATCGGTTCTGAGCTTGTGCCAGGCGCCCGACAGGGTCATGATGCCGTTGATCATGCCACCCCAGCTCGGCGCCAGCAGCATCAGTGAAAACACCATGCCGACCGACTGCACCCAGTTGGGCAGCGAGGTGTAGTGCAGGTGATGCGGCCCGGCCCACATGTAGATCGCGATCAACGACCAGAAATGGACGATCGACAGACGGTAGGAATAGACCGGCCGCTCGGCCTGCTTGGGCACGAAGTAGTACATCATGCCGAGAAAACCGGCGGTCAGGAAAAAGCCCACCGCGTTGTGGCCATACCACCACTGGACCATGGCATCGACGGTGCCCGAATAGATCGGATAGGAATGCCACCAGCCGGTTGGTATGGCCAGGTTGTTGACGATATGCAACACCGCGATGGTGAGAATATAGGCGCCGAAAAACCAGTTGGCGACGTAGATATGGCTGACCTTGCGTTTAATGATCGTGCCAAAAAACACGATCGCATACGACACCCAGACCACGGTCAGCAGCACCGACAGCGGCCAGGCCAGCTCGGCGTATTCGCGGCTCATCGTATAGCCCATCGGCAGGGTGATGACGGCACCGACCAGAACTGCCTGCCAGCCCCAGAAAGTGAACGCCGCCAGGCGATCGGAAAGTAGCCGGACGTGGCAGGTGCGCTGGACCACGTAATAGCTGGTGGCAAACAGTCCGCTGCCGCCGAAAGCAAAAATGACGCCGTTGGTGTGCAGCGGCCGCAGGCGGCCATAGCTCAGCCAGGGAATGCCCTCTCCCAGCGTTGGCCACGCCAGTTGGGCGGCGATAAATACGCCGACGAGCATGCCGATGATGCCCCAGATCACCGTGGCCCAGGCAAACTGGCGCACCACGCGATCATTGTAGGTGGAGGGTTGCGACATTGATTGGTTTCCTTGGTTCTTTGAAGGCAAATCGGTGCCGGTTGGCTCAGCAGAATTATCTGCGTTGGCCACCAGGCAATACTTGATCAGAATCAATATCGGCAGCGACAGGGCGGCCAAGCGCTATTATCGCAGTAATGAAAATTTATTTCCGTCATTTCCTGACGCGTCGGGCGTGAGCATGTTGGCCATCAACGAGTGGCTATTGGCCGAGTCTGTTCGCCACGTCGAAGAGCGCGTCGGGCGCCAACCCGATGCCTCGGCCGTTACTATCGCCAGGGAAAGCGAGGGCCACCTGGAACAGCGCATCCTGATCCGCGCCGGCGCGTTGTCCCAGGCGCCGGCGGTGCGCGCCGACATCGGCAAACTGTTGCGCGCTCTGCGTTGGTTCACTATTGGTCTGGCAGCCTTCGGGCTATTGCTCGGCGCCCTGGCCGCGCGCGCGACCGTGGCCGATCGACAGGTCGATATCCTGCTGGCCACCGCCGCCTTGCTGATCGTGCCAACCCTGATGTTTGGCCTGTGGCTGGTGGTATTGGCCGTCGGTTCCAGACGAACGCGTTCGGGCAGTCTGGCCGGGGCGGCTCTGATCGGCAGCCTGCGCTGGATCGGCCCGCGCTTGCTGTCTTCGGTGCACGCGGCAGACGTGATGACCGCCTTTTTCGGCGCGGCTTCGAGCGTTTGGGGACGCTGGCGCCTGAGTGCCCTGACCCATGTGTTCTGGCTGAGCTATGCGCTCGGTGCCCTGTTCACGCTGTTCGTGTTCTTTTCGGTGGTGCAGTACGAGCTGAGCTGGGGCACGACCCTGCTCGATGATCAAAGCGTGGTGCACCTGGTTACGCTGCTGGCGGCCTGGCCCGAACTGCTCGGCCTGATGCAGCCGGCCGATCCGGGCTGGATACTGGCCGGTCGAGAAGGTGTTAGCGAGATTTCGGCCCGAGCCGAATGGGCCCGGTTTCTGCTCGCCATGCTGATTGCCTGGGCGATCATTCCGCGCGCCCTGGCCCTGCTGGTGTGTCTGGCTCTGGCGATATGGGCTGGACGGCGCATGCGCCTGGACACGGCCCATCCCGGCTATCTGCGGCTGGCCGCTGATCTGCAGCCGGCAAGGCGCGTGAATGAAACCCCGGGCCGCGAGCTGCCGCCGCCCACGCAGCGTTCGCAACGGGCGCGCCATCCCGGAGCGGCGGGTATTTTGGCGGTGGCCGTGGAGCTGGAGCGTGCTGAAGCTGATTTATCCATTCTGGCGCCGGGCCTGGCGTTGATTGATCTGGGTCGGGCCGATACTCGTACCCAGCGCAAGGCCATCCTCGAAACCGTCGCCGGGCGGACACGTCCGGCGACCGCCGTGCTGGCCGTGTGCTCGCTGCTGCGCACGCCCGATGCCGGCAGCGAACGCTTCCTGGCCCGACTGGCGGATGCCGCCCGATCACCACTGTGGCTGGTGCTCGATGAAGCCAGCCTGCTGGTCGCCCGTGGGGGTGAGCTGATGGCGCGTCGCCGGGACTGGCAGGCTTTGGCCGAGCGGGCTGGAGGTAACACCGTGCTGATCGACCGCGCCGAACCGCAATCGGGCCAACTGGCCGAATTGCACCGCCATCTCAGGCTGGCAGGGAGCGGGTCGTGAGCGCACGGGTCATGCGAATTGCCGTGGTTGGCCACACCAATACCGGCAAAACTTCCCTGGTGCGCACCCTGACCCACAACCGGGAGTTCGGCGAAGTACGCGACCAGGGCGGTACGACCCGTCGCATCATGTCGGCTCAATTGCTGACCGGCGGTGACGAGCGCATCGAACTGTTTGATTCCCCCGGCCTGGAGAACGCCCCGGAGCTGATCGAGTGGTTTGAGCAGCAGCCGGGCGATCGGCACGCTGGTCCGGATCGGGTCCGGCAGCTGATTCACAGCGCCGAGGCCTCGGCCCGCTTCGATCACGAAGCCAGAGTGCTGGAGCTGATGCTCAAGGTCGATATTGCCCTGTACGTGATCGACGCCCGCGAGCCGGTGCTGGAAAAATATCTTGATGAATTAGCCGTACTCGGCCGCTGCGCCCGCCCGATCATCGCCGTGCTCAACTTTACCGCTGCAGCCGAAAGCCGCGAACAAGCCTGGCGCGAGGCGCTGGCGCGGGTGCAATTGCACACCGTGCTGGCTTTTGACGCCGCGATTCGCGATCCGCACACCGAGCGGTTGCTGTTCGAGAAGCTGCGCAGTCAGCTTGATCATTTCGACGGCGTGCTCAGTGCCTGGCTGACCCGGCGTGAGCAGGAAGAGGATCAGCGTCGCCGGGCTGCGCTGGAGGCGGTGGCGTCGCTGCTGCTCGACGTAAGCGCCTGGCGGCGTGAGGTGCCGGTCGCTGAGGACACCGCGCGCCAGCAAGTCTGGGCGCAGATGCGTGCAGGCATTGCGGCCCGCGAACAGGCCTGCACCGACACCCTGCTGGAGCTCTACCGCTTCGGACGTGATGAATTTCAGGACGACGAACTGCCGCTCAGCGACGGCCGCTGGCAGGCCGATCTGTTCGATCCCGAAACCCTGCGCCACTATGGCCTGCACACCTCCGGCATGGCCGCGCTGGGGGCCGGTGCCGGGGCGGTGGTCGATGTCAGCACCGGCGGCCTGACTCTGGGGGCCGGGACTCTGACCGGTGCGGTGATCGGTGCCGGTGCCGGCCTGGCGCGCAGCGCCGGCTCGAACCTGATTGAGCGCATCCGCGGCCGTGAACGTTTGCAGGTTGACGACGCCATCGTACGTCTGCTGCTGGCCCGCGCGCTGGAGCTGCTCACTGCTCTGCGCCGCCGTGGGCACGGCAGCCCGGAGCGCATCCGCATCGCGATCGGCAAAACGCTGGAGCGCCAGCGCCTGCCGCGCCGCCTGCGCCGGGCCCGCTACCATCCGTCCTGGTCCAACCTCGGTCCTGGGCTCTCCGGCTCAAGATCAGCTGCCGTGGACCGCCTGGCCGACGAGCTCAGTCCGCTGCTGGCGACCAGCGAAGCGCGAGCAGACGGCAGACAGGAGGACCGTCCAGTCGCGCCCACCAGCTGAATGGCGGTGCTGGAATTTGCCGCACGACCGGCGTACAATAGTCTGTGCCGTACGGGATGAGGTGCGGATGAGTTCAGGCTGAG
>CALEIM010000114.1 GCA_937876395.1 uncultured Wenzhouxiangella sp. | reverse complement strand
CAACCTGCGCTGCCCCGACCTACCGTTCCTGAACCGTCGGGCCGGCCTGCCGTTGCCGAACCGTAGGTCGGCCCGACGTGGCCGACGTCCCAAGCTCAGAAAGCCGTTTCAGGCTGACTTCAGCCTCAAGCTCACCCCAGGGAAAAGTCGGGCCGGGGTCGAGCTTGCGGCGAATGCGCTTTGCCGCATCATCGCTGGCCGCAATCCAGTCGGTGTCGAGCTCATCGTGGCCGGCCATGCGGCCGAGATCAGGCAGCCGCGCCTGCAGCTCATTGAGTAGCGTGATCAGGGCATCGATCTGCACGCGTGGATAGGGCGTAGCCCAGCTCTGATGGCGGCTGTCAAACCAGTCCGGCCAGCGCCCGACATGCACCAGTTCAATGCCGATGCTGTTGGCATTGTGGCCACGAACGTGATGGGCAACACGCGCCAGCGGCACCCACTGTTCGGTCGTACCGTCACGGTCAATGTAGTAGTGCCCGCTGTTGCCGCTGCTTGAGTCTGCGTGGACGATGCGCTCGCCAAACTCGCGCGCCATCGCCAGGTCGGGCAGTTCAGTGGCGTGAATCACCACCAGCGAAATATCGGCCAGTGAGCGCGATTCGAGGCGATCAACGTAGCTCAGCCAATCGGTTTTCATGGGTATCCTTTTATTCGATTACGCACAAACCTCAGTCAGCGCTCCGCCCAAATCTGCGGTTCCGCTCGTTGCGTCAATTCCCGGCACGCTCGGCAATCCCGTCCAGCGCCGCATCCAGTTGCTCACGGTCAAACCATTTACCGGCGCGCATCACGCCGAGAATCGAGCGGGTGTGGTCAATGTTTTCCAGCGGGTTGTGTTCAAGCAGCACCAGATCGGCCACGCAGCCGTCTTGCAGACAGCCGCGGCTGCTTTCGCCCAGATAGCGGGCGATATTGACGGTTGCCGTGGCCAGAGCTTCAGCCGGGCTCAGGCCCGCTTCAACGTAGAGTGCGAGTTCATGGTGCAGCGCATCGCCGGGCACGTTGAGGACTTGCGGTGAATCGGCGCCAGCCAGAATCAGCGCGCCGGCTGCGTGCAGTGCGCTGATCAACTGCCGGCGTAAATCAATATAACGCTGCGCCTCGCCCTCGGGGAAACCGGCCCGCAACTGAGTCACCCGCTCGCGCCATTGGCTGGCCGTCTCGGCCGGTATCCAGCGCATCGCATCGCGCCCCATCAGCGCCTCGATATCGCCGCCGGCCCAGTTTTCAAGCAGGCTTTGCGTCGGCACATTGGCAATTCCAGCTTCAGCGGTTCGACGGGCCAGATCGTCGATCCGGCTGGCCACCATGCCGGCGGTCAGCTTGACGCCGAACAGACCCGGATCGGTGCCGTAAAGCGCGTGATCTTCGGGCACCAGAAGCTGCGCATAGCCGTCAAGGTGGTCAATCGTGCCCTGGCCGGAATCAAGCACCCGGTCCAGACCCACGGCCACCGAAACGTGGCCGGAATAGTCGATCCCCAGCGCTTCGGCGTTGGCGGCAATTGCATCAAAGGCCTGCGGCCACAGCCCCGGATGCAGCTTGAGCAGATCGTAGCCGGCCTCGTACTGGGCCAGCACCATCGCCCGGGCGGCAGCCGGAGACTGTACCGAGCTGGCGTTGAACGAAGGGCCGGACGTGACCAAACGCGGCCCCGGAACTTCACCCCGCGCAAGCTGCTCGCGCAGCGCCAGATGCCCCGGTTCACCCAGCATGCCGCGAACAGTGGTAATGCCGTGAGCCAGCCACAGCATCAGCGTGTCGTGAACCTGCTGCTCACCGGTGCGCATCGGCGGCACATGGGCATGCATTTCAGCCAGGCCCGGAATCAGAAAGCCCGACGTTGCAATCACCGTATCCCGCTCGGAAACCTCATCCACTGCGACAATAAATCCGTTCTGGATGGCAATCTGCACCGGCTCGGACACCGTGGCCGCCTGCGGATCAACCAGCCGTACGTTTTCAAAAATCAGACTTTCGGCCAGGGCCGAAACCGGCAGCAGCAATAGAGCAAGCAGCGACAACCTCATGAGCATTCTCCGACGTGAGTGCCTGACCAGTTTAGCGCAGATGCAAAAACCACCGCGCACGGCCCGACGCCCCATGCAGGAGCGGGTTTACCCGAGATAGATCGTGCGGCAATACCCAACCTATGGATTGAGGTAAGGCAGGCGGTACGCTCAGTTGAACAAGCTGCCCCACGCCTGCCGGGGGGAGACTATCCGCATGGCATTGCGCGAGTTCCAA
>CALEIM010000113.1 GCA_937876395.1 uncultured Wenzhouxiangella sp. | reverse complement strand
GTTGAATGGTATGGGTCGCAAGGCAAGAAAAGGTTATCACGACTTCTCCTGTGTGCCGCTGCGAGAGGCTATTTGGGCCGCCGTTATGACGTTCTGAGGCAAGATCGAATGCGTTAGCCTGCACGACCACCCTTCGTCGGGGGCGTCGCCCCGACCTGCGCCATTACCGAAGCGGATTCGCCGTTGGACAGTGACCCTCAAAAGCAGTTAAAATGGCGGGCTTGCTCTGCCGGCCTGGTCGCGGGCTGGTGGTTCTTCAACCCTTTGAAAAAGAGACGTTCATCATGTCGAAACAGCTCAAGATTCCGGCGGAAATGCGCACGGACGTAGGGAAAGGTGCGAGCCGCCGCCTGCGCCGTGCCGGCCGCGTTCCGGCCGTCGTCTACGGCGCTGACCGGGACCCCGCCACCATTACGCTCGATCACGCCTTCCTGCTCCGCGAAGTTGAAAAAGAGGCGTTCCACTCATCGGTGCTTGAACTTCAGGTCGGTGATAAAAGCCAGCAGGTCGTGTTGCGCGATCTGCAGCGCCACCCCTTCAAGCTGCAGCTTACCCACCTTGACTTCATGCGCATCTCCGAAGACCAGGTGTTGCGCATGCCGATCCCGCTGCATTTCACCAACGAAGAACAATCGCCGGCCAAGAAGAAGGCAGGCGTGGTGATTTCGCATCAGGCCGTCGAAGTCGAGATCGAGTGCCTGCCCAAGGATCTTCCGGAGCATCTTGTGGTTGATCTGGCCACACTTGAGCCGGGCGAAAGCGTGATGCTCAGCGAGATTCCGCTGCCTGAAGGCGTGATCATCCCGCTGCTGGCTTACGAGGAAGAAGACGAAGACCTGGACTACTCCGTGGTCACTGCGATCTTCATCCGCGCCGGTCAGGGCACGGGCGAACTGGCTGCTGAAGCCGACGCCGCCCTGGGCGAAGGCGCGGAAGTTGCCACCGTGGGTGACGAGGAAGCCGGCGAAGACAAGGAAGCTGGCGACGACCAAGGCGATCAGGCTGCCGAAGGCGAGTCCAGCGAGGACTGAGCAGGCCGGTGAGCAATCGCTGGCTGATGGTCGGCCTGGGCAATCCGGGCAGCAAGTACCAAAGAACCCGGCACAATGCCGGGTTCTGGCTGCTTGACGCCCTGGATCGCAAACAGCCCCTCGGTCTGAAAGCCAACCGCAAGCTGCACGGTGAAGCCGCCAGGGCGACCCTCGCCGGCGCCGACTGCATATTTCTGCGCCCGGCCACTTTCATGAACGAATCCGGCCAGTCGGTTCGCGCAGCGACCGACTATTACCAGATCAAGCCCGAGCGTGTGATCGTGGCCTATGACGATCTGGACCTGCCACCCGGCGCCGTCAAGCTCAAGCAGGGTGGCGGACACGGCGGGCACAACGGCCTGCGCAGCATCTTCAGCCACCTCGGCGATCAGAATTTCTGGCGCATCCGGATCGGCATTGGCCATCCGGGGATACGCGAAGCAGTCACGCCCTGGGTGCTCAGCCGGGCCGGCGCGGAAGACGAATCAGCCATCCTGAGCGCCATCGACCGCGCAATCGAGGCCTTGCCCGAACTGCTTTCAGGCAAGCCGGGCGAGGCGATGAAAAGGCTGCACACGAGATCCTGAGCGGGAGCAGGCTGGCCGGGCTGCGGCTTTGATGGCAGCGGTGGCGGTCTCTGGCCGATTTGTGGTCAAAGCCGCTCCTGCAAATACCGGCTTCGGCAGGGGCCGCCGCCCTTGTGGGAGCGGCTTTATCCGCGAATTCCCGGAACAACCAACCAATCGAACGAAGCGAGAACACCCATGGGTTTCAAATGCGGCATTGTCGGTCTTCCCAACGTGGGCAAGTCGACCCTTTTCAACTGTCTGACCCGGGCCGGCATCCAGGCCGAAAACTACCCGTTTTGCACCATTGAGCCCAATGTCGGCATGGTGCCGGTGCCCGATCTGCGCCTTGATGAACTGGCGCGCATCGTCAAGCCCGAGCGCGTCTTGCCGACCATGATGCAGTTCGTCGATATCGCCGGCCTGGTCGCCGGCGCGTCCCGCGGCGAGGGTCTGGGCAACAAGTTTCTCGCCCATATCCGCGAAACCGACGCGATTGCCCACATCGTGCGCTGCTTCGACGATGACGACGTCACCCACGTTTCCGGCCGGGTTGATCCGCTGTCGGATATCGACACCATCGACACCGAACTGACCCTGGCTGATCTGGACGTGGCCGAAAAAGCCTTCGACAAAATCAGCCGCCAGAGCAAATCCGGCGACAAGGACGCGATTCGCCAGGCCAAACTGCTCGAACGCGTCGTCGCTCACCTCGGCGAAGGCCGTCCGCTGAGAACCTTCGAAAGAGACGACGACGAGCGCAAGATTCTGCGCACCTGGCAGTTCATCACCGCCAAGCCGGTACTCTACGTGGCCAACGTCGATGATGGCAGCGTCGCCGACAATGAATACGTCCAGGCCGTGCGCGAGCGCGCGTCAGAAGAAAACGCCGAAGTGGTGGTGCTGTGCGCCGCCATGGAAGCCGAACTGATCGAGCTTGACGCCGCCGAACAGGCCGAATTTCTCGCCGACATGGGCCAGGACGAACCGGGCCTCAACCGCCTGATCCGCGCCGGCTACGAGCTGCTCGACCTGCTGACCTTCTTCACCGCCGGCGTCAAGGAAGTGCGCGCCTGGACCGTGCGCAAAGGCTCCAGCGCCCCCCAGGCCGCAGGACGCATCCACACCGACTTTGAAAAAGGCTTCATCCGCGCCGAAGTCACCGCCTACGACGACTTCATCGCCTCCGGCGGCGAAGCCGGCGCCAAAGCCGCCGGAAAACTTCGTCTGGAAGGCAAGGACTACATCGTCAACGAAGGCGACATCATGCACTTTCGCTTCAACGTTTGAGATTGGCAGCGTTGGCTGATTCAGCCTTTGCGTGCAACCCGACGCGCGGCCCTGACAGCCTGCCCCGTCGGGGACGTCGCCCCGACCTACTGGCTCAGCGGCCACGCGTGTCCCCGACGGACTGGTTTGGCGAGTAGGTCGGGGCGACGTCCCCGACGGACCATGTTACAGATAAAACCAATAATCCAGCATTCGATCGCCCCATAGCAGGGCAATCCAACCCGCGGCGGCGAGGTAAGGGCCGAAGGCGATCGGCACCTCCTTGCCTCTGCGGGTGGCGATCATGATGGCGATGCCGGCGGCGGCGCCGACGAAGGAGGCCAGCAGGATGATGAGCGGCAGCATCTGCCAGCCCAGCCAGGCGCCGAGGGCGGCAAGCAGTTTGAAATCGCCGTAGCCCATGCCTTCTTTGCCGGTGGCCAGGCGGAACAGATGAAACACCAGCCACAGTGACAGGTAGCCGGCCAGCGCGCCGATTACGGCGTCTTCGAGGCTGGTGAAAAGGCCGAAAAACAGGTTCACGGCCAGGCCCAGCCACAGCAGGGGCAGGGTGATCTGGTCTGGCAGAAGCTGGTGGTCAAAGTCGATGCCGGTAGCAGCAATCAGAGTCCAGGTCAGCACCAGCGCGGCCAGGGCCTCCGGGCTGGCACCAAAATGCACCAGCACAACCACCGACAGCAGAGCCGTGGCCAGCTCAACCAGCGGATAACGAAAAGAAATCGGCGCGCTGCAGTGACGGCATTTGCGCTTGAGCAGCAGCCAGCTCAAAACCGGGATGTTGTCGTACCAGGCAATCGTTGCGTGGCATTTCGGGCAGTGCGAGCGATTGACCACCAGGCTCGGCGGCGCGCTTTCGACCTCGGGCTGACCGATTTCCAGCAGTTCCCGGCACTGGCAGCGCCAGTCGTGCAGCAGGCGCGCGGGCAAGCGCAGAATCACCACGTTCAGAAAACTGCCCACCAGCAGGCCAAAAACGAAAACGGCGGCCGCCAGGGCCGCCAAATACAATGCATTCAAGCTTTCAAGAAACTCCACTCGATTCTTCCCTATGGCAATGTCTGATATTTATTATGAGCTTACCGCCACTCGATCCTGGGTTCTTTCTGTGATTGTGCACAGTCTCGCAAATAAAGATTGATAAGGCTCTGATAGGGCAAATCCTTCTTTTCTGCGAGTTTCTTGAAATAAGCGACGGTATCTTCGTCCAGCCTTATCGTGACCTGCTTTTTGAGCTTCCTCGCATACGGATTCTTGACAGACTCTGAAAAATCGTAGTGATCACGCATGTCGATATCCTTGATAAATCTTCTGTTCTCGCTTGTTCGCCTTACGTGCGGAGACGATTCGGATGGTGTCACCGTCTCTGGTGCAATGGCATACAACCAGTAATCGCGAATAAATGCTCGTTCCGATGAAAATGAATCGATCCTCTTCTTCAGAATGATCCGGGTCAGCGATAAGTCGACCGAACTCGTCAGAAAATGCAGTTTTGGCCTCATCGAACGAAACGCCATGCTTCTGGCGATTTGTCGCCTCCTTGCGCTGGTCCCATTCGAAATTCAGGTAATCCACGAACTACATTATAATTATTACATAATTCATTTTCAAGCGAGAAAACTGCCCATCAGCAGGCCGAAAACGAAAACGGCGGCCGCCAGGGCCGCCGGGTGCAAATCATTCAAAGATTCAACGAAAGTCAAAAAACCTGCTTCCCTGTTATTTGAGTATCCTCTTCAGCCCTCAGCCCTCAGCCCTCAGCCCTCAGCCCTCAGCCCTCAGCCCTCAGACCTCAGACCTCAGACCTCAGACCTCAGACCTCAGACCCCCG
>CALEIM010000112.1 GCA_937876395.1 uncultured Wenzhouxiangella sp. | reverse complement strand
CGAATTCCACGGAAGCTATTTCAAGCCGGCAACCCTATACGAACTTAAAGCGCCAGGTATCAGCGCGCTGAACCAGCAGGGCAAGACCGGCACCAGATTTAACCAGCTCCTGAGTGACAGCAGGCTGCAGGCGGAGCTCAGCATAGGGTACAATACCTCAGCCCAGCCCGTTCTCAGTCAGGCAACCCATGGGCCCGCTGTCTCTTACCACTATGCCTATGCATCCAACGCCCTGTTGGCTCCTTATTTCAGCAAGGGGCTGGAAGCTGTGCTGCGGGTCACGAGCGCAACCCAGGCCGAGTGCTTTTTGGAGGACTTTGAGCATGATCCACTTGCTAACCTCGGCAATGCCCACACCGCCATGGGTGACCTGCACGAGGCGGAGGCCGCCTACCGCCAGGCCCTGGCCCACCTCCCGCAGGGGCCCGACGCGCTGCAGCTACCGCCCGACGACCCGGCGCCTGCAGTTCGAAAATTTCGAGCACGCCGCGGCCGCAGCCGACGGCCACGGCGTCCGGGGCGCGGTCTTTTACCAGCTTGCCGGGCTGCGCGGCGCCGGCCGTGGCGCGGGCCTTGAGAATGCGCCAGCTTCGGCCCTCGATTTCGGCAAAGGCCACCGGCCAGGGATGATAGGCACGTACCGCGCGCGCCAACTCTTCGGCGGGACGATGCCAATCGAGTTCGGCATCGCTCTTGCCGATCAGCGGCGCATGGGTGGCCAGTTCGGAATTCTGTGGCTGCGCGGCCGGCAAGCTGCCGGCTTTGAGCCGTTCCAGACCGTCGATCAGCAGCTCGGCGGCCAGCCCTGCCAGGCGATCGTGCAGCTCGCCGGCCGTTTCGTCCGAGCCGATGTCCGTGGCCGCCTGGAGCAGCACCGGCCCGGTGTCCAGGCCAACATCCATTTGCATCAACGAAATTCCGGTTCTTTCATCACCGGCCAGAACCGCCTGGTTGATTGGACTGGCGCCGCGCCAGCGCGGCAGCAGCGAGGCGTGCAGATTCCAGCAGCCATGCTCGGGAATTTGCAGCACTTCGGCCGGCAGCAGCAGGCCGTAGGCGGCCGTGACCAGTAGTTCGGGACGCAGCGCGGCCAGCGCGGCCTGGGCCTGAACGGTTCTCAGGCTGGGCGGCTGGAGCACGTCAATGCCGGCATCGACGGCGCACTGCTTGACCGGCCCAAAGCCGGTTTTTCGTCCCCGTCCAGCGGGGCGGTCGGGCTGGGTGAGCACGGCGATTGGGCGCCAGCGAACGTCAGCCAGTAGCGCCTTGAGGGCCGGCACGGCAAAGCTCGGCGTGCCGGCAAACACGATTCTCATCAGGCCGTGGCTTGTTCGCGCTGCTGCTTGCGCAGCCTCTTTTCGACCATGCGCCGCTTGAGCGGCGAGAGGTAATCGACGAAGACCTTGCCATCCAGGTGGTCAATCTCGTGCTGAATGCATACCGCCAGCAACCCGTCGGCGGTCAGCTCGAAGGCTTCACCGTCACGGTCGAGCGCGCGCACCGTGACCGTTTCCGCGCGCTCGATCTCGGCCTGAACGCCGGGCACCGACAGGCAGCCTTCTTCACAGACCTGGCTGCCGCTGCGCTCAATGATTTCAGGGTTGATGAACACCCTGGGCTCATTGCGCTCGTCGCTGAGATCCATCACCACCAGCCGAATGGCCTCGTTGACCTGGGTTGCGGCCAGGCCGATACCGTTGGCCGCGTACATGGTCTCGAGCATGTCATCGGCGAGTCGGCGCTCGACTTCACCGACCGAATCAACTGGCCTGGCGACGCGCCGCAGCCGCGGGTCTGGAAATTCAAGAATCCTGAGTTTTGACATGAGAATTTAAGAAAGCCACTTAAAGGTGCGTTTTACAATGATAATGTTTATGATAGTCTTCGAAAAATCAAGCCTGTGAGCCCATCTGGAGGGAATCGCTCCGTGAAACGTATCATTATTATGACCGCCATCATACTGGCGGCGTTCACCGTACAGGCTCAGGACGTAGAACTGCGCGACGATCACCCACGTGAACACGTCGTGCAGGAAGGGGACACGCTCTGGGATATCGCCAGCCGGTTTCTGACCCGGCCCTGGCAATGGCCGGCGATCTGGGATGCCAATCCACAGATCGACAACCCGCATCTGATCTATCCGGGTGACGTCATCTCGCTGGTCTTTATTGGCGGCGAACCACGTCTGCGCGTCGACGAAACCGTGCGCCGTCTTTCACCCGGCGTTCGTAGCGAGGCGATTGACGGGCCGATCTCGACCATCCCGCTCGATGCCGTCAGGCCCTTTCTCGACGCACCGCGGGTATTGACCGCCGAACAGTTCGAACAACTCCCCTACATCATCACCAACCAGGAGCGGCGCAACCTCGCCGGACCCGGTGACCGCAGCTATGTGCGCGGCCTCGACGGCGCCAGCGTCGGCGATGCCGTGGCCGTGGCGCGGATCAATTACCAGTTCGAAGATCGCAGCGCCAATCCGCGCACCGAGCGCGAGATTCGCACCAATCAGATTCTGCGCGGGCCCGGTCAGGTTCGTTCCGACATGCGCCCGGCCAGCCGACTGTGGAAATCGACCTTTGGGCGCATCGACCGTTTCCATTATCCGGTCATCGGCTATGAGCTGTGGGAGATTGCCCAGGGCCGTGTGGTCAAGACCGGCGACCCGACCATCGTCGAAATCGTCTCCGGTCAGGCCGAAGTGATGGACGGTGATTTCGTGCTGCCGCTGGACGATCACATCTACAATCCGTATTTCCACCCGCACGCGATGGATTCAATTCCCGATCACGGCCAGGTCATTGCCATTTCCGGCAGCAGCTTTGGCGCCGGCCATTACCAGGTCGTGACCATCAATCTCGGCACGGCCGACGGCATCGAGGCGGGCCACACCTTCGCCGCCTTCCGACCCGGCCAGCCGTTCCGCGACGAGTACGGCTATCCGCCCTACTCCCGCGCCGCAGCCAATGCTCCCGACCAGCGCTGGGTTGATCTGCCCGACGAGTTTGCCGGCCAGGTCATGGTGTTCCGTTCCTTTGAGCGGGTCAGCTATGCGCTGGTACTCGAAGGCAGCGCCACCACCATTCAGATCGACGATATCCTCAAACACCCCGATCAGCGGCTCTGATTCAGCGAGCCATGCCCGCACCAGAGCACGCTCAAGACTGGCTGCGCCTGGTTCTGGCCGATGGCTTGGGGCCCAGGCGCTTCGCCGCGCTGGCCGAGCGGTTTGACAATCCACTCGACTGGGCCGGCGCCTCGCGCAGCGAACTTCGTCAGGCCGGTCTGCCCGATTCGACGGTGCGCTCGATCGAGCAGCCCGACGCCGAGCGCCTGGCAAGCTGCCTGGACTGGCTTGAAGGTGATCAGCGCTGGCTGATCACCTGGAATGATCCGCTCTATCCACCGCTGCTCAGGCGCATTCCCGACGCGCCGATTGCGCTGTTCGCCGCCGGTCAGCCGGAATTTCTGGTGCGGCCCCAGATCGCCATCGTCGGCAGCCGCAAAGCCAGCCCGGGCGGTCTGGAACACGCGCGGCACTTTGCCGCCAGTCTGGCCCGCCAGGGCTTTGTCATCACCAGCGGCCTGGCTTCCGGCATTGATGGCAGCGCCCACCAGGCCTGCCTCGATGTCGGTGGGGCCACCGTTGCTGTGGCCGGCACCGGGCTTGATCAGGTGTATCCGGCCCGGCACCGTGACCTGGCCCGAAAGATTTTTGCCTCTGGCGTTTTGATCAGCCAGTTTCCTCCGGGCACGGCGCCGCTGCCGGGCCATTTTCCGGTGCGCAATCGCCTGATTTCAGGCATGAGCCTGGGCGTCCTGGTAGTGGAGGCCGGCCTGAAAAGCGGTTCGCTGATCACCGCCCGACTCGCCGGTGAGCAGGGCCGCGAGGTATTTGCCATCCCCGGATCGGTGCATAATCCGCAGGCGCGCGGCTGCCATCGCCTGATCCGCGAAGGCGCGCGACTGGTCGAATCGCCCGATGAAGTGGCCGCTGAACTTGGCCCGCTGGCCCGACAACTGGCTGGGGATCTCGAGCACCTGCTCACACCCAGACCCACCGATTTTGCTGGAGGGCTTGAGGAATCCACCGAGTCACCGCATATCCACTCCGACCCGGATTACGCGCGGCTAATGGCTGCGATCGGATTCGACCCCACGCCGGTCGATGAAATCATCGAGCGTTCACAATTGACTCCAGCGGCGGTATCCTCAATGCTGCTGATGCTCGAACTCGACGGCCAGGTCGGTGCCCACGCCGGCAGCCGCTACAGCCGAATCATGTCAAGGAAGGATTGAATGAAGGAAAACGTGCTCGACCTGCTGATGTACCTGTTCGAGAACTATATTTACGAAGAGCCGGAAGCAGAGCCCGACCGCGCATCCCTGAGTGACAGCCTGGAAGAGGCCGGGTTTTCCAACGTCGAGATCGACCACGCCTTTGCCTGGCTCGACGGCCTGGCCGAGCAGCGCAAGCTGCCGGAGCTGGGCGGGCATGAAAACAAGCCGATCCGCGTTTTCACCGAAGGGGAGAGCCAGCGCCTGGACGTCGAGGCCCGCGGCTTCATTCTCTACCTGGAGAACGTCGGTGTGCTCGATCCGCTGCGCCGCGAAATGGTCATTGACCGTCTGGCGGCACTCGAAAATGAAGACATCAACCTCGACGACGTCAAGTGGGTCATACTGATGATCCTGTTCAACCAGCCGGGCCAGGAAGCGAACTATGCCTGGATGGAAGATCTGATGTTCGATGAAGAGGGGGCGTACCGCCATTGAGTGCATACAGCCTTGCATTTGCAGGCACGGCTCGCTGCGCGTACCCTGCTTTTTCTGGTGAGGGTCCGGCGCTCGGCTGAACTCGCCGGCACCCGCAGCCCAAAAAAAACAGGTTTCCATGTCTAAAAATCTGCTGATTGTCGAATCGCCGGCCAAGGCGACCACCATCAACAAGTACCTGGGCCCCGATTTCCAGGTGCTTGCCTCCTATGGTCACGTCCGCGATCTGGTGCCAAAAGAAGGCGCGGTGAATCCCGAGCAGGGTTTCGCCATGCACTACGACATCATCGAGCGCAACAAAAAGCACGTCGACAAGATCGTTGCGGCTGCCAAAAAAGCCGATGCGATCTACCTGGCCACTGACCTTGACCGCGAAGGTGAAGCGATTTCCTGGCACATTGCCGAAATCCTCAAACAGCGCGGGATCAACTCCGACAAGCCAATCAAGCGCGTGGTGTTTTCCGAAATCACCGAACGAGCAATCAAAAATGCGCTTGCCCAGCCGCGCGACCTGGCCGAACCGCTGGTGGATGCCCAGCAGGCGCGCCGCGCGCTCGACTACCTGGTCGGCTTCAATCTCTCGCCGCTGTTGTGGAAAAAGGTGCGCCGCGGCCTGTCGGCGGGCCGGGTTCAGTCTCCGGCGCTGAGAATGATCGTCGAGCGCGAAGAGGAAATCGAGCAGTTCACAGCCCGCGAATACTGGACCATCGAGGCCGATCTGGGCGCCGATGAGGACGCGGCATTCAGTGCCAACCTGGTGCGCCTTGACGGCAACAAGCTGGACCAGTTCGATATCAGCAACGAGCCCCAGGCCAGCGAACTGAAGGTCAAGATCGAGCAGGCCGCTGACGGTCGCTTCCAGGTCGCCCGGGTCAAGAAAAGCCAGCGTCGACGCCGGCCGCAGCCGCCGTTCATCACCTCGACCTTGCAGCAGGAGGCCGCGCGCCGCTTGCGCTTCACCACTCAGCGCACCATGCGCATCGCCCAGCAGCTCTACGAAGGCATCGACACCGGCAGCGGCAGCGAAGGCCTGATCACCTACATGCGAACCGACTCGGTGTCGTTGGCCGGTGACGCAATCAATGAAATTCGCCAAACGATCGCGGCTGAATTTGGCGCCACGCGGGTTCCGGAAAAACCTAATTTCTACCAGTCCAAATCGAAGAACGCCCAGGAGGCTCACGAAGCCATCCGGCCGACTTCCGCAAAGCTCACGCCAATCAAGGTTCGCAACCATCTCAACGATGAGCAATACCGGCTCTACGAGCTGATCTGGAATCGCGCGGTCGCCAGCCAGATGGTCCCGGCCGTCTACGACACGGTCAGCGCCGAATTCGACGTCGGCGACGCCACCTTCCGCGCCGCAGGCTCGACTCTGATTGAGCCGGGCTTTCTGAAGGTCTATCAGGATGCCCGTGCCGAAGCCGACACCCGCCTGCCCGAAATCAACGAAGGCGATGCCATTCCGCTGATCGCCATTCGCCCCGAACAGCACTTCACCGAGCCGCCGCCGCGCTACTCCGAAGCCTCTCTGGTCAAGGCCCTGGAAGACTACGGCATCGGTCGGCCGTCAACCTACGCATCGATCATCCAGACGCTTCAAAGCCGCGAATACGTCGAGCTGGAGAACCGCCGTTTCACCCCGACTTCCACCGGTCTGGTGGTGGCCAAATTCCTGGCCAAGCACTTCGACCGCTACGTCGACTATGACTTTACCGCCCGGCTCGAAGACGAACTCGACGCGATCTCGCGCGGCGAGAATGAATGGGTGCCGCTACTTGAAGAGTTCTGGCAGCCGTTCATCGACCGAGTCCGGGAGAAAGAAGAAACGGTCAGCCGCAAGGAAGCCCAGCAGGCGCGCGAGCTTGGCACCGACCCCAAAACCGGCAAACCGGTGATTGTGCGCCTGGGACGCTTTGGGCCGTTTGCCCAGATTGGCGCGGCCGAGGACGAGGACAAACCGCTGTTTGCCGGCCTGCGCCCAGGCCAGAAAATGGACAAGATCACGCTTGAAGAAGCGCTTGAGCTGTTCAAGCTGCCGCGCAATCTCGGTGAAACTGTCGAAGGTGAACCGGTGCAGGCCAACATCGGTCGATTCGGCCCCTATATCCGCTACGGCCAGCGCAATTTCGTCTCGCTCAAGGAGCACGACCCGCACGAGGTCACCCTGGAGCAGGCGTTGGAGCTGGTGGCCGAACACAAGCAGCGCATGAAAGAGCGCATCATCCAGGACTTCGCCGCCGAAGGCATCCAGGTGCTCAAGGGCCGCTACGGACCGTTCGTGACCGACGGCAAGCGCAACGCCAGCGTGCCCAAGGACCAGGAGCCCGAAAGCCTGAGTCTGGCCGAATGCCAGAAAATGCTGGCCGAAGCCCCGCCCAAGGGCAGCCGCGGCAAGTTCGGCAAGAAAAAAGCCGGCAACAAGAAAGCCGCAAAGAAGAAGGCGGCGAAGAAAAAGGCGGGAAAAAAGAAGGCGTCTAAAAAGAAAGCCGCAAAGAAAAAAGCCAAAAAGAAGGCGGTCAGCAACTAATACTTATGACAACCCGGAATATCGACGTCGACAGCGTCAAAAGCTATCTGCTTGAGCTTCAGGATCGCCTGTGCAACGCCTTCGAAGCCAGCGATACGGCAGCCCGCTTTCAGGAAGATGCCTGGCAGCGGCCCGAAGGCGGTGGCGGCCGAACCCGAGTCATCCAGAACGGCAAGGTATTCGAGAAAGGCGGAGTCAACTTTTCCCACGTTCACGGCAGTGAACTGCCGCCGGCGGCCAGCGCCAGCCGTCCCGAGCTGGCCGGACGCCGCTTTCAGGCGATGGGCGTTTCGGTGGTCATGCACCCGGTCAATCCCCATGTGCCGACCAGCCACGCCAATGTGCGCCTGTTCACCGCCGAAAAGAAAGGCGAGGCGCCAATCTGGTGGTTCGGCGGCGGATTTGATCTCACCCCCTACTATCCGTTTGACGAAGACTGCCGCTACTGGCACCAGACCGCCCACGACCTGTGTGCGCCCTTCGGCGAGCAGGTCTATGCTGAACACAAGCGCTGGTGCGACGACTATTTCTATCTGAAGCATCGTCAGGAAACCCGCGGCATCGGCGGCCTGTTTTTTGATGATCTCAACGACTGGGGCTTTGAACGCTGCTTTGCCTATATGCGCGCCGTAGGCGACGGCTACCTGGCCGCCTACCGGCCCATCGTCGAGAAACGCAAGCAGCTAAACTACGGCCAGCGCGAGATCGATTTCC
Organism: uncultured Wenzhouxiangella sp.; assembly: GCA_937876395.1. GTDB lineage: Bacteria > Pseudomonadota > Gammaproteobacteria > Xanthomonadales > Wenzhouxiangellaceae > Wenzhouxiangella. Next base: position 2,489 of record CALEIM010000112.1, on the reverse strand, counting down.
AGCGCTACCGGCGCGGGCGCTACGTTGAATTCAATCTGGTCTACGACCGCGGCACCCTGTTTGGCCTGCAATCGGGCGGACGAACCGAATCCATCCTGATGAGCCTGCCCGCCGTGGCCCACTGGCATTATGACTGGCAGCCCGAACCGGAATCGGCCGAAGCCCGGCTGAACGACTACCTCCAGCCGCGCGACTGGGTTTAATCGACGAGCTCCACAATCTCGGCCACCAGCCGCTTGACGCCAGAAAAACGGCTGCCGCTTGACGGCGGCGTCGGGTCAGAAATAATCACTACCGTCAAGGCCGCATCAGGGATAACGAACAGACCCTGCCCGCCGTAGCCGCGTCCGTAATAGGCGCGCTGACCGCCAATGCGATCGATGAACCAGCCGTAGCCGTAGTCATCCCCGCTCCACGGCGAACGCCCGCGTGGCGTCCACGAAGTGTCAATCCAGTCGGCCGGAATGACGCGCTGACCGTCGACCACGCCACCCAGCCGGTAAGCTTCTCCAAAACGCGCCAGAGCACGCGGACTCAGATGCATTTCATTGCCGCCAAAATGAATACCCTGCGGATCGCTCATCCAGTCGGGAATGCGAATATTGAGCGGCTCACCCAGCCATTCACGGGCCAGATCCAGCAGCGTTTGTCCGCTGGCCTCGACCAGCGCCGCCCCGGCCAGATGCGTCGAGCCGGTCGAATAGATCATGCGCTCACCCGGATCAGCAACCATCGGCCGGGTCAGCGCGTGTTCCACCCAGTTGTCACTTTGCACCCAGGCGCCGTAATAACGTCCTGACGTGCTGCGCAGCCCGGTTTGCAAGGACAAGGCATGGCCGAAGCTGATCCGCTCAGCCGCGGCCGCAAGCCCCTGCGGGCGTTGCTCGCCGAGCAGCTCCACCAGCGGCTGGTCCACGCTCTCAATCAGGCCGCGTTCGATGGCAATCCCGACCAGCGCGGAAAGAATCGTTTTCGACAGAGATTTGAGATTGACCGGCTCTGAAAGTCCCGGACCGCGACGCACATGCTCAATCAGTGCCTCGCCGTCGTGCAGCACCAGCAGGCTGTGCAGCCGTTGAAGGGAGTCGGCCCGCTCGACAACCGCGTCGCGCTCAGCAGGCGAAATCGGCGCGGCCTGCAGCAGGCCGCACAGCAGCAGGGCTAAAATTGATGTCAGGCAGGCACAGAGTTTCATCACGTCATCATCATGTCCGTATCCGGTCAACTTTTCGACAGCGCAGACGCTCCAGGTTCCAGCGAACGGATTGCCGAGGGCGCCGTACTGTTCAAGGGGCGGCTGGCAGCCCATTGTGCCGGCATAATCGAAACTGTTCGTCAGATTTCCCGAAATTCGCCCTTCCGCCACCTGATCACCCCCGGCGGCTACCCGATGTCGGTGTCAATGACATCCTGCGGCGAACTCGGTTGGATATCCGACCATCGCGGCTACCGCTACAGCCGGCACGATCCGCAAACCGGCCGCCCATGGCCGCCGATGCCCGAGCTGTTCGCCGCTCTGGCCCGTTCAGCGGCCGAAGCCGCCGGCTTTCCTGACTATCGCCCCGACGCCTGCCTGATCAACCGCTACCGCCCCGGAACCAGGCTGTCACTGCACCAGGACAAGGACGAAAAAGATCTCGCCCACCCGGTGGTGTCCTTTTCCTTGGGCCTGCCGGCGACCTTTTTGTGGGGCGGGTTCAAACGTGCAGACAAAGTCAGGCGACTGCTGCTTGAGCACGGCGACGTGCTGGTCTGGGGCGGCCCCGACCGCCTGCGCTACCACGGCATCGCCCCGCTGGGCGAAGCGGAAGACCCTCTGCTCGGCCAACAGCGCATCAACCTGACTTTCCGGCGCGCGGGGTGATCGCTGCCGGCACCGGCAAGATGGCCGACTTCCTATGTCTTCAAGGTGTCGCCTGATGACGTACGTACCTCAGCCAATGCTCCACTCAAAACTGATGAAACCGCAGATTTTGCAGATCAACACAGTTTATTGATTGTCTGCATAAAACCAGACTGCAATACAACCGGAAGTTTCGGCCATGCCGATCTGTAAGTATTTCAATCCTCAGGCTTTGACCACACAGCCATCTCATTTCCACCGGGCTCGACGAAGTGAAACCTGCGTCCACCGGGAAAGCTGAAAATCGGCTTTATCACCTTGCCGCCGGCAGCCTCAACCCTGCCCAGCGTCCCTTCCAGGTCTTCGCTGTAGAGAACGATGAGAGCGCTTCCGGTTTCGGTACGGGCCGCCAGGTCAGACCTGAAGAAGCCGCCGTCTAACCCCTGATCGGAGAATGCGGCGTAGTCGGGACCGTAATCCTCGAACGCCCAACCGAACGCCCGCTCAAAGAAGCGCTTCGTCTCCGTAAGGTCGCGCGACGGATACTCAACGTAGTTGATCTTCTCATGTCGCGGCATAGCTGCCTCCTGAGGCCTAACGCCTGAATTAAGCCGCGCCGCGAAGCGGCGTCGGCTTGAATGAATTG
>CALEIM010000111.1 GCA_937876395.1 uncultured Wenzhouxiangella sp. | reverse complement strand
CGGCGGTATAATCCGGCCCCATGCCCACCGTCGCTCCCGGCCCAGAAACCCGCGTCTACCGCCCTGTCGAACTGAACCGGGAAGTTCGCCTCCATCTGGAGGCCGGCTTTCCACGTCTGTGGGTCAGCGGCGAGATTTCCAATCTCGCCCGTCCGGCCTCGGGACACCTCTACTTCACAGTCAAGGATGAACGCGCCCAGATTCGCTGCGCCCTGTTCCGATCCAGTGCTTCGGGCCTGGGCTTTCGGCCCGAGAACGGCATGCAGATTCTGGTTCGCGGACGACTGAGCCTGTTTGAGCCGCGCGGCGACTATCAACTGATCGCCGACGGAATGCTGGAAGCCGGCGCCGGCGCGCTGGCCCAGGCATTCGAGGCGCTGAAGAAAAAACTTGAATCCGAAGGTCTGTTTGACGAAGCACACAAGCAGACCCTGCCGCGCTGGCCGGAACGCATCAGCGTCGTGACCTCCCCTTCGGGCGCGGCAATCCGCGATATTCTCCAGACTCTCGCCCACCGCTGGCCGCGCGCCAAAGTACGTATTTATCCCAGCCAGGTCCAGGGCGAGGCGGCGCCGGGCGAGCTGATTGCCGCACTGAAAGCGGCTGATCGGCACGCCTTTGGGCAGGTGATTATTCTCGCTCGCGGCGGCGGCTCACTCGAAGACCTGTGGGCCTTCAATGACGAGCAGCTTGCGCGGGAAATTTACGCCTGCACCACGCCGATTGTCAGCGGTGTTGGCCATGAAACCGATTTCACGATGGCCGATTTCGTCGCCGATCTGCGCGCACCCACACCGACCGCTGCGGCGGTTGCCGCCAGCCCCGACGGGCCGGAGCTTCGCATTCACCTGCAGCGCCTGGATACTCGCTTCGGCCGGGCGGCCGAACAAATGATGCAGGGCCGGATACAGCGCCTCGATTTTCTCGCCAACCGCCTGCACCAGCAGCACCCGGAACGTCGTCTGGCTGAAACATCGCGTCGCCTGATTGATCTGGATCGACGCGGCAAACTGGCCATCAAACGCCAGACCGAGATCGGCCAACGCGCGCTGCACGGCCTGGACGGCCGCCTGCGGGCCTTCCATCCCAAAGCTCAGATCGAGCGTCTGGACGAGCGCATCAGCGCCACCAGACTGCGCCTGGAACGCGCCGGTAAACAGGCCATTGAACAGCGCGAACAGCAGCTTGGCGGAATCGTCCGCTCACTCAACAACGTCAGCCCTCTGACCGTGCTTGAGCGCGGTTACGCGGTGGTCAGAAACCCCGAAGGGCAGCCCTTGACAGAAAGAAATCAGTTCATAAAAGGAAATCAAATCAATATATTGATGCATTCTTTTGAAGTAGATGTTGAAGTCCTTGACGACGCCCGAGACGCTCAGCTCAAATGAGTCAACGACTGACTGCACCGATCAGCCACGAGGCTGAAATCAGGAAAAGCCGCTTTATTGCCCATGCCGCAGCCGCAGATGGCGAGCAGGCGGCCAAGGACTTCATCGCCCGGGTAAGCGAGCCTGCCGCCACGCACAACTGCTGGGCCTGGCTGATTGGCGACAGCTACCGCTTCGACGATGACGGCGAACCCGGCGGCACGGCTGGCCGGCCGATCCTGCAGGCCATCGAAAGCCAGGGTTTTGATCAGACGGTGGTGGTGGTCATCCGCTATTTCGGCGGTATCAAGCTCGGCACCGGCGGTCTGGTCCGGGCCTACGGCAACACCGCCAGAGAAGCGCTGCGCCAGGCCAGAAGCACGCCAATCGTCGCCATGGTGCGCCTGCGCCTGAGTCTGCCGTTTGAGTTTGTTGACGCCGCCCACCACGCCCTGTCGGAATTCGCCGGGGAAAAGCTCGACGAGGATTACGGCAGTGAAGGTGTGGTCCTGCTGGTCACCGTTCCGGCCCAACGACGCACCGAATTTGCCGAGCATTTACGCAATTTGACCCGCGGGCAACTACGCATCGCACGCGTCTGAAATCCATCTCCACCGGGTCGTTG
>CALEIM010000110.1 GCA_937876395.1 uncultured Wenzhouxiangella sp. | reverse complement strand
AGCAGCCAAGCGTCGCCGGCCCAGGGCGGTGTCGTCAAGCGGCGAAAGTACATTCCTTCGATCGCCTGGGCTGCGGCCGGCAACCGCGCCGGCTCCGCCGCAGGTTGCCGAACGGGCGGATTCTCCCGTCCGGAGTCGCGCAGTCGCTTCAGGAGGCTGCGGAACCAGGCCACGCATGAGGGCGGGGTGCCACTCCAGCAGCTTGAAAAAATCCATGTTCTCATGTATGAGCAGGATTATCTGGCTCGCTTTTTCAAGGCACTGCCACCGCTCGCAGAGCATTAGAAGCGATCCAACGACCAAATTGAAAGGGGTGGTGGTGGGGCCGCCTGGTTAGCCAAGGCTCTGACTCAAAGGGGTAAAGTGTGCGTTTGATTCAATCGATTGCAAGGGTTTCCCGAAACTTCTGGACTTGTGCCCGCGGGTGGCGCCGAGCGCCTCAAGCGAGGGAATCCGAAGGCCGGCAGCGCCAGCGACGAGAACAGCCGACCGAAGGCCGTGCAAACCGCTTTGTCTGTGGCACGCCCGCTGTGACCGCATATGAAGACGACGCCTGCCTGGAGAGGCATCGACCAACCGATGACGCGCCATGAGGCTGCGCCATTCACTGGCGATTTTCCAGGAACTATTCCCGATTAGTGGCGGATAGTGCTTGGGTCAGATCGTTCTGGAACCAAAGATCGGTGGTCCCAGGGCGGTCCCAGTTTGGTCCCAAGCACTTTTCCGAGGCCGAAAATGGCCACAAAAATTTGCCCAAGAACCACCGTAACCGATTGATTCTCGGGAAAGAAAAATTGGTGGCTACGGGTGGACTCGAACCACCGACCCCAGCATTATGAGTGCTGTGCTCTAACCGGCTGAGCTACGTAGCCACGGGGTAGCCGGCAATTTTCATCGTTTTTTACTGTGAAGTCAATCGAAAGCATTGCCCAACCGCGGTTTTTGCCACGGAATTCGTTGTCACCCCAAAGGCGTTGCCGGCCCAAGTCCGCACGATCCGAGACCAACTAGCCGGCGCCCCATGGACTCAACCACCCCTGCCAGCCACCTCAAACGCAAACCAGAAAAGTCCGTCACCCGGGTCGTGGAAGCTCTCACAGAGCTCGGAATGGTCGGCGAGGATGCGTCAGGCAGTACCGGCTGCATCGATTACGAGATCATTATTTTCTGGATCAACCAGGACGAAGCTTTCTTTGCCGCCGTCGAGGCAGCCAACCCACCTTACTCACCGAGATATCTTTTGGTCGTAGCTTGCTCATCGAGCTTCAGGGTGCCGGGCAACTCTCGATAAAGAAGCTCAGTCATTGGCTTCCCGCTCAAATCCATGATCATTTAAATCTTCTGCCAGCCCCGTCTCTGTCTCGGTTTCGGTCTCTGCCTCCTCCTCAACACCCCGCTTTCTGTACTTCGGTGGCGGCGCCACCCAAGGCGTCAGGTTCTGCCCCACCTGCCGATAAAAATCGACAAAAGCAATGACTGTATTCTCAACCATCGTCTTCGCGCCGCGGAACTTTCCTGCCAGATCGACCACTCGCCTGACTTCCAGGGCCGTGGGCAGTTCCGATACACCCTCTGGAATCAACTCTTCGGGATGTTCGGCCGCATCCTGGAAGTTCAGCGTGGTAGTTTCGATTCTGCGCGGCCAGTGGCAGGTGATCAGTAGGTTGTCGGGCTTTTTGTCCTTCAACTGTCGCGTCAGCCAGTTGACAGCGGCCGTCGGCCGCTTCTTGTCGCCGGGCGGGTCCAAACGCATAGATAAACTGATCGTGCGCCGGCGCAGGTCGGCTTCCAAGTGGATGACTCCGGCGGTGTTGGGAATGGTGAAATCGTCGGCCAGCCGGTAGCGACTGATCAGGGTGTTGATGTGGTCGTCGACGCGTACCTGTGGGCGCTTCCTGTGCTTTCGGTTGAGCGAAATTGAGACGCGCTTGCCGATGCGGGTGCTCAAGGTCAGCGCCAGGTAGCGGCAGAGTTGGTGCCAGTCGGCGATGGAGGCCTCAAGGATTGGGTCGGTCTTTTTCAGCGTTTCGGCATTCTGCACCTTGGCGCAGATGTCTTTCCACAGCGGCCCCATGCGGTCGAACGGCTGGATTCCGGATTGATCGTGCTCCAGGAAGCGGATAAGTTCCTTCAGCACGATAGCCTGTTCGCGATCCTTGATCGAGTCGGCTTCGGCCAGGAGTTGGGCATTGCTCAACAGTGACAGCCAAGAGAAGTGATAGAGATCGACACCGCGCGTCTTTTGCTTGTTGACCCGAACCGGATGATGGCTCGGCACGGTGGCGAACTGATTGGAAATGGTAATCAATGCATCGACGCCGACTTCCCGGGCCAGATCCAGGTATCGTTCCAGTTGCTCAGTCTTGAGCTCCTCATTTTTGATCTTGCCTTCGACCAGCGCCGTCCATTCGCGACGGGAAGTGTCGACCACCAGCAACCCATCCGGCCGCGGCAGGTTCTTGCGTGTCTGCCTGGGCTTCTTGAAACACACCTCGGTCATGGCTGTCAGCTGCGAGCGCGTGCTGCTTGGCGCCCCGACCTCTTCCAGCATGAGCTTGGCGTACTCCGGCACGATCCGGAACACCGCCAGCACCACCGAGACTGCTGCAAGCTCCTTCTGCCGCGCATTGCACACCGGAATCAACCGGGCTCGTTCGCCCGATTCGATCTGATCAAGAATAGATAATTTAGCCATGCTACCTCCCCTTCGCTCTGCCCCGTCAGTGCGTAAATACCCCTGCAGTTCCTTTGTACCGCGGAACGAGCTTGGTTGCAAATCGTGATCGCACGACCGATTGCGGCCACGTTAAATCGGGCGTATGCTGGGGATGTCAACAATTTGTGAGGGCCGCCATCGGCTCAGGAGGTTGACCGTGAAGAAGTTCTTGCCATTGTTTGCTCTGATCCTTTCCGTGCTGCTGGTCGGCTGTGCCGGCGGTCCGCAGAAGGCGTCTCCGGTTGAACTTGATTCCCACTACATGAGCACGGTAGAAAATGCCGCTCGTCGGACCGGGGTTGAGGTTCGCTGGGTCAATCCGCCGATGCGGCCGCGGGTCATTCTCGACAACGAAGGCTGAGGGACGGGATCCTGTCGGGCCAGACCCGACAGGGCTTCGTGCTGGCGTAGTCCGCTGGACGGCGGACCGGGATCGTTCGGGCCGACAACTCTAAAGTTCCAGCGGATCGACGTCGACGTGCCAGCGCACGTAGCGGGCGGATTTGAGCGCGTGCAGTTCGGGCAGCCGGGCCGAGATGTGGCCGGTCAATTGCGAACGGCTTTCGGATTCGAGCCAAAGCTGGAAACGCCAGTAGCCGGCGCGGCGCGTCATGATGGCCGGCAGTGGGCCGGTCACCCTGATTTTGTTAGCGGATAGCAGCCGGGCGGCCGTGTTTAGAAAGCTGCGGGCCGGTTCGGCTTGCTGGGCCTCGGCGCGCAGCAGGGCCAGGCCGCGGGCTGGCGGCAGTTCAGCGCCGCTGCGCTCTTTCAGCAGCAAGCGGGCTGTCGCCAGGTAATCGCCAGAACCCAACTGGTTTAGCAGCACGTGTTCGGGATGACGGGTGAGGAGCAGGAATTCGCCTTCAAGCTCACCCCGCCCGGCGCGGCCCGCGACTTGGTAAACCACCTGAGCCAGGCGTTCCGGGGCGCGGAAGTCGGCGCTGAACAGGGCCTGATCAACGTCCAGTACGGCGGCCAGGCTCACGCCCGGCAGGTGATGGCCCTTGGCCAGCATCTGGGTGCCGACCAGTACGCAGGGCTGACCTGCCCGAACCTCGGCCAAAAGTTCTTCGAAATCGTGTTTGCCGCGCATCGCGTCGCGATCCACGCGGTGAATCGGGATGTCCGGAAACTCGGCTTTGAGACTTTCTTCGAGCCGTTCGGTGCCGGCGCCCAGGGGCAGCAGATTGGGCGATTCGCACTCCGGGCAGCGCAGCGGTTTGGGCCGCTGGGCACCGCAGTGATGACACTGCAGACTGGCTTGCTGGTGATGGAACGTCAGGTGGGCGCTGCAGCGCCGGCAGTCGGCTTGCCAGCCGCACTCGGTACACATCAGCACCGGCGCGTAGCCGCGCCGATTGCGATAGATCAGCACCTGGCCTGAGGCGCGAAGATGCTTTCTCATGGCGTCGACAAGCTGTGGACCGAGTTCGCTGCGGCTGCCGCGAGTGTCGATGATCCGCCAGTGTGGCTGCCGGGCCGTACCGGCCCGGCGCGTCAGCACAAGCTTTTGATAGCGGCCGGTTTCGACGTTGTGCAGGCTCTCCAGCGAGGGTGTGGCCGAGCCAAGCACGATCGGCACGCCAGCCGTATGGGCGCGCACCACGGCCACGTCACGACCGTGGTAGCGCGCACCTTCGGCCTGTTTGAAGCTGCTGTCGTGCTCTTCATCAATGACGATCAGGCCGGGCCGCACCAGGGGCATGAAGGCCGCCGAGCGGGTGCCAACCACAACCCGCGCCTTTCCGCTGCGCGCAGCCTGCCAGCAGGCCAGCCGCTCTCCGGCGCTCAAGGCCGAATGGTAGACGTGGATGGTTTCGCCGAGGCGGGCCTCGAAGCGGCGCACGAGCTGCGGGGTCAAGCCGATTTCGGGCACCAGGATCAGCACCTGGCGCCGGCTGCGCAAAATCCTTCGGGCGGCCTGCAGATAGACTTCCGTTTTGCCCGAGCCGGTCACGCCGGCGAGCACAAACGGCGCGAATCGCCGCCGGGCATGGAGAATGGCGGCCACGGCATGCCGCTGTTCAGCGTTGAGCGCGGGACCGGCCGCCGGCGCGGGGGCAGCACTGATTTCTTCGACCGGCTCGATAAAGCCTTGGGCCTGCAGGCGCCGCAGCACGGCGTCGCTGGCGAGTTGTTTGAGTTCCGTGCGCGAGGCTGGGCCGCTTTGCAGACGCTTTCGAATCTCGGCCTGGCGCGGCGACCGATCCAGGTCGGCCACGGCGCCCGCCGCGGTCAAGGCAAACCCCTGGGGGACTTTCGGACGAAACGGCTGGCTACGGCGCAAGGCTCCGGGCAGCAGCAAATTGACCGCTTCACCGGGGGCGAAGACGTAGTAGCGCACACACCATTGAAGCAGGTCGAGCAGATCGGCCGGGATCAGGGCGGAATCGAGCAGTGATTCAATGGGCTTGAGCGCGCCAGAAACATCCGCACTGGCCGGGCCGACATCGATCACCAGACCGACCAGGCGGCGGCGCCCAAACGGCACCAGCACGCGACTGCCGGGCGGCGGCAGGTTTTCGCCTTCAGGCGGCAGGTAGTCGAACAGGCGCGGCAAGGGAACCGGCACCGCCACGCGGGCGACGCGGAGCTGTGCGTCGCTCATCGAATCAGACCAATCGGCCGATCACTGCTCGCTCGGGCGATGCGCCAGCAGGCGTTCCCGGTCAAGGTCGATCAGGTCGCTCAGAATGCGCGCAGTTTCGGTCAGGTACAGGTCGGGCTCGTCGTCTTCATCGTCGTCGGCCATGACCTCACCGGCCGGTCCGAGGGCATCCAGCGCGTCGCTTTCTTCATCTGGATCCGCGCCGCTGCCGCCATACAGGGCGCTGCGCCGCGCTTCGGCTTTTTCCATTTCGGCCCGGCGGGTTGATTCGAGCAGCGAGATGGTCTCACGCTGGCTGTTTTCTTCCCAATCAGCCAGCTCGGCGAACAGCGCCTGAAAGTCTTCATCGCTCTCCAGACGCAGTTCGTGACGATGGCGAGCGCCGTCGATCAGGAGCTCAAGATCGGCGACCGGCGCAAACTCGGTCGGCTCGATTTCGGCCCAGGGCATGGCGAAGTCGAGCGCGCTTTCGCCCCACTTGTCCGGATTTCCGGCCGTCGGCAAAACGATATCGGGAACCACGCCCTTGTGCTGGGTCGAGCCGCCGGCAACGCGATAGAACTGGGCCATGGTCAGCTTGAGCTGGCCGAGGCGAATGTCTTCGTCGCGGGCCATGGAATCGAGATCAATCAGGTTTTGCACCGTGCCCTTGCCAAAGGTGTTTTCACCGATGATCACACCGCGGCCGTAGTCCTGCACGGCGGCGGCAAAAATTTCCGAGGCCGAGGCACTGCGCCGATCCACCAGCACGGCCAGCGGGCCATCCCAGGCCATGCCCGGCTCGTTGTCGCGCTCGAGCTTGACGTTGCCGCGTGAATCACGCACCTGAACCACCGGACCGGTATCGATGAACAGGCCGGTCATGGTGGTCGCCTCGACCAGCGCGCCACCGCCGTTGCCGCGTAGATCGACCACCAGGCCATCGACGTTTTCATCGCGCAGTTCGTTGATCAGGCGGCGCACGTCGCGCGTGCTGGAACGATAGTTGGGCTGGTTGTGGGCACGACCTTCGAAGTCGACGTAGAACACCGGCACGCGGATGACGCCAATCCGGCGCGGCTCGTCGCCGGGCAGTTCGATGACTTCCTTGCTGGCAGCCTGTTCTTCGAGCTTGACTTCATCGCGCACCAGGCGGATCTCCTGCGACGGTCCGCTCAGGCCGATATCGGCCGGCAGGACTTCCAGGCGTACGACCGTCTCGCGCTCGCCGCGAATCAGGTCAACGACGTCGTCGAGCCGCCAGCCGACGACGTCGACTATTTCACCGTTTTCATCCTGGCCGACGCCGATGATGCGATCACCGGCCTGCAGGCGACCGTCCAGGTCGGCCGGGCCGCCGGGCACGATTTCCATGATGGTGGTGTATTCGGTCTCGCGCTGCAGCATCGCGCCGATGCCGTCGAGCGACAAACGCATGGAGATTTCAAAGTTGTCCGAGGTGCGCGGCGACATATAGGTCGAATGCGGTTCAACCGAGCGCGTGAAGGCATTCATCACGAAGGAAAAGACCTCACCGCTGTTGAACTCATGAATGCGGCGCTGGAGGTTCTGGTAACGGTCGCCGAGGGTCTCGGCAATGTCCTCTTCATCTTGATCGGCGAGCTTCAGGCGCAGCCAGTCGTTCTTGACGCGCTGGCGCCAGATTTCGTTCAGCGCCGCATTGTCTTCGGCCCAGGGTTCTTCGCTGCGATCAAACTGGTAGGACTCGTCGACGGTGAAATCAAAGCCGGCTTGCAGCAGGTTCTTTGCCTGGGCGATGCGTTCGTCAACCCGCTCAAGGTAGCGGTTGAAGATCACGTAGGCCGGGTCGAGATCGGCGGTCCGGATGGCGTCGGCAAACTGCGGGCGAAAACTTGACAGCTCGGCGACGTCGGCCGCGTTGAAGTAGATTCGGTTGGGGTCGAGAATGGCCAGATACTGATCGAAAACGCGCTCGGAAAAAGCCGTGTCCATTTCCGGGCTGCGGTAGTGGAAGCTGGTCATGAAACGCGTCGCCAGACGGCTGGCGAAGCGGTGCCTGGACTCCGGGGCGAGCTGATCGCTCGGCGTGCTGACGGCTGCGGTGGCCTGGCTGGCCGGCTGCTGCATCAGCAGGGTCGGCACCGCCAGCGCGGCCAACAGCAGGATGAGTATCAATCGGGTCAATGAATTGTTCATTAGTGCTCAGACCGGCTCAAGCGGTGGAAGTTTGGCGCGTCCCCAGACAGGGCATAGCGCCCTTCATGGCATGGTAACCCATCAGCGCGCAAAACGCGTCGGCCAGACGCTCGGCGAGGCCATTCCAATCGGCGTGCTCAGGCGCTTGAGCGGCCACCTGGGTCATCTCAAGCCCGGCAAAACCGCAAGGGTTGATCAGGGAAAACGGGGCCATGTCCATGTCGATATTGAAGGCCAGGCCGTGAAACGTGCAGCCGCGCCGCACCTTCAGGCCGATCGAGGCGATTTTTGAGCCGCCGATGAACACGCCTGGGGCGCCGTCGCGGCGGCTGGCGGTCAGCCCGATTTCGGCCAGCACATCAATGACCGCCTGTTCCAAACGTTCGACCAGGCTGCGCACGCCGGTGCGCGAGCGCTGCAGATCAATCAGCGGATAGGCGACGATCTGGCCGGGCCCGTGATAAGTTACCTGGCCGCCGCGGTCGGTCTGGATGACCGGGATATTGCCGGGGTTGAGCAGGTGTTCAGGCCGGCCGGCCAGCCCTTGAGTGAACACCGGATCGTGCTCGACCAGCCACAGCAGGTCGGGCGAATGCTCGTTGCGCGCATCGGTGTAGGCCTGCATCGCGCGCCACACCGGAACGTAGTCGCGCCGACCCAGCGCGTGCACGTGCAGCGGACGCGCTACAGCGTCCACTTGATCTCCGGCAGTGCGCGCAGTGCGGCATGGGCGGCGTCAAGCTGTTCGCGGGTTTCGGCGAGGAAGGCCACCGAGACCGATTCGTAGTTGCCGGCGCTGGACAAACGCGTGCGCAGCGACTGCCGGTCTACCGCCAGACCCAGCCCTTCAAGCAGATCGGGGACGCGCTGCGCCAGATCGGCACCGGCGGCGCCCATCGCGGCCAGCTCGAAACGGCCGGGAAATTCGAAACCCTTGGATTCTGTCATCCATCAATTATCGGTCCTGCGCCCGGTGAACCCAAGCGCAGCCGGCTGCCGGCCACAGTCGAGGCTGAACGGCTCAGGCCGGCTTGAACGTGGTCAACTGCGGCAACAGCAGGTCCAGCGTGGCCTGCAGCACCTCCGGCTCGATGTCGGGTTCGCGTACCGCACGCACCGCCAGGCCCTCGATCAGGCAACCCAGCGCCAGAGCCCGCACCCGGATCTCGCGGTCGTCCGGCTCGGCCCCGCCCGCCCGCGCCCGCTGCTGCAGCCAGCCGCGGAAATCGGCTCCGCTGGTGCGGTCGGCTGCGGCCAGCGCGGTGGCAATG
>CALEIM010000109.1 GCA_937876395.1 uncultured Wenzhouxiangella sp. | reverse complement strand
GCAAAAGAGACCTTAAAGCGCCTTCTGGATGCGGAGCTGCGTGCTTAGGCGTTAGCAGATCAAGCCAGCCAGGAGCGGGATAAAATAATCCACCAGGCCCTAGCCGAGGCCCGCCGGGCGGAGGAGCGTTTTGCCATCCGCATCCCGGAGCTTCAGCAATCTTTTGTGAGCAGGGCCGAAAGTCGGGCAGAGCAAACCATGAGTGAGTTAACCCGGCGCTATGAGGAGCGGGAAGGAGAGATCGAGGCGCTGGCCAGGAAGCGCCAGTCAACAAACGGGCTGGGGTTTTCGCTCAGCCCGTTCCAGGCTGATTCGGCAATGTCGGAATAAGCAGAGCCCGGGATTTCAGTCGCCAAGTTCGTCAAGGTAGCGCTCGGCATCCAGTGCGGCCATGCAGCCGAAGCCCGCCGAGGTGACGGCCTGGCGGTAGATGTGATCGGCCACGTCGCCGGCGGCGAATACGCCGGGCACGGAAGTGGCCGTGGCCATGCCGTCCTGGCCGCTGTGGATGTGAATGTAGCCGTCGGACATGTCCAACTGGTCGGTGAAAATGCCGGTGTTGGGGTCATGCCCGATGGCGATGAAAACCCCGTCAAGATCAATGTCGCTGGCTTCCCCGCTGTCGACGTGGCGAATGCGCATGCCGGTGACGCCGTCATCGTCGCCAAGCACTTCGTCGAGCACGTGATCCCAGCGAATCTCGATCTTGCCCTCAGCCTGCTTCTGGAACAGACGCTGCTGGAGAATTTTCTCGGCGCGCAGTTCATCACGCCGGTGGACCAGAGTCACCTTGCTGGCGATATTGGCCAGGTACAGGGCTTCCTCGACGGCGGTGTTGCCGCCGCCGATCACGGCAACCGGTTTGTTGCGGTAGAAAAAACCGTCGCAGGTGGCACAGGCCGATACGCCGCGACCTTTGTAGGCCTCTTCCGAGGGCAGACCAATATAGCGTGCCGACGCGCCGGTGGCGATGATCAGGGCATCGCAGCTATAGCTGCCGCTGTCTCCTTCAAGGCGAAACGGTCGGGCGGACAGATCAACGCGCTGAATATGGTCGAAAACCTGCTCGGTATCGAATGCTTCGGCATGGGCGGCCATTTGCTGCATGAGCTCCGGCCCCTGCAGGTCCGGATAACTGCCCGGCCAATTCTCGACGTCGGTGGTGGTGGTCAGCTGACCACCCTGTTCGATGCCGGTGATTACCGTTGGCGCCAGATTGGCGCGCGCGGCGTAAATGGCCGCAGTGTAACCGGCAGGACCTGATCCAAGGATCAGGAGCCGGAAATGACGGGGGTCAGACATGTATAATTTCTCCGGTTCGGGCCGTGCGCTTCCAGGGCAGTAATCTGCGGTCGCCGGTCACTCAATCCAAGTTGGCCGATCCTTGAAGGAGGATCGGTCGTTGTTTATTTTGGCAGCTTTTGCAAGGAGCAACTCAAGAATGCGAATCGGAATCCCCCGCGAAATCAAGACGCTTGAAGGGCGAGTCGCGCTGGTGCCGGCGGCCTGTGGTGATCTGGTGCAGGCGGGTCACGAGGTTTTCATTCAGGCCGGTGCCGGCGAAAAGAGCGGTTTTGCCGACGAGGACTTCAGCCAGGTCGGCGTCGAAGTCATGCCCGATGCCGCTGCTTTGTACGACAAAGCCGAGCTGGTGGTCAAGGTCAAGGAGCCGATGGCCGGCGATCTTGACCATCTGCGCTCCGAACATTTGGTGTTCTGCTATCTGCACCTGGCCGCCGAGCCCGAGCTGACCGAACGGCTGCTCGAGATCGGTCTGACGGCGGTCGCCTTCGAGACGGTCGAGGACGCCGGAGGCGCCCTGCCGCTGCTGGCGCCAATGAGCAATATTGCCGGACGGATCGGCGTGCAGGTCGGCACTCATCTTCTGCATCAGCCCGAAGGCGGTCGCGGCATTTTGCTCGGCGGTTTGCCGGCGGCCGACCGCGGCCACGTCGTGGTGCTCGGCGCCGGTGCGGCTGGGGGCAACGCGGCTCGTCTGGCCGCGGCTACCGGAGCGCGCGTGACCGCTTTTGACATGCGCCAGGACCGGCTCGGCGAAATGATGGCCATCGGCCCCAACGTGAGCGCCCTGTACCCTTATGCCGACACAGTCGCTGAGTTTGTGGCCCAGGCGGACCTGGTGATTGGTGCCGTGCTGGTGACCGGAGCGCGCGCGCCGCACGTCGTCTCCAAGGAAATGATCGCGGCGATGAACCCGGGCGCGGTGGTGGTCGATATTTCCATCGATCAGGGTGGTTGTGTGGAAACCAGCCGCCCGACGACTTATGCTGATCCGACCTACCAGGTTGACGGAGTGACTCATTTTTCGGTGACCAACATGCCCGGCGCCGTGCCGCGCACCGCCAGCCAGGCGCTGTCGGCGGCCATTTTGCCCTACGTGCAGCGCATGGCACGGCCGGGATGGCAGGCCGTACCGGCCCTGCACAAGGGCGTCAACCTGGCTGCCGGGGAGCTGGTCCATCCGGCGCTCAAGCAGACCGGGTAACGATATCGATGCGGACAATCCTGTGAGTCAGCGCGCCAGGCAGCGTCAATCGAACGATCAGTCTGCGCTGGCCTTGAAACGGCGCCTTTCCGAGGCGCTGTTTCTGCTCATTCTGGTCGCGGCCGTTTATCTGCTGCTGTGCCTGCTCAGCTATGACCAGTCCGACCCGGGCTGGTCGCGAACTGCGACCGATGGCCGGATCGGCAATCTGGGTGGCGCATTCGGCGCGTGGCTGGCCGATCTGTTCCTGGCCTTGTTCGGCTACATGGCCTATGCGGCACCGCTGCTGATCGGTTTTGCCGGAATGCGGGTCTTGCAGGAGCGCGGTGAGCCGGCCAGCCTGGCCGAATGGGGTGTGCGCAGCGGTGGTCTGATACTGGCCGTGTTGACCGGCTGCATGCTTTTGGCCATGCAGGCCGGCGCTGATTCCGCGCAACTCGGCGGCGGGATGATCGGCGCGGTGTTGGCCAAACCGATGGTCGACAGCATGGGCCTGACCGGCGGGGTGCTGATCAGCCTGAGCATATTCCTGGCCGGAATCACCCTGTTTACCGGTCTGTCATGGATCGGCCTGGTTGATCGCACCGGCAAGCTTGTGCTGGCCGGCCTGGCCTGGCTGGCAGCCAAGGCAGCCCAGGGTCGTGACTGGTTTGCTGGCCGGCGCGCCCGCGCCGAGCGCGATGAACTGCGTCGCCGCGATTCGATCAAGCGCAAGACACGCAAGGAAGTGCGCATCGAACCGCGCGTGGAATCGCCACCTGCAAAGACCAGCGGCAAAACCGTGCGTCAGCAGCCGCTGTTCAAGCACCTGGCGCGCGGCGAGCTGCCGCCGCTGGAACTGCTCGACGAAGCGCCGGTCCAGCGGGCCGGTTATTCCGAAGAAGCGCTCAAGGCCATGAGCCGTCAGGTCGAACTCAAGCTGGCCGATTTCGGCGTCGAGGTTGAGGTCGTTGCGGTGCATCCCGGGCCGGTGATCACGCGCTTTGAGCTGCAGCCAGCCCCGGGGGTGAAGGGCTCTCAAATCTCCAACCTTTCCAAGGATTTGGCGCGTGGTTTGAGTGTAATTTCTGTGCGCGTGGTTGATGTGATCCCCGGCAAGAGCGTTATCGGCCTGGAGATTCCCAACCAGAATCGTGAGGTGGTCTACCTGCGTGAGATCCTGGCCTCCGAGGTCTATGCAAAATCCAGCTCACCGCTGACTCTGGGCCTGGGCAAGAGCATTTCCGGCAAGCCGATGGTGGCCGATATTGCGCGCATGCCGCATCTGCTGGTGGCCGGGACCACCGGTTCGGGCAAGTCGGTGGCGATCAATGCCATGATCCTGAGCCTGCTGTACAAGTCCAGCGCTGATCAGGTTCGCCTGATCATGATCGATCCGAAAATGCTTGAGCTGTCGGTCTACGAGGGTATTCAGCACCTGCTGACCCCGGTAGTGACCGACATGAAGGATGCCGCCAATGCGCTGCGCTGGTGCGTGGCCGAGATGGAGCGCCGCTATCGCCTGATGGCTTCGCTCGGGGTGCGCAATCTGGCCGGCTACAACCGCAAGATCACTGAGGCGGCCAACCAGGGCAAGCCCATTCTCGATCCTTTCACCGACCCGTCTTCGCTGGCTGAAGGCGAGCAGCCGCCGGCACTGGACAAGCTGCCCTATATCGTCGTGGTGGTCGATGAGTTTGCCGACCTGATGATGATTGTCGGCAAGAAGATCGAACAGCTTATAGCGCGCCTGGCGCAGAAGGCGCGGGCGTCGGGGATTCACCTGATCCTGGCCACCCAGCGCCCCTCGGTGGACGTGATTACCGGTCTGATCAAGGCCAATATTCCGACCCGCATGGCGTTTCAGGTATCGTCCCGGGTCGATTCACGCACCATTCTGGATCAGCAGGGCGCCGAGCAGTTGCTAGGTCACGGGGATATGCTGTATCTGCCGCCCGGCTCGGGCCTGCCTGAGCGCATCCACGGCGCCTTCGTCGACGATCACGAAGTGCATGCCGTGGTCGAGGCGCTCAAACAGCACGGTGCGCCCGACTATCTCGACGAAGTGCTGTCCGACACCCAGACCACGGCCGACGGTCAGCAGATCGGCGCCACCGGTCTGCCCGAGGCGGCCGGCGGAGATTCCGAAGATGAACTCTACGACAAGGCGGTGGCCTACGTTACTGAAAGTCGGCGGGCGTCTATCTCCAGTGTCCAGCGCCAGCTACGCATCGGCTACAACCGGGCGGCCCGTTTGATCGAGGAAATGGAAGCTCAGGGCGTGGTCAGCCCGCCGGAGCACAACGGCCAGCGCGAGGTGCTTGCGCCGCGGCCGCCGCGCGACTGAGTCAGGCTTCGTTCAGCCATTTTCGCGCACACTCACACGCCGACTTCAACAGGGAAATCGATACCATGACCAAATGGCTGAGCCTGCTGCTGCTGGTAAGCCTGTCCGCCTCCGGTTCTGACGCTGGCCGCACCCAGCTTGATCAGTTTGCGGCCGACCTCGACACCCTGTCCGGACAGTTCAAACAGATCACGATCGATGCGAGCGGTCGGCTGGTCGAGGAAGCTGGCGGCGAGTTTTATTTTGCTCGCCCGGATCGCTTCCGCTGGAACTATGGCGAGCCGTTTCCGCAGGAAATCGTTGCCGATGGTGATCAGTTGTGGCACTACGACGAATCCCTGGAACAGGTCACGGTGCGCCCGCAGCCGGACGCGTCCCAATCACCGCTGCTGGTGCTGACCCGCCCGGAGTTGCTCGATCGCTTTTACCGGGTTACCGCCAGCGGCCTCGGTCTGATCGAATTCGAGCCGCTCGATGCCAACGGCGAGATTGAGCGTGGCCGCCTGTATTTCAGCAACGGCCTGCCGGACCGTCTGGAAATCGAAGACAGTTTCGGCCAGCTCACCCGATTGGTGCTCCATGACCTGCAGCGCAACCCGGAGCTCTCCGACGAGCTGTTTGACTTTCAGGTTCCCGACGGCGTTGATTTGCTTGAGGGTTACTGAAGTCTAGTCAAGGCTGCAGTCGAGTCCGGCCAGTCTGGTCAGACGCTCGGGGTACAGCTCACCTTGCCCGAACGAGGGCAGGGTGGTGTCGTAGCTCGCGATGGCCTGCGAGCAGCTGATGAACTCCAGCTCCAGGCTGCCGCGGCCGGGGTAGTCAATTTCACTGGCCTCGAACTCAGCACCGAAGCGGGTGCCGGCAGGCTGGATCAGCTCATCGAATATCAGGCGGTTTCCATCAAGCTCGCCATCGCCGACCAGCCAGAGCTGTTCGCCGTTTTCGGCATAGCTGAACCAGGCGGTCAGCACCCGGCCATCGCCCAGCTCCTGCAGAAACCAGCCCTGGCCGCTGCTGTCCGGATCATTCCATTGCCCGCTGATTCCGGGTGCGGCCGCATTGGGCTGCTGGTCCAGACTGCCGCAGGGCAGGCCACTGATGCCGTTCAGGCGGACAAAGTCGAGCGTGCCTTCGGCAGCAAACAGCGGGCTTTCAAAGCTTGCCCGTCCGTAATCGCAGCTGCTGAAGTCGAGCGTCAGGCGACCCCAGGGCAAAGTTTCGATATTGGCGGACTCGATCGGCGCGGCCGGATCAAGAAGGCGGGTGGCCAGCACTTCATCAAAAACGATACTCGATCCCTCGATCTGGCCGACGCTCACGACCCAGGCCTGGTCTGTATCGACACCAGTCGACGGCGGATAGGTAAACCAGCTTAGCGCCGCAACGTCCTCATTGAGAATCTCCAGCAGCCAGCCTTCGCCGGAACGCTCAGGCACAAAGTACTGACCGCTGTGGCCGGGGCTGATTTCGTCGAGCACGGGTACGAGCAGCAGGTTGGCGGGGTCGCGCAGTGCATCACCGCCGCTTTCCGTAAGCCGGCCGACCGGCTGTCCGCTGGCATCGAAGATCAGCACCTCGTGGCTTTCGCGGCTGGCGACGTAGAGTTCCCCGTCCGGCCCGAAGGCCAGTGCGCTGGCAAAGTCGAGGCCACCGTGGCCAGATAGAATGAACTCTTCGGCCAGACCGCCAGGCTCAAGGGCGAAGCGCCACACATTATTGACCGAGCCATTGGCCACGTAGAGCAGACCGTCCGGGCCGATGGCCATGTCGCGCGGATCGAGCAGCGGCGAATCGACACGGCTCAGCAAGTCCTGGCTGCGGCCGCCATGACGAGTGGAAAAGCGCAGAATACGCTGCTGCGCGGCTTCGGCAACGTACAGCGTGTCGTCGTGAACGGCCAGCGCGCGCAGCGGCAGGTTGAGTGCATAACGCCAGCTCGCCACATCGCCAATCGGATTGCTTGCCAGCGGATTGAGGTGGCGGCCGTCGCGATCATAGATCTCGATCGCGCTGTCGCCGAGCACCGCTAAACGTTCTTCATCAATCCAGCCCAGCGCACGTGGAAAGGCGCTTTGCAGGGTGCGCGGCGCGGGTAGGCCGGAGTCGAGGAAGACGTCGATCAGGCGTCCGCTGAGCCGGTCGTAGCGGCGCACGTCTTCGGAGGCCAGCAGGTAGAGCCGGCCTGATTCATCGGCAATCAGGTCGGAATGCTCAGTCAGAATCGGCCCGGCATGGACTTTTTCCGGCGCGGTCACCACGCCGCGATAGCGGCCGTCCAGACCCCAGGAAAGCACCCGGTCATTGCCGCTGCTGACCACCAGCAGCTCCCATTGCGCGGCTGATTCAGGCTGTTTCAAGTGGCGCGCGCTGAACACCAATTCGGGCTCGTCGATCGGCGGCAGTTCACCGTTGTACGGGTCGAAGGGCCAGGGATCGTCGCGATCTGATATCCCGTCGCCATCCTGGTCGCCATTGGACGGCTCGGGGTGAGTGTCGGTGCGGCCAGATTCGCCCATATAAGCAGCAATGATGGGCGCAAGCTGATTGATTGTCCTAGCGTTGTCGGCGCGGTCGCCGGCCTGGGTCGAACCGCAGGGCTGGCCGCCGCACTGGACGGCCGGGTTGGAAAACAGGTCGAGACGACGGTAGCGGTCGTCGTGGCCGGTAGCAAAACTGCCCATCACCGTATGCCAGCGGCCCAGGCGGGCCCAGGCAAAGTTGCTTGCCTGGGGAGCGGGCGAAGAGACCGTATCGCGCTGGTGATGGGCGCCGAGGTTATGACCCAGCTCGTGGGTAAACACGGCATCCGAGCACACCGACCAGTTGCTCATTCCATCATTGGTGATATGCACGCCGAACTCGGCTGCCCCCTGACCATTCGAGTTGATCTGCGGGAAGTAGGCAATGCCGCAGTTACCTCGGGTGTCAATATCGTGGGTGCGGATCATGGCGACGATATCGGCGCCGTGGCGGGAACGGGTCGAGGCCAGTCCGCTCAGCCCGGGGATCGACTGGCCGGCCACGGCTGCTCGCAGGTCCGGCAGCGCCAGTTCGTTGTTTTGATGGCGCTGATAATCGCTGCGCAGATGGTGAACCATGCGCACCTGGGCATCGATCCGTGAGTCGATCATGGCCTGGTTGGCGATCGCGACGAAGTGATTGAAGCGCGTTGGCAACAGATCGCCGGGATAGCGCGCGCTCAGATCAGGTGTGGCGACAAACATGACGTCAATTCTCGCCATGCCGCCCGGGCGGTGACTGGTCGGCACCGTCGGCGGCAGCCAGGCCGGCGAAAGTTCAGAAGGTCGGTCCTGGTCGCTGGCGACGAGCACATCATGGCCGAAATGATCGACGTCCAGCTGTGCATCGGACAGGTCGAGAATCCAGCTGCCGTTGTTATCGGTCGTGACCTGAAAAACCTGGCCGTGGCTGCGCAGGCGAGCAAACACTCCGGTAGAACCAATCGTCAGCAAAGCCGATTCTTCCTCGCTGTTGCGGGCCAGCCAGGTGACGTCCCCGTTGGGGTGTTTTTCGCTGCGGGTGAGCGGCGCCGAAAACACCCGGCCATCCGATAGCGGCAGTTCGATCTGATCCGGAATCCGATCGATTCCGCTTTGGATATCAATACGTTGTCGCAGGTTCTTTGCGCTGGGCCTGAGGTCTGATTCCTGCTGGAAGCGCTCGTTTTCAGCCGAGATTTGCCAGACCCGATGGATTGCTTCGTCGTTTGCCTGGGCCGATGGCGGATGATCTTGCGGCGGACGCTGTTCGCCGTAGTAGGCATACCACGCTGCCAGAATCAGGACCAGGATCAGTACCGATCCGGACCACAGGACAAGTCTGCTCATGCTTGATCGGGCGACGCGTCAGTCGCCGGATGGATTGAAGTCTTCGGCACTGTCTTCGTCCTCCGGACGGGTCAGGATTTGTATCGACAAGCGGGCCTGGTCGAGCATCTGATGACACTGTTTCGACAGCTCAATACCGCGCTTGAAGCGATCCAGTGATTCGGCCAGGTTCAAATCTCCCGATTCCATGCTCGCGACCAGGCCCTCAAGCTCTTCCAGGGCTGATTCGAAATCGGGTTTATCGGCAGGCGGTTCTGGCGTGCTTGTCTGTTTGCTCATGGCTTTGATTCTAACTCGAATGTATCCCAACTCAAGCGTTGGCCGCGGGCCTTTAGCTGGCGGGCAAATTCCGGGTTCAGCCAGCGATCACCCAGGGCAAGCAGGGTTTCGCGCTGCCAGATCCGCGGCCACAGCGGACGCTGCCACGGTGGCACACCGGCTTCGGCCAGTAACTGATTGACTCCAGCACTGTGGCCGGCACTGTTGTGAATGCGCTCACCGTTCGTGCCGGAGCGGACCTCCAGGGCGAGAGCGGCGGCCGAAGGCGAACCCGCCAGGCGCAGTTGGCCGAGTGATTCAGGCAGCTTTAGAGCGTCAATCCCATCCCAATCGAGTCGCCAGGAAGGTGCCGGACGATCGGCTTCCAGCCACAGCCGAGTCCGCCAGCAGCGTATCACCTGGCCGTTCCAGCGCAGCGCCGGCTGGCGGTCATGGGCGACACGATGAAGCTGGCCGACAAAGCTTTCCAGTGAGCGGCCCGGCGGCAGCGGCACCGCACGTTGCAGGCACCAGGCGTGAATCAATGCGCCAAGCTCATAGTCCGATCGCCCCGCAAGTCGGACAAGGTCGAGGCTGCCGTCAGCAGCCAGGGCCTGATCCAGATCGGCCTGGCTGTGGCGGTCAATGGTCGCGGCCGCTCCGGCACACAGGCGTGCGCTTCTTAAGATGGATTCCGCGTAGCCTGGCCAGCGCTCGGCAATGGCCGGCAAAAGCTGGTGGCGGATGTGATTGCGGTCAAAAGCCTCGCTGCGGTTGGTCGGGTCGTCAATGGCCGGTAATTCATGATGCTTGAGCCAGGCCTCGATCTGCGTGCGGCGCCAGTCAATCAGTGGACGGGCCAGCCATCCCGGACCGAAGCGTCGATACGCAGGCATCCCGGCCAGGCCGTCGGGCCCGGCGCCGCGCAGCAGCCGCATCAGTACGGTTTCAATCTGGTCGTCGGCGTGATGAGCGGTCAGCAGGGTTTCATCGGCTTCAAGCTGGCGCTCGAGCGCCGCGTAGCGGGCCTGACGCGCCGCCTCTTCCGGTCCACGGCCAGCGCTGACGCTGATGGTAATGATGCGGCAGTCGGCGCCCATGGATTCAGCAATGGTTCGGGCGCGCTCGGCGCGCTCGTTGCTGCCGGGGTCAAGCTGATGATCGATGTGCACGGCCTCAAGCGGGCGCTCGATACCGGATTGGAGCAGCTTGTGCAGCAGGCAGACCGAGTCCGGCCCGCCGCTGAAGGCAATCAGTATCCGGCCGCTGCCCGGTAGCCCTGCCAGGATCTGGTTGCCGTCGCCTGACATGCCGGGCTCACTGCTGGTGCTCGAAAGCTCCGTAGGCCATCAAGCGCCGATAGCGTTCTTCAAGCAGGGTCTCGACCGGCTGGTCGGCAAGTGCGCCAAGCTGGGCAATGATCGTCTCACGCAGACGGACGGCAACTTCCTGGGGGGAGCGGTGGGCGCCACCGGAGGGTTCCTTGATAATCTTGTCAATCAGCTTGAGGTCTTTGAGTTTGCGCGCGGTCAGGCTCATGGCTTCCGCGGCCACCGATGCCTTGTCGGCGCTTTTCCATAGAATCGAGGCGCAGCCTTCGGGTGAAATGACCGAATAAATGCTGTACTGCAGCATGCTGGTGCGATCGCCCACGCCAATCGCCAAGGCACCGCCGGATCCACCTTCACCGATCACGAAACACACGATTGGCACCGGTAGACGCGCCATCACGGCCAGGTTGCGGGCGATCGCTTCGGACTGGCCGCGTTCCTCTGCACCAACTCCCGGATAGGCGCCGGGGGTGTCGATAAAGGTGACGATCGGCATTTTGAAGCGCGCCGCCATCTCCATCAGGCGCTGCGCCTTGCGGTAGCCTTCCGGACGTGGCATACCAAAATTGCGGTAAACCTTTTCGCGCGTGCCGCGACCCTTATGATGACCAATCAGCATGACGGCCATGCCGTCAAGCATGGCCGGACCGCCAACAATGGCGTGATCGTCGGCGAAATGTCGATCGCCGTGCAGCTCTTCGAATCGATCGAACACCATCGGCAGGTAATCCAGCGTGTAGGGACGCTGAGGATGCCGCGCGAGCTGCGAGATTTGCCAATCGTTGAGTTCCGAAAAAATGGCTTCGGTTTGTTCACGACATCGTTGTTCCAGCCGCCCAATCTCGTCGTCGAGATTCATCGATACGCCCGAGCCGACGCTGCGCAGCTCGCGAATCTTTGCTTCCAGCTCGGCAATGGGTTGTTCGAAATCGAGGTAGTTGGACTTCATGCTCAGACGACATAACGCGGGTGAACCTCGAAGTATAACGCCAAGACCGCCTTGAACAACCCAGGACTCCGGCCGCTGGGCGCTGGTCAGCGCGCTTGCTCGCCAACCGCCACTGGGCCGCGCGGAATGGCACGCACATCAAAACTGGATCGGGCCCACTGCCACAGGGCCTCCAGACTCAAGGCGCCAACGGGCGGCTCGTGGCCCAGCGCGCGCAGGGCCAGGCGCAGGGCCAGCCGCGGTGCCAGGCGAACGATCGGATCATCACGATCGGACTTGCTCAGTTTGCGGCCGTTTGCATCGGTTACCACCGGCAGATGCATCCAGTCCGGAACCGGAAGACCCAGGCGGCGATAGATCAGCAGCTGTCGGGCGGTTGAATCCAGCAGGTCGGCACCGCGAACGATTTCAGTGATTCCGGCGGCCGCGTCGTCAACCACCACGGCCAACTGGTAGGCCACCAGACCATCGGAGCGCCACAGGATAAAGTCGCCGCTGAGTCGGCCGGGATGATCGCAATGCCGGCCCTGGACGACATCGTCGAAACACTCCGCCGGGGCTCGATCGGTACGCAAACGAACGCTGCGTGCTTCCCGGCCGGGCGGCAGGCCGTTGCGGCAGGTTCCAGGATAGCTGCCGTCGTCCGGCAAATCGCGCCGGGCGCAGGCGCATCTGAACGCTTCGTTGTCGTTGAGCAGTTTGGCCAGCGCCTGCTGATGCTGCAAATTCGAGGCGCTTTGGTAACTGACTGGCGCGTCTGGCAGCAGTCCAAAATTGGTCAGGGTAGCGATCTGCCGGGCCGCCGCTCCGGCCACTTCCCGGGGCGGGTCGATGTCTTCGATACGCAGCAGCCAGCGTCCGTTTTGGCTGCGCGCGCGCAGGTAGCTGCCAACGGCCGCCACCAGCGAGCCAAAGTGCAAATCCCCGGTCGGGGAGGGGGCAAAGCGCCCAATGTAGGGACGGGAAACGGGCTCGATCGCACTCACGCGAAGCCTTGGAATTCCATGTGTCTGACGCTATTTTACTGAGCAACTGGGCCGTTGGTCCGAATAGTGAGTAACGTAATGCGTAGAGTTGCGCTGTTTCTGGGAACAAACCTGGCTGTTCTGGTGGTTATGGGGGTGGTGATGAGCCTGCTCGAACCGTGGTTGATCAGCCAGGGGATCAACGTCAACAATGCCGGCATCCTGATTTTTGCCGTGCTGTTCGGCATGGGCGGCGCGTTTATTTCGCTGCTGCTGTCGAAAAAAATGGCCCTGCGCAGCACCGGTGCCAGGGTGATCGACAAGCCGGGCAGCTCCGTCGAGCAGTGGCTGGTCGATACCGTCCGGCGCCAGGCGACCGAAGCCGGCATCGGCATGCCGGACGTGGCCATCTACGATGCGCCCGAGCCGAATGCCTTTGCGACGGGCGCCTCGCGCAACAAGGCCCTGGTGGCGGTCAGCACCGGTCTGTTGCACCACATGCAGCCGCCTGAAGTTGAGGCTGTGCTGGGTCATGAAGTTGCTCATGTGGCCAACGGTGACATGGTCACCATGACCCTGCTTCAGGGTGTGCTCAACACGTTCGTTTTGCTGCTGGCCCGGGTTCTTGGCCAGATCATCGACCGTGTGGTGTTCAAAAGTGAGCGCGGCTATGGCCCCGGCTACTATATTTCGGTGATTGTGCTGCAGCTTGTGCTGGGTGTTCTGGCGAGCATGATCACCATGGCTTTCTCGCGCTGGCGGGAGTTCCGTGCCGACGCCGGCGGTGCCAGCCTGGCCGGTCGGGAAAACATGATCGCCGCCTTGCGACGTCTGGGCCAGGCGCATGGCCCGGCTCAGCTACCTGAGTCGGTTGAGGCCTTCGGTATCCGCGGCCGGGTCGGGCAGGGTTTCAGGCGGCTGTTCATGAGCCATCCGCCCTTGGAAGAGCGAATTCAGGCGCTGATGGACGCCCGGTCCTGATTGACTCCGCGAGCCTGTCGGATTTAACGCTGATCTACGGCGGAAGAGCCGGATTGGGCCAGATTTCACGCTCTTTTTCGTTGAATAGCACCACTATTCGCCTCAAAAGATCGAAAAGTCTGACTTCAACCCGCCTTTCCCTCGATACGATCGGTTAATCCCGACAGGCTCCCAGGCGGTTAGGCGGTCGCCTCACCGCGCACAAACTCACCTTGAACCAGGGTGATGCCAAACTGCCAGAGTATGGCCAGGTCGCCGGTATTTTCCACCTTCGGCGCGATGATCCGGGTGTCGTGCTCGCGGGCCTGGCTGACCAGGGTCGACAGCTTCTGGCGCAGATCATCGCTGTCGCTCAAGTCCTGAATCATTTCCGGGGCAAGGCGGGTAAAATCGACCTTCAGATGGCGGAGCAGGCTTTCAGTCGGCGCATCCGGTCCAAGATCGCACAGCGCATAGCGGCACTCGAGTTTGCGGAACTGCTCAATGAAGGCCTGGACCGGCCGCAGTTTTTCACGCACTTCCGGCTCCCGAAAGCCGAGAATGGTGCGGCTCGGATCAAGCGCTCCCTCGCTGAAGCGCTTGAACAGATCCAGACTTGCATGCTCATCCACCAGGGTATCGAGCGAAAGCGGAATCAGCCATTGACCGCTGTCTTCACCGCGTTCGGCCACCAGGGCCTGCACACGATCAAGCATATCGGTATCAAGACGACCGGCCAGGCCGGTGCGTGAAGCCGGGCCCATATAGGCCGATGGCAGGACGACCTCCTCGCTGCCTTCGGGCCGCAGGCGGGTTTCAACTTCGTAGATCAGAAAATCGTCGTCTTCCATGCTGGTGATTGCCGAGGCAACCAGGCCGAACTCATCGTGATCAAGCGCGTGGCGGATACGCTCTCCCCAGGCCGCATCGTCTTCATCGCCTTGCACCGATACCTTCGGACGGTAGCGGACAAAGCTTTTGCCGCCGGCTCGCAGGGCTTCTATCAGGGCTGATTCAGAGCGATCCACCAAGGCTTCCGGTCGAGGCAGTTCACTGCCGGCCACGGCCAGGCCGATGCTGCCCGAGACGGTCAGACTGTTGTCGCGCACGTCAATGATGCGTCCCGCGCACTTCTCGACCAGCTCCCCGGCGAGCTTCTCGGCCTCGCTGCGATCGGCGCAGTCGGCAATCAGGGCGAAGGTATGATCGCGCAGGCGCGCCAGCTTGTTTTCCTCGCCGACTACCGAACGGAACAGCTCGGCAGACTGGCGAATCAGCTCGTCGGTTGCGCCCACGCCCAACTTGTCGAGCAGTTCATCATGATTGTCGATAGACAGGCTCAAAACAGACAAACCCGAGGTGTCGTCACGGCTGGCCACACGTTGTTCGAGTAAATCGACGAAGCTCTGCGCATTGAGCAGTCCGGTCAGATAGTCGGAGGTTTTGAGCCTGCGCAGCTCTGCTTCAAGCTCGGGGTCGGCCTGATTGAGCTGCTCGCGAACCAGCATCTGGGCGCAGTACTCGCCGCCGTAGCGGGCCGGTGAAAAGTCCACCGACACCGTAAAGGCCGTACCGCTCTGACGGTGGGCCTGCAGCTGCAAAAGGTCGTCCGGCAGCTTGTCGGCGGCAATGTCCTTGAGCACCTTCTTGAGGTCCGGAACCTGGTCGCTGCCGGAAAACAAGTCAAGCATTGACAAGCCTTCCAGGTCCTCGAAGTCTTCAAAATCAAACAGTTCAAGATAGGCGCGATTGGCGTAAATGTGCAGACCTTCGTGAAGGTAGGCGATCGCCTCACTGGAGCTGTCCAGCAGCAGGGTGTAGCGATCCTCGATATCGGCCAGGCTCCTGAGCGCTATCTCGGCGTCCTTGCGGGCGCGCAGCGATTCAATCTGCGTCAGGGTCAGACGCTTGAGCTGGCGCAGGCCGACCTGGTTGACAAACCCTTCGACTCCGGCCGCTGCTACGACCATGGCTGCGGCGCTGTCATCGTCGGCGATCAGGGCAAGTACCGGCACGAAACGGCCGGCTTCACGCGCTGCCCGAACACTGGCCTCGAACAGGCCCAGATCGGCCGAGACCACGTTGATCATCAGCATATCGATGGATTCGGATTCGAAAGTCCGGCTGACCGCATTGGCGGTATCGGCGAACAATACCCGCACGGCAGTCTCGTCGCCGAGCATCTGGCTCAGTCGCTTGGGTGCAGACGGGTCGTCGGTTACGGTCAGAATGCGAATTTCATTTGCCTGGGTGGCCATGCGTTGCTGCCTTGGTCAAAGGGGGGTATACGGAATCTTAGCGCTTGCTGGTCCCGAGATTATAGTAGCGGCGTCTTGCTGGGTGCTCCTGGCTGCTCCTGAACCAGCTTCGGCACCAGGTAGCCGGACAGGCGCTGGCGCAGTTCATCGACCAGTTCAACGGCACGCCCGGCTTCGATTTCGAAGCGACTGGCGCCGCTGACCGGATCGAGCAGGTGCAGGTAATAGGGCAGGGCTCCGGCGGCAAAGCTGCGCTCCATCAGCGCAGCCAGGGTGTCGGCTGAGTCATTGACCCCGCGCAGCAGCACGGCCTGATTGAGCAGATGCACGCCGGCCGCGCGCAGCCGGCCCAGGGACTGATCGACGTCGGCGTCGAATTCCTGCGGGTGATTGGCGTGAATCACCAGGACCACCGGCCAAGGTAGATTTTCGAGCCAATCCAGCAGATTGGCAGTGATTCGATCAGGCAGTACCACTGGCAGACGGCTGTGGATGCGCAGGCGTCGAACATGCGGGATTTCGGCCAGGGCCCGGCTGAGTTCACGCAGCCGTTGGGTCGACAGCATCAGCGGGTCGCCGCCGGATAAAATCACTTCCTCGATGCTGGAATCGGCGGCGACGGTGTCGATCGCCTCCCGCCACTGCCCTTTTCCGGCATGTTCGGTCGCATAGGGGAATGCCTGACGGAAGCAGTAGCGGCAGTGAACTGCGCAGGCGCCGGTGGTGATCAGCAGCAAACGCCCGTGATATTTGTGCAGCACGCCGCGGCCGGCCACGCTGACGCGATCGCCGACCGGGTCATCGCTGTAGCCGGAAACGGCGACATTTTCACCCGCGTCGGGTAAAACCTGGCGGAGCAACGGGTCGTCGGCGCGGCCGACTTCGATGCGTGCCAGCCAAGCCTCTGGAACCAGCAACGGAAAGCGGCTTTTGTTTGGCACCGTGTCGGTCGGCAGCCCGAGACGACGCACAAGCTCGGCCGGATCGCGTACCGCCATTCTGAGCTGGGTTCGCCAGTCCGAACGCTTGGGTGAAACGGTGGTTCGCGCTAAACTATCGGGATTCATTGATAAACATCTTTTCAGTTTTGATAATCATCGCCCCGTTCCTGAACGGTCGGGGCGACATTGTAATCTGGAGCGAGAATGGCAACTTACAGTACCAACGAGTTCAAGTCGGGTCTGAAAATCATACTGGACAACGATCCGCACACGATTGTCGAGAACGAATTTGTCAAACCCGGCAAGGGCCAGGCCTTCAGTCGGGTCAAGGTGCGCAACCTGCTCACCGGTCGGGTTATCGAGCGCACCTTCAAGTCGGGCGACAGCGTCGAAGCTGCCGACGTGTTCGAAAAAGACCTCCAGTACCTGTACAGCGACGGAGAGTTCTGGCACTTCATGGACCCGGAAAGCTTTGAACAGTTTGCTGCCGACAAGCAGGTCATCGGCGATGCGGCGCAGTGGCTCAAGGAAGAAGACACCTGCCAGGCGACGCTCTGGAACGGCGCGCCAATTACCATCACCCCGCCCAATTTCGTCGAGTTGAAGGTGGTCGAAACGGACCCGGGCCTGAAGGGCGACACCTCCGGCAGCGGCGGCAAACCGGCCCATCTGGAAACCGGGGCCACCGTGCGCGTACCACTGTTCGTGCAGGAAGGCGAAGTCATTCGCGTCGATACCCGCAGCGGTGAGTACATGTCCCGGGTCAAAGGCTAGTGACTCAGTCCAGGCAGATCCTGCTGCCACGCTGGCTGGTACCTGTTCAGCCCGAAGGCCAGGTGCTTGAAAATCATGCCGTTATTGTCACCAACGGCTTGATCGAGGCGGTAGTGCCGCTTGATCAGCTTGGCGGCGACCTGGACGCTGAGCGCATTCATCTGCCCACCCACGCGCTGATCCCCGGCCTGGTCAATAGCCATACCCACTCGGCCATGAGCCTGATGCGCGGCATGGCCGACGATCTGGGCCTGATGCACTGGCTGGAGGATCACATCTGGCCGGCTGAGCGGCAATGGGTTGGTGCGGAGTTCGTGCGCGCCGGCACCGAGCTTGCGATCGCCGAGATGCTGCGCGGTGGAACAAGCTGCTTCAACGACAACTATTTTTTCCCCGACGTAACCGCCAATCTGGCTCAGTCGGCTGGCATGCGGGCGGTCATCGGACTGCCGATCATGTCCGTTCCGACCGCCTGGGCGAGCACCGAAGACGAACACTTCCGACGCGGCCTGGCCGTGCACCAGGGTCTGGCCGACCTGCCGCTGGTGACTTCCGCCTTTGCGCCGCACGCACCGTACTCGGTCAGCGACGCAGCGTTCCAGCGTATCCGGGCGCTGGCCGATGAAATGGATATTCCGGTTCATCTGCATTTGCTGGAAACGGCCGGCGAGATCGAATCCAGTCGCGAACGCCACGGCATGACGCCCCTGGACCGCCTGGAAAGCCTCGGTCTGCTCAGTCCGCGCCTGCTGGCGGTGCACATGACCCAGCTGGACGATGCCGACATCGAGCGCCTGGCTCACTGGGGCGTGCACGTGCTGCATTGTCCGGCCAGCAACCTCAAGCTGGCCAGCGGCATCTGCCGGGTCGCCGACCTGGACCGGGCCGGCGTCAATGTGGCCATCGGTACCGACGGAGCCGCCAGCAACAACAGCCTGGATATGTTCGCCGAAATGCGCCTGGCCGCGCTGCTGGCCAAGGGCATCAGCGGCGATCCCGAGGCTGTTCCGGCCCAGCGGGCGCTGAGCATGGCCACGATCAACGGCGCACGCGCGCTCGGCCTGGATGAGCAGATTGGCTCCATTGAGCCGGGCAAGGCGGCTGACCTGGTCGCTGTGGGACTTGATGAAATCGAAACCGCCCCGATTCACAATGTCATCTCGCAGCTCGTTTACGCCGTTACACGTCGCCAGGTCCGGGAAGTCTGGATCGATGGACGCCGGGTGCTTGCCAACGGCGAGCTGCTGACCATCGACAGCAATCGAATCCTGGCTGAATCCGAGCAATGGCGCTTGCGCCTGGAGAGAAAACCATGAACGCGGCTTCCAAAAACAGCAACGTCGATTCGCGCGAGACCGAAAAGTTTGGCGCCATGGCCGCTCGCTGGTGGGACCCCGAAGGGGATATGCGCACCCTGCACGACATCAACCCGGCGCGCGTTGAATACCTGAACTCGCAGGTTTCGCTTGGTGACAAACGGGTTGTTGACGTGGGCTGCGGTGGTGGCCTGCTTTCCGAGGCGCTGGCCGAGCGCGGCGCTCGCGTGACCGGCATTGATGCGGCCGAGCGCGCGCTTGAAGTGGCCCGCCTGCATGCCGGCGAAAGCGGTCTGGAAATAGATTATCGGCTCACCACGGCCGAAGCGCTGGCCGCGGACGAGGCCGAGCAGTTCGACCTGGTCTGCTGCCTGGAACTGCTGGAACACGTGCCCGAGCCGTCCCGCACCGTGCGCGCCTGCGCGCAGCTTTGCCGGCCGGGCGGCAGCCTGTTGTTCAGTACCATCAATCGCTCGGCACTGTCTTGGGCTGCGGCCGTCGGCGCGGCTGAATATGTACTGGGCCTGGTGCCACGCGGCACCCATCGCTATGATCGCCTGATCCGGCCGGAAGAGTTGGCCTCCTGGTGTCGCCAGGCGGGCTTGGTTGTGCGTCAGATCGTCGGCATGCGCTACAACCCGATCTCGCGCGGTGTGCATATTGGTTCGGCGCCGCGGGTCAATTATTTTTTGCTCGCCGATCGGCCAAAATGAGACCGTCATGAAACCTGAATCGTGCACCGCCGTGCTGTTTGATCTGGACGGCACTCTGATCGACAGCGCACCTGATCTGCTTGCTGCACTCAACCGTGTGCGCTACGAGCTTGGTCTGCCGCCCGCCCCGGCCGAGCCGAATCTGCGCGCCCAGGTATCGCGTGGCGCCGCCGGACTGATCGCGATCGGACTTCCCGAGCTGGATGAGCGCGCCCAGCAAGCCGCCCGAAACCAGCTGCTGGACTATTACGCCGAGCATCCCTGGGTGCATTCGACCGTTTTCGACGGCGTGAACGAGCTGCTGGAAACCTTGGCCGAACGCGGCCTCAAACTCGGCATCGTAACCAACAAGATTTCCCGCTTTGCCAAACCGGTAGTGGCCGCCTCCGGGCTGGCCAAGCACTTTGGAAGCCTGATTGCCGGCGATCAGGTAACACGTCCCAAACCCGATCCCGAACCGGTGCTGGCCGCCTGCCGTGAACTGGGCGTGGACCCGAAAGCAACACTGTTTCTTGGCGATGACCGGCGCGATGTCCAGTCCGGCCAGTCGGCCGGCAGCCTGACCTGGGTTGCAGCCTGGGGCTATTTGCCGTCCGGCTGCAGCCCGCATGACTGGGGTGCTGATGGCGTTGCCGATCAGCCGCTGGACTTGCTCCAGGCAATCGCCGCCGGACCGCTGGCCACAAGCCAGGCCTGATGGATACGCTCGCCTGGTGTCGCCAACGCATGTTGGCAGCCGGCACGCCTTTGGCGGCCTCCCTGCCGTTTGCCCCCCGCGAGCAGCGCGACGCCATCCTCGCCCTGCGCACGCTGGTTGCAGAAATTGCCGCCGTACCCGATGAGGTCAATGAACCCGACGTGGCGCGGCGCAAGCTGGACTGGTGGCGTGAGGCCCTGCCGGGCGACACGGCTCATCCGGCCATCGAGGCGGTACGCGCCGCCGGTGCCGAAAAGCTGCTTTCTTCGGGCGCCTTCACGGATTTGATCCGCGCTCTGGACGGGTTGATTGTCCCGCCGCGCTTTGAGCGCAGCGAGCAGGCCTGGGGCCACTGCCTGGAAATAGGCGGCCCGCCGGTCCACCTCGAAGCCGAGCTGATCGGCGAGCCGGAACCGAATTCACTTACTGCACTTGAGGAACTGGGTGCCTTCGCTTACCTGGTTCGGCTGGTCCGCGACCTCGGCATTGATGCCCGCGCCAATCGCTGGCTGGTGCCGCTGGACCTGCAGGCCACCTGGCAGATCAGCCGCCAGAACTTGCTTGATGGCAACCCCGGCCGCGGTTGGGACGGGCTCATTCGAGCCTGGCTGGAGGGCGCACTGAGCCGTTGCAATAGCGCAATCGAAGCCCTGTCAGCCGAGCAGCGCTGGCGTCATCGCCATCTGATGGTCAGCCACGCTCTGGACCGTCGCCTGGCTGAAGCCCTGGCGCGCAAACCGCAACACATCGTGGAGCACCGCATACGCCCCTCACATATGGGCAACGTCTGGCGAGCCTGGCGGACCGCCGGCACACTGCGCCGGCGCTTCAGTCCGAGCTGATAATTTTGGGACCTTTGCCGGCCGATTTTTCGTAAACGCCCTTGCCAATTTTCCGGTACTGGGTAAACCCGGCTTTTTCGACCTCGCTGGTCGACGCCGCCTTCGAGTGGCGGCCGGGCAGGCTGGGCGAGGAAATCAGGCGCTTGACAGTCCGACCACAGTACGGGCAGTGCTGCATGACCGGGTCATCCATTTTCTGCAGTATGGTGAACGGTTCTGCGCAGTAGTCACAGCCGCTTTCCTCGGCACTGCGGTATTCGTAGTAGGGCATGTCGTTGAATGGACTGTCTGATCGTGCTCGATTGTAGCCAATGATAGCGCAGCCGATTTCAATCCAGGGAACCTGAGACAATGAGGCGCAAACAGGAACTGATGGAGCAGCACCCGAAAATGGATAATGACACCCAGCAACGCTGGCTGGTGACCGGCGCGGCCGGCGCACTCGGACAGGCACTGGTCGAACACTGCCTGCGGGCCGGCTACGACTGCATTGCCCTGGACCGGAATCGGCGCGGTCTCAATGAACTGCACGATCGGCTGGAAAAGGAATTCGGCCGGGCACCGGCGCTGATGCCGATGGATCTGGCGGGCTCTGGCCCTGATGATTACCAGCAGCTTGCCGAAGCCGTGGCCGCCGATTTCGGCCGCATTGATGTACTGATACACAATGCCGCCAGCTTCAAAGCACTGCGTCCTGTGCTGCATCAGCCGCCCGGTGAGTGGCTGGAGATCATCCAGACCTCGATTACTGCGCCGTTCATGCTGTCGGCCGTGCTTGCGCCGCTGATGCCCGAAAATTCCCTCAATGTACTGATCACCGACCAACAGTGTCTGGAACAGCCGTCCGGCTGGGGCGCCTATGGCATTGCCCAGGCCGCTCGCGGGCAGATGAAAGCAACCCTTGCCGCCGAGCGCGGACGGAGTGGACCCGGCGTAATCGAAGTCGATCCAGGCGTCTTCTACAGCACCCTGAGAGTGGCCGCCTGGCCATCCGATTCGGCCGAAGAACTGCCAACGCCCGAAGCTGCCGCGCAAAAAGTCATCGCGGCGGTGCACAAGGCCAGAGACAAATCACCCCATGCGGAGGCCAGCTGATGACAGACACCCTGTTCGAGAAAATTGTCCGGCGCGAGATTCCCGCCGATATCGTGTACGAAGACGAAGATATCCTCGCCTTTCGCGACATCGAGCCGCAGGCGCCGGTCCACATACTGATCATCCCCAAACGGCGTATACCCACCCTTAATGATCTGGCTGAGGACGATGCCGACCTGATCGGCAGAATCATCCTCGCAGCCCGTCAGATTGCCGAACGCGAAGGACTCAGTGAAGACGGCTACCGCCTGATATTCAACTGCAATGAGCAGGGCGGTCAGACCGTCTACCACATCCACCTGCACCTGATCGGCGGCCGAAAGCTTGACTGGCCACCGGGTTGAATGGTTTTCATGTGAATGAGTATCGGTTGCATTGTTTTTGACTGTTCTTTGATCAGATGTTCCTTCAATAACTCACCTCCGGCAGCCTGGCGCTCAGCCCGGCGCCCGCCAGGCCCATTGTGGCGAGGATCAGGATGACACCAGAGGTGGGAATGACGGTGGCAAGCGCGCCGATGCTGCCGGCCAGCAGCAGGACGACGCCGATTACCGTGTTGCTGACTGAAACATAGTCGGTGCGTCGGTTGCCGCCGGCCAGGTCGACAATATAGGTTTTTCGACCAAGCCGTACGCCGGCGTGGCTGACGGCCAGAAGAAAGTAGAAGGCCGGGTAGAGCCAGGCGCTGGTGGCGAAGCTTTGCGACAGCGCCACAGTGCTTATCAGGGCCAGCCCGACGATGGCCGAGGCGGCGCCGGCAATAATCATGACCCGGCGGCTGGAGCTATCGGCGAATCGGCCCCAGAACGGCGCTGAAACAAGCTGGGCGAGGCCATCGGCAATCACGAACAGGCCGAGCACCAGCAGGGCGCCGCCGGTGTTTTCATGGGCGAGCATGATGAAAAACGGCGCACTCAGCGCCGAGCACAGCAGCAGTGAACGGGCGATCACGAAACGGCGGAAGATGCGATCCTTGCTGAGCAGGCCGAGGCGCTTGATTGCTTCACTGAGCGCATTGGCGCCGCCCTCGGTAGCGCCCGGGTATTCGCGGATCAGGGCATAGCTGCCCGCCGCCAGCAGCCACAACCCGGCAGCGACGGCCAACAGGATCAGGTAAACCGAGCGATCATCGGCCTGCTGGGCATCGCTGAGCAGTACGATGCCGACGCCGATCGTGACCAGACCGGCGAGAAACTCCGACCAGCCGCTGACCCGGCCGCGACGGGTTTTGGGAATGGTCTTGCCAAGCACGTCCTTGGAGGCCACCGAACACAGTCCCCGCGCCAGGCTGAACAGAGTCAGTGCGGCGAGCAGGCCCACTCCACCCACCGTTCCGCTCAGGGTCAGCGCGACCAGTGCCATGGCAAAAACAGCCGCCGCCTGCAGAATACTGCCGAGCACGAAGGTCCATTTTCGGATCGGCTGACGGCGCACGTAGCTGGCGATCACCAGCTGCGGGATCATTGAACCGGACTCGCGAATGGGAACCAGGAACGCGGTAAATACGGCTGGTGCGCCCATTGCCGCCAGCAGCCAGGCAAGCACGGTTTTGGGGTTGGCAATCGCATCACCGAGCTTGGTGAAAAACTGCGAAACCACCAAAAGCAGGAAATTGCCGGGCACGACCCGGCAGGCATTATCATCAATCTCGCGGCAAACCCGGGCGTCTTCTTCGTTGACCAATTTCTGGTAGATCGACGCGATCCGCTGACTGTCGAAGATGCGGTCTTTCATGGCCGCCAGGAGCCATCCGTGGGTGGCAGCTCGTCAGCCTGCGGCTCCTCGGCCGTCCAGGGCGTAAGCAACAGCAAGGCGCCAAGCCAGCTTGAGTCAAAGTACTCCAGTCGATCGGGCCGAATGACCCGGCTGTCTTCGAGCCGATGAATATCGAACGCATCCTGACCGGCGGTGCTGAGCGGGCGGCGCCAGTGCAGGTTCAGGTCAGCATGGCTGAACTGGCCCTGGCGCAGCCGGAGCTGACCGTCGAGACGAAAATACAGTCGCGGCAACAGCATGTCGGCGCTGCTGACTACCTGACCGTTCCGACGCAAACTGCCCTGTGGCGTCAGCTCCAGCCAATCGGCGGCTAAAACGCGCTCATCGTGGAGACGAACGGCTCGCTGTCCGGTCCGCTCCAGCGGCTGGTACCAGGCCAGCGAGGCAAGCACCTCGTGATCGGCACTGCGCTCCAGCCGGCTGCGGGCGCGCAGCATGGTATCGCTGAATTCGTCCAGCGCACGCCAGGGTTCGGGCCGGAGAATTTCCGCAATCAGCTCGTCTTGACCCTGCTCAATCGAGCTGATGGTTTCGATCATCTGCAGGGTGCGGCGCAGATCGCTGTCGAGCGTCTCTTGCTCACGCTCGGCGAGATGCTCGCGCCGGCTCAGCGCAAAGTCCTGCCAGAGCGGATCGGCTGCGGCACTGAAATCACTCAGTTGATCAACCGGCCAGGCATCGTATTGACCGCTGGAATGTGCGAAGACGATGAGCTCGACCCGATAATAGTTCTCGCTGTCACTGGCAGCGAAAGCGGGCAGGGCAAACAAAATGACGATCAGGGCGCGTTTCATGGTTGAAAAGTGTACCCGACCTGCCGGGTGCCGAGTGGTTACTAATGCAAGTGACAATACTTCCGATGGCATTAGTGACAGTGATGGTATCTTGAGCGCTTCCGAGCACCCGATGGACCCTTTGGATGAACCCAGTCAAGCTGATTCTGATTTTGACCGCCGTACTTTTCGCCGCACCCACGCTGGGAGCCGGCATGACCCTGGAACAGATCGCCCGTCTGCAGTCGGTCGGCGAGATGAGCTTGAGCCCGGACGGCTCCATGACCGCATTTACACTGAACGTGCCGCGCGATCTGCAGACCCAGAACGACGGGCCGGCCTGGCAGGAACTGCACCTGATTGACCGCGACGGCAAACAGCGCGCCTTTGTCAGCGGCGAGGTCAACGTCCGCTCAATTGCCTGGCATCCGGATGGCAACACGATCAGCTTTATCGCCACACGCGGCGACGACAAACAGGCGGCTTTGTGGGGCATCGCCGTTGACGGCGGTGAAGCGCGCCGGCTGGCCGATGCGGGTTCAGGCGTTGCCAACTACAGCTTTTCGCCGGACGGCAGCTTGCTGGCACTGGTCGCGGCCAACGCGGAAGACGCGGAGCTCAAGGCGCTGCGTGAAAAAGGCTTCGATGCCGAGATCTTCGAGGAGCAGTGGCGGCCGCGACATCTGTGGGTCCAGGCCCTGGACGACGACAGCGGCCGGCGCCTGCTTGAAATCGAGGGCTCGGTCCAGACGGTTGACTGGTCGCCGGCCGGCGATCGCCTGGCGGTTCGGGTCACTCCCCGTCAGTTGGTCGACGACACCCTGATGTTTCAGAGCATCCATATCCTGAGCCCGCAGGGCGAGGAGCTGGGCCGCATCGATCCGCCGGGCAAGCTCGGGCGCCTGGCCTGGAGCGATGATGGCGAGCGACTCGCCCTGATCGGCACCGAAACGATCGAGGACACCCGCGAAGGTCGCCTGCTGCTGGCCGACCGCAACGGCGGTGAGCTGCGCAATATGCTGCCGGACCTGGAAGGCCACGTCATTGACATCGCCTGGGATGGAGACGAGCTGATCTATCTCAGCCACGAGGGTGTCTGGGCGCGCATCGGCCGATTTGCTGCCGGCGCGAACTCCCCTGAGCCGATTCTGACCAGCGAAACGCCGCTGACCCACGCACTGGAAGTCAGCGCCGGATCGATTGTTATTCGGGCCTCCAGCCCGGCTCATCCGGCCGAGCTGTATCGTCTGAATGAGGATGGGGCCGTGCGACTGACTGACAGCAACCCGTGGCTGGCCGAGGTTGATCTGGCCCGGCAGGAACCAATTGAGTACCCGGCCCGCGATGGCCTGATGATTCAGGGGCTTCTGGTCTGGCCGCTGGATTACCAGCAAGGCCAGCACTATCCGCTGATTGTTGCCGTGCACGGCGGCCCGGAAAGCCACTATTCACAGGCCTGGCTGACCAGCTACGCGCTGCCGGCGCAGCACGCGGCCGCCGAGGGCTATTTCATGTTCTATCCAAACTATCGCGGCAGTACCGGGCGCGGCGTGGAATTTGCCCTGGCTTCACAAGGCCGACCGGCCATGGAAGAGTTTGACGACATTGTCGACGGCGTCGATTACCTGATTGAGCAAGGTTTTGTGGACGGTGAACGGGTTGGTATTACCGGCGGATCCTACGGCGGCTACGCCTCGGCCTGGGGAGCGACATACTATTCCGAGCGCTTTGCCGCTGCAGTCATGAACGTTGGTCTGGCCGACAAGATCGCCATGCTCGGCACTTCGGACATTCCCCAGGAACTCTTTGAGGTGCACTATCGGACCTGGCCCTGGGAAGACTGGTCGTTGTATCGTCAGGCCAGCCCGATCTATCACGTTACCAAGGCAAAAACCCCGATTTTGATTCTGCACGGTGCGGCCGATCCGCGCGTCGATCCGACCCAGTCACGCATCCTGTACCGCTATCTGAGTCTGCAAGACGACCCGCCGCCGGTGCGCCTGGTGCTGTATCCGGGTGAAGGCCACGGCAACCGCCGCGCGGCAAGTCGCTGGGACTATAGTCTGCGCTTCATGCGCTGGATGGATCACTATTTGATGGGCGAGGGCGGCGCACCGCCCCCGCATGAGCTTGACTACGGGCCGTTCAGCCCCGACTGACCGGGTCTGACTCAGCCCAGCGGGTCGACCGATACGCGCACGCGGATCGTTTCGCCGGGATGATACGGCAGGGTCGTGCGATGCAGGCGGCCACCGTATTCGTAGGTGACTCGGTAGCTGCCGCTCACCGTGCGCTCCTGCCAGCTACGCTCAATTTGGCAACGTTCGCTGACGACCGTTGAGCTGCCTGCTCGACTGCGTGCCGCGTCGTGACCAATCGAACCGCCCAGCAAGACGCCGGCGGCGGTTGCGGCCTGGCGTCCGCTGCCGCTGCCAAACTGACTGCCGAACACGCCACCGAGAATCGCCCCGACCACCGTCGGGGTGTGAGAGGTTGGCTCGCGGTACTGCACGACCTCATCCCGGCAAACCTGGCGATCAACCGGTACGCGATGGACTTCCCGGATTGGTTCGACGTCAACCACCCGGGCATACTCATGATGGCCTGCGGCCAGAGCCGGGCCGCTCAGGCCGACGATCAGTGCGGCAAACATCAGGGTTCTGACTTTCACTTTAACTACCTCCGTGATGATCGACAAGTCGGCTTTTCAGCCTTGCGACCCATTCTGCCCGCTGGCACTGAATGCGCTCTGAATCGCGGTATGACCTAAAAACCCGAATTTGCCGAACTTGGCAAATCTGGATTAGGATGCAGTCATCAAACCGCTTCCAGGAGGGATCAATGGCCGAGTACGAAACAGGCGCTATACGCAACGTGGCCTTGCTGGGGCACTCCGGTGCCGGCAAGACTTCGCTACTCGACATGCTGCTGGTCAAGGCCGGCGCTATTGGTGAACCGGGCTCACTGGAGCGGGGCACAACGGTCAGCGATTTTGACCCGCTGGAGCGTGAGTACGGTTATTCACTGGCCTCAAGCCTGGCATCGCTGGATTTTGAAGACGTGCACGTCAATCTGATTGACACCCCGGGGGACCCGGATTTCAGGGGCCAGGCGCTGGCGGCAATGGGCGCGGCTGAAACGGCGGCAATCGTGATCAATGCGGCTCACGGAATTGAGTCCTCGACCCGTCGGCTTATGCGTCGCGCCAGGCAACGCAAGCTGTGCCGGATCATCGTCATCAACCGGATGGATGCTGAAGACGTTGACCTTGAGCAGCTTGTTCGCGACATTCGTGGTGAGTTTGGCCCGCAGTGCCTGCCGATCAACCTGCCCAGCGTTGGACGCAATACCGTCCGCGACTGCTTTTTCAAAAGCGATGGCGAGACCGATATTTTCTCGGTAGCCGATGCCCACACCGAGATTCTCGATCAGGTTGTGGAAGTCGATGAAGACCTGATGGCGGCCTACCTCGACGGCGAAGAGATTGCTGATGGCGCGCTTCACGATGCGTTTGGAAAAGCCCTGCGCCAGGGACATCTGGTACCGATCTGTTTTACCTCCGCGCTTACCGGGGCCGGCTGCGGCGAATTTCTGCGCCTGTGCCACAAGCTCTTTCCCAGCCCGCTGGAAGGCAATCCGCCGCCGTTTCGAAAAGGGCCGGACAATGAGCGGGTCGAGCTCGATCACGCTGCCGACGCTCCGGTTCTGGCGCACGTGTTCAAAATCAGCAACGA
Source organism: uncultured Wenzhouxiangella sp. (assembly GCA_937876395.1). Taxonomy (GTDB): domain Bacteria; phylum Pseudomonadota; class Gammaproteobacteria; order Xanthomonadales; family Wenzhouxiangellaceae; genus Wenzhouxiangella. Next base: position 3,351 of record CALEIM010000109.1, on the reverse strand, counting down.
TCCTTATGCTGGCAAACTGAGCATCTTTCGGGTGTACCAGGGAACGATTCGCCCCGATACCCAGCTCTACGTGGGCGACGGGCGCAAGGCCATCAAAGCCGCCCATCTCTACCGGGTCCAGGGCAAAGAGCACATCGAAATACCCCGGGCCGTGGCCGGTGATCTCTGTGCTTTGGCCAAGGTCGAGGACGTGCACTATGACGCCATTCTTCACGATTCGCAGGATCAGGCGCATTACTACTTGAAGCCGCTCGACTTTCCCCAGCCCATGTTTGGTCTGGCGGTAGAAGCCACCAGCCGCGGCCAGGAGCAGAAGTTGGCCACCGGCCTGGCCCGACTGGCTGAGGAAGATCCCAGCTTCCGTGTGGAGCATCACCAGGAGCTGAACGAAACGGTGATCCGCGGCCTGGGTGAGATGCACCTTCGGGTCATGCTTGAGCGCCTCAAAAAGCGCTACAACGTGGAGGTTGAAACGCGCGAGCCGCGCATTGCCTACCGGGAAACCATCACCCGGCCGGCTGAGGGGCATTACCGACACAAGAAACAATCCGGCGGCGCCGGTCAGTTCGGCGAGGTTTTCATGCGGGTGCAGCCGCTGGCCCGTGGTGAAGGCTTTGCATTTCGCTCCGAGGTAGTTGGTGGCGCAATTCCAAGCAACCTGATTCCGGCCGTTGAAAAAGGCGTACGTCAGCTACTTGATGACGGAGCCGTCGCCGGGTTTCCGCTACAGGATGTCGAGGCGGTGGTTTACGACGGCAAATATCACCCGGTCGACTCGAAGGAAGTGGCATTTGTCATTGCTGGCCGCCGGGCCTTCCTTGACGCCATCGGCAATGCCGGGCCGCAGGTGCTTGAACCGATTGTCGAGCTGGAAGTCACGATTCCCGACACCGCCATGGGTGACGTCACCGGCTCCCTGGCGTCCAAGCGTGCACGCATCCAGGGCACCGACAGCCAGCGCGGCGGCCAAGTCGTCATTCTGGCCGCGGTGCCGCTGTCCATGCTCGGCGAGTTTCCCAACGAACTCAAGAGCCTGAGTGGCGGGGAAGGGCGCTACACCATGGCCTTTTCCCACTACGAAGCCGTGCCGGGGAATGTCCAGACCGAGCTGGTCAAGTCCTTTGAAAGCAGCCGCTCCGGCGGCGAGGACTAAAAAAGAGTTACCGCGCCGCGAGCTTGAGCAGTCGGGCGTGCAGGCGACGAACTTGATCATCAAGCTCGAAAAGTTCGCCCGAGTTGTCGATGACATCGGTCGCAGCAGCCAGCCGTTGACTGCGGCTGGCCTGGGCATCAAGCCGCAGTCTGGCCTGGGCGGCGTCGATCTGCTCGCGCTGCATCAGGCGCTCAATCTGCCGGGCTTCGGGCAGATCCACCACCACCACCCGGTCGGCATCCTCAAACAGCCCCGTCTCCACCAGCAGCGGCACCACCAGCACGACGTAGTCCGCGTCGGCCTGTGCGGCAATCTGGTGCCGCGCATCCGCCTCGATCAGCGGATGCAGAATGGATTCAAGCCGCTGGCGAGCGGCCTCATCCCGAAAGACCAGCTCGCCAAGAAGCTGGCGATCAAGCTGCTGTCCGTCACTCAGAACGTTACGTCCAAAAGCCTCCACCACGCGATCCAACCCCGGACTGCCCGGCGCAACGACCTGGCGGGCGATCAGATCGGTATCAATGACCGGAACCCCAAGCTCGGCCAGTCGATCCGACACGGCCGTCTTGCCGCTGGCCACACCACCGGTCAGGACTACCAGCATTGGACGTGCGTGCCTGCATTCGTTCATCCGCATCTCCGCCAGGCCCTGGCACGTGAATAGTTACCCGATTTAGTGCCTAAATTAAAAAGGCCCTGCAGGAAACCCCTGCAAGGCCTTGATTTTGTTGGCTCCCCGGGTCGGATTCGAACCAACGACCTAGTGATTAACAGTCACCCGCTCTAACCAGCTGAGCTACCGGGGAATGGTGAAGCGAGCTATTGTGCTGATTTCGCCGGGCGGAGTCAAGGGCGGTTTTGCTTTCCAGCCCACCCCTTTCCGCCGTGCTTGCCGGCCGCTTCCGGTTTACAATGCCGGGCTTGTTTCGCGGCGTACTCGGGCGATCTGTGAATAACGGGCCGGAGAGGGTCTGCGAGTGGTTTATTCATCCCAATATTACATTCAAAATCAAGGAGTTCGCATGGAGCGCACGCTGTCCATCATCAAACCCGATGCCGTTGCCAAAAACGTCATCGGTGAAATCTACACCCGCTTCGAGCGGGCCGGTCTGCGCGTTGTCGCCGCACGCATGAAGCACCTCAGCCAGGAAGAGGCGGAAGGCTTCTACGCGGTTCATCGCGAACGTCCGTTTTTCGCCGATCTGGTCAAGTTCATGACCTCCGGACCGGTGATGATTCAGGCGATTGAAGGCGAGAATGCGATTGCCCGCAATCGCGAGCTGATGGGCGCGACCGATCCGGCTCAGGCGGCACCCGGAACCATCCGTGCTGACTTCGCCTCCAGCATCGATGCCAACGCCGTTCACGGCTCGGACGGACCCGATACCGCCCGGGAAGAAATTGCCTTCTTTTTTGGCGCTGATGAGATATACTCAAGATAATCATCAACGATCGTACGCAAATGCCCGCAGGGCTTGAGAAATCCACCAATCTGCTCGGTCTGGACCGAAGCGGGCTTGAGCGCTATCTTGCAGACCTTGGCGAGAAGCCGTTTCGTGCCCGCCAGATTCTGCAGTGGATTCACCAGCGCGGCGCCTCGGATTTTGACCAGATGACCGACCTGTCGCTGACGCTGCGTGAGCGCTTGCGGCAGGTCGCCGAAATCACAGCCCCGCAGATCCTGCGCGAGCAAAAATCTGTGGACGGTACGGTCAAATGGCTGATGACACTGGCCGGCGGAAACGCTGTGGAAGCGGTGTTTATTCCTGAAGCCAGCCGCGGCACGCTGTGCATTTCCTCGCAGATTGGCTGCATGCTCAACTGCACCTTCTGCTCGACTGCGACTCAGGGCTTCAGCCGCAATCTGGATTCGTCCGAGATCATCGGCCAGGTCTGGCGCGCGGTCTGGCGGCTTGCCGAAATGCCGGGCGAGCCGCGACGCGTGACCAATATCGTGTTCATGGGCATGGGCGAGCCGATGCTCAACCTGAATGCAGTTCGCCCGGCCCTGTCGCTGCTGCGCGATGATCTCGCCTACGGTCTGGCGGCGCGGCGCGTGACCATTTCGACGGCCGGCGTGGTGCCGGGTATCGATGCGATGAGTGATGGTGAGGAGTTCGCCCTGGCCGTTTCCCTGCATGCGGCAGAAAACGAACTGTTTCTGCATGGCACAGGCGAGTTCCATCGCTTGTATAAGG
>CALEIM010000108.1 GCA_937876395.1 uncultured Wenzhouxiangella sp. | reverse complement strand
CCGAAGGGCCCGCAGCCACGCGTCGAATGTGCTGCTCTTCAGGATTTCGTACATGGTCCAATGATAAACTATGGTTGACTGCCTGTCAACTATAGTTGACTCTATCTCTGTCGCCTAATCGGGATAGGGAGGGTGCCTTACGATGCCTCTCCTCCCACACCACCCGCTCGATAGCCCCAAATCAGCAAATTAGGCTCGGGCCTTCAGTGGCGCCACTCACCTACTATGCCCTCGGCTGACTTCTCCCGGGAGATTAGCATCAGGGCGTGGCAAGAAGCTGATTTTATACTTGAGCATGGGCACTGAATGTTTTGATTATGCGGTGCTGGCTTTTGCAGTTTCATGCTGGTGATTGGCTGCCAGGTTGGCACAGATTGCCAGTATTTTTTCTGCTCGCTGGGCCGGACTGTCAAATGCATACAGCCGTTTCAGTCCGTTTTTCTTCAGGCTGTTTTTCAGATCGTCGTTGTCGATCAGGCGCATGATTTGTTCCGCCGCTGATTGTGCGTTGCATGGCTCAAAGTACAGCGCGGCATCCCCGCAGATGCTGCGGGCAAAACCCAGGTCGGTGGTGATGATGGGTTTTTCCATCTTCATCGCTTCCGGATAGGAGGCAGAAAAGCACTCGACCAGAGTTGGCAAAAACATGGCATCGCATTCGCGGTACAGGGCAGGGCATTCCGGCGGCGGCACCGGGCCGATCAGTTTGATCTGCTTTGGTATGGGTCCACCAATTTTCAGTAGGTAGTCATTTTCTGTCAGAGTTAGGACAAATTCAATGCGGTTGCGTATGGACTTCGGCAGAACCCGGACAATCTCGGGAATCAGCTCCAGGTTCTTGTGCAGATAATAGTTACTTACTGTCAAAAATCGGAACCTGGTAGTACGGCGATTTGACAAGCGCGGTGGGTAGTTGGCTGGTTGATCAAACCATCCGCTATAGGTGTTGCTTACCGTATAAACACGCTCAATTGCCAGGAATTTTTGCGCCCGCTGGTTGACGTCATCGGTCTGCACAAGTAGCGCATCGGCTTCACGCCGATACAGTCTGCGATGAATCGTCCTCTGTATCGCAAGCCGGAGCTGTTTGCCCCTGTCCATTAGACCTAACCAGATCATCTCCGGGTAAATGAACAGACCTCGATTGAAACCGACCAGGTGCGGCGCCTTGCTGTGCCAGTAAGCCGGGCCGGCGGTGGTTACCACGCAATCCGGCTGAATCTGGTCCTCCAATTTAGCCATTTCTCGCTGCACTTTGGCCAGTTTTCCCAGTCCAATTACTCCGAATTGTTTGTGATGAAAATGGAAATTGTCGGGGAAGTCGTCTTCGTCCAGTACAGCGCCCACGCCCGAACCAACCACCACATGATACTCATGCTCCGGATGCGCACGGCACTCGTGAATCAACGACAGCGCGACTTGTACCGCGCCGCCAAAGCGGAGTATTGAGGTGTTGATCATCAGTCGCATGGTGATGAGTGCCATTTTGCCATCTGAGGGGCTGTGCGCTGGACAAGCCGTTCAAAATCTTTCAGAACCCGCTTGGCTGAAAAGCGCTTCATATCTTGTTGTGCGGCCATGGAAAGTCGATTTTGCAACGAAGTATCAACCATTAGCCGGTTCAGCTCGGCCGTAAAGAGTTCCTGATTGCCGGTCTGGATCAGCAGGCCGTTTACTTCATGCTGGATCAGTTCTGAGGGTCCGGTAATACAGTCATAGGAAATACAGGCGCAGCCATGCGAGAGCGCTTCTGACAGCGCATTCGGAAAGCCTTCGGAGAGCGAAGAAAAGGCAAAAATACGCGCACTCGATAATAGCTCGGGAACGTCTTTACGTTCCCCCATGAACTCAACCCGGTCGGAAATGTTCAGACTATTTGCAAGTTTGATCAACCGACTTCGGTCAGGGCCATCGCCGACAATTTGCAGCGTCCAGATATGTCGGTGATCCGATGCCGCGAAAGCCTGGAGCAGGGACTGCTGGTTCTTCTCACCACCAAGGTGGCCAACGCTGATAACGGTGTTTGGGCGCTCTTCAATCGGAACAACACTGCTGGGCACCTCGATTGGGTTGGGAATGACCTGAAACCTGGAAAAGCGATAACGCCCTTTGAGCAGATCTTTTGCCTGGTGGGTTTGGGTAACAACCATGTCGGCAAGAGGATAGACAAGTGGATTGATAATTCCGGCGCGTCCTCGCAGGCTTCTCAGTGGGGATTCGCGATTGAATATGATAAAGCCTGCACCACTTCCAATGCTGGCGAGCCGCGCCAAGGGGCTGATCAGCTCACCAAATGAAAGAATGATATCAGGTTGTATCTGGCGGAACATACGTCTTATGTGGCGCAGCATTGCCGCCGCTCGGAGTAGCTTTGGTTTGCTCTTCTGACTGCCGGGCAAGCCGTGCAGCTTGATTCGCTCATCGAGCGTATAAAACGACTCGGCAGGGTGGACGATCACGATATGAACCTGGTGTTTTTCGCAGAAGGCATTGGCCAGCCTGGCCACGACCCGTTCCGTACCACCTCCGCGCATGGAAATACAGACAAAGCAGACCCTCGCCATCTCAGAAACTCGGACTTTCAGGCTGCGATTTTGTGCCGATAGTGGCGCATCCACTGGGCTAAAACCATGGTTTTCCACAGCAGTGGAACGGACTCCAGTTCACCGGACTGATAGGCCGTCAGCGCGGTTGAGGCTGCTTCACGATCAATGGAATTTGGGTCGGCACTGGCAAACAGATCAGCGGCATGGTCATGAAGGCCGCCTTCCATCCAGGCCCTTATCGGCACGTCGAAACCACGCTTGGGGCCATTCAGGATGGTATCGGGAACCAGGCCCTGCATCGCTTTTCTCAAAATATATTTTTTCCGACCGTGACTGACTTTTGTCGACGACGAAAGAGGAAGCACGAAATCAGCCAGATCATTATCAAGAAACGGAACGCGGGATTCGATACTGAATCGCATCGTGGCCTTGTCCACCTTCTCCAGATACTTCCATGGAAGGAGAATGCCGGTATCGGTATACAGCAGTTGCTGAACCGGGTCCAGCCTGGCATGTTTGCTTCCAAACTCGATGTAATCTTCTTCGCCTGTAAATCTGGCGATGGACTGCTGGAGGCTTTCGCTCAACATTCTGGCCGGATTGCTGGCCTGGGTCTCTTCGGTCAGGTATTTGGCAATCAGTCTGGACCGGTCCGAATTGGCTAGAACGCCATGAAGTCGCTCCAGCCGCTGCCTGAATCTGCTGCGCGGAAGAAAGCGATGAAAAGCAGTGGTCAAGCGGTTGAGCCGGTGATAATGCAGGACGCTGTATCGTCGGTAGCCGGCAAACAGTTCATCCCCGCCGTCGCCCTGCAGGACTACACGCTGGTTCCCCCCACAGGCTCTGGAAAGCTGGTACAGCGCGACCGAGGCCGCATCGGCGAAGGGCTCGTCGTACTGAAATACCACCTCACCGAAAACATCTGCGACCTGAGCGGCGCTGAGCTGGATCTCGTGGTGACGAAGCCCGAACTGCCTGGCGACCAGGCGGGCGCGGTCCATCTCACTCTGGCCCCCAATGTTGACGTCATATTCGATGGAGTAGGCATCCATTGGGTTCGAAGAAAACTTGCTTGCAATTGCCGCAATGCTGCTGGAATCAATTCCACCGCTAAGAAACAAACCTACCGGCACGTCAGAAATCAATTGGCGGCGGACAGCGTTTTCAAGCAGGATTCGGGTCTGGTCAATAGCTTCTTTCGTCGATATTGTCGATTCTTCAAGCTCACCAAGCGTCCAGAAACGACATTGCTTGATAGTTTTCCCGCAAGTGATATCGACTACAAGATGCTCGCCCGGCGCCAGGCGCTTGAGCCCCTCGACGAAACCGTCCGTCCCTGTAGCATGGCCATAGAGCATGTATTGTGAAAGCGCTCGGCTCGAAATACGGAATTGGGGCAGCCAGTCAAGAATTACTTTGGCTTCTGACGAAAACAGCAGCGCTTCATTGGTCTCAAAGTAATATAGCGGCTTTACACCAAAGCGATCTCGTACCAGGTGAAGCCGCTGTTGTTGACAGTCATGAATAGCCGCAGCAAAAATGCCGTTCCAGTCGGGAAATGCGTCGGCTCCGAATCGCTCGAAGCATTCCAGCATCACTTCGGTATCCGAACGGGTTCGCGGGTCGATTGCGTGTTTTGCCGCCAAGTCCCTAAAATTGTAAATCTCGCCGTTGTAAGCGGTCACCATGCGCCCACTGCTGCTATGGAAGGGCTGATTGGCATCTGACGACAGATCAATGATGCGGAGTCGATAGTGAACCAGGACCACCCGACCATTCCGGTAGACGCCTTTATGATCCGGCCCACGATGACGCATCAAATCAGCCGAAGCAATAAACTGATCGATCCGCTCGGACGGCAGGTCCCTTTTGAGAACCATTCCTGCAATTGCACACATATCTTGCTGTCTATTTGACGTTCAGAGTGGCACGACTTGCTTGGTTCGCGGCCCCAGGCATGAGTTCATTCGTGGGGATTCGACGGGGTAGGCCGGGGCGTTCTTTTGGTCTGCACAGCATCACAGCTTCTGCTGTCGAACCAGATGAATAATGGATGCCGGACTTGACACCCAAAACGCCTTGAAACCCTCCGGTAACGACTCGATTTCATCGCAGCGCACCACATTCTCGGATTCCAGGAGTTTCTCTGCGCTAGCCAGATCATCGGTCTGGACCTCCAGCCAGGTTTCTGCCTGACTCAAACCTGGCACACGGTCGATCCACAGACGGTTGCTGCCGAACTCGAAGACGACGGATGGTCGGTGCTCGACGATCTCGCGAAAACCAAGAACGTTCCGATAAAAGCGCACGGTGTCGTCATAGGCGTGAGGCGGCACCTTCATTGCGATGTTGGGGCCGGCGGTGAATTTTGGAGTTTTTGACATCAGGTTCGATAAAAAAGGCTCAAGGCTAATATGGGCGAAAGTCGAATAATCGTCGGGGATGTCACCCCGAACTACCGGGGGTTGTAGGTTGCCTTGACATGGGCGGCAATGTGTCCCGTGCGCGGCAAACCACAGCGCAGCGTGCCCCCGATGGGTTGGCGGGTCGATGTGTCAACGGGAGGCCGTATTCTTATGCTTGGCCATGTCCTGAAAACGGGGACTCTTCGAGATATAGCTCGGTGGCTTCACGTAGATTGGCTAATGCCTCTCGTAGATTACACAAAAATTGTGACGGGGTACACCAGTGTTTTTGTAAGGCTAATCCAGAAGTCGTTCCGTCGTATCCATGTCTTCGTGGAGTACGCGGATAAGCACTATGTGCTGTTCAGTTACCTGATAAAAGACGCCATGATGCTTGACCTGCAACCTCCGGTATCCAGGCAAGACATGGGCATAGTTTGCGCCGAGTTGTGGGTGGTTCATAAGCTGCTTCATTCCGGCCACGATGTGGTCAATATATCGGTCTGCCTGGTCCGGACCCCATGCGTGGCAGGTGTATAGCCAAATCTCCAAAAGATCAGATTCCGCCCTTGGCGTGACGGATAGTTCAACCACTGCAAATCCTATTTGGCACCTTGGAACCGCTTTCGACCAGCCGCCTTGATAGCTGCAATATCGAGCGGTATAGGCGGGCCGCTATTTTCACCCTCGACCAAGGCCTGCCTCAGCGCGGCAAGATGTTCTTTGGACTGCTGATCTCTTCGGATGAGCTCACGAATATATTCACTGTCATTTCCAAAGTGCCCGCTCTCAATCTGCCCTTTGACCCAAGTATTCTGTTGCTCGGTCAGCGTGATGGTTTTCCGGTGCATGCTCATGGTTGGTGTTCCAAGTTTACAAGGTATGATATTATCATACGATCGTGGGGACCCTGAACCCTGAAACCTATCTACTATTCAAAACCCGAAAAACAGCATGGCCAGTGCTGAGATGATTTCATCTCGCTGATCGGCGAGGTAGCCAATGGCGCTGCGCAATTCGCGTTCGGGTACAGCAGCCATGAATTGGGTGCCCATGACCAGTTCCTGCCCATCGATGATAAAGACCGGATTCAGCGGCTGGGCGGGGATGGGGGCAGAGGATTTCGGTATTAGCGGCACAATTCCACGGCGATATCCAGTTTGAGTCCGCTCCAGGCTTTGTCGGCGGTCAGCACTGGCAGCTTCCTGTCAAGGGCCAGCGCCAGGCAGGCGCGGTCGGCCAGGGACAATCCGTGGTCACGGGTGCTTGCCCACAAGGATGCTGCAAGTTCGGCTTGCCGGGCGGAAAATGGTTGGATCGCCAAGCCTCGTTCCTGCAGCAGCGTGCCCGCCAGATCGGAATCCAGCCCCTTTTGTGCGGTTTTCTGCAGTATTTCGCTCCAGTTGACTGCGCTGATACAGGCGTTTTCGATCACTGCCTGCACGGCATTCCAGCCGGATTCCTGGTGTACATAGGCCAGCACTGCCGAGGCGTCCAGCACGAATTTCACTCGTCATTCTCCCGCCGGGCTTCAGCCCGACGTTCAGCCATCAACTCGCCAACCAGGCTGACATCCTCGGGAATATGCGAAAACAGCGCCCATAGTCGCTTCTCGACTGATTCACGCCGCTCCAGTATCAAGCTTTGTTCCTCCTGGCGCGCAACAAGCCGGTCGCCGGGCTTCAGGTTCAACGACTTGCGCAGCTCGGCCGGGATGACCACCCGACCCTGAGCGCCGATCTGGATTTCGTTATTGCTGGGGCAATGTGGCATTCAGGTCACTAGTTGCACATAAAAATACATGTGCCAGATTAAGCTATCACCCACCAGCATGCAAGCTATGGAGTGGTACCCATTACGCCACAACTATTTGCTGGGTCCCGATGAACTCGGCCCCGGTCGGGGCTGCATCGTCCTCCAGCAGCATCTCGATAGCCTCCTGAAGGTTTTGGAGCAGTTCATCGAGCGTTTCACCCTGCGAATGGGCACCTGAAAAACCAGGGATATATCCAACGTAGAAACCAGTGTCTCGATCTTTCTCTACAACGGCAGTGAAGGTTTTCATGACAGAGTTTCCTCCAAATACATAACTCAACGGAGTCTAACTTGGTTTGACCGACCTGTTGGGTGATTTGTTGCGGTGAAGTTGCAAGATCGTGGGCCGAAACGGATCTTGGGGTGTAGTTCAACCACCGGATCGTTAACCGACCTTCTGAAGCTCCTCACGCAACATTCGGTGCAACGTGTTCTCGAGTGGCTCGTCGGTACGCTGGATATGGTCGCGAAGCGTGGTATTGGTTTCAGAATCAAGGTTGATTTGGACGCTGCCCAAGGTTAAAAATCGGCCAAGACAAGGACTTTGGTCATCAAGCGTCGGGGGTACGCGTAGCCGCTCTCTGTCGCAATGCTTTTTGCTTGCGGCAAGAAGCGCGTGCGTGGCGGTCGCCTGTGTGTGTGGCCGACGGACTACTCCCACTCTACAAAGCCGTACCCGGCACCTTTTCCCATGATGCGATTGCTCCGGACTTTCGGCAAAATAATGGATGACAATCCGGAATGAGCATATCGGCCCAATGCGAGAGAACGTCCGGACTGCGCTGTGCAAGCTTGCGCTGCAAATGTTCCCATTCATATGCAAGTTGACCGGATGTTACCGCGATAGGCACAACCTCTCTGACCGGCCCAATCTTGGAACGATTGAAGCGGTATCCGCGCCGCGTAGCATCGCTGTGGATCACTGCCAGGTACGAGTTGATGGCCGAGCGCGGATATGGATGCGCTTTGAAGCGAATCAGTTGGGGATGATTGACGTATCCCCGCGTCTGGCCACAAAGAACCGCCCTGGCCAGCAAGGACTCGCGCCACAAGGCGAGCAAGCCTTGCCGATCAAGATACCTTGGATGAATTGACCAGAGACGCATATGGGTTCTGGTGTGCGGGTTTCAGCAAGCATCGTTCGTCGGGGGTGTCATCCCATCTACGATTTTGGCAAATGTATTGTAGGTCGGGGCGACGTCCCCGACGGGTTATGCCAGCAAGGCTTCAACCATCCACCCTTGCGGATCGAAGGTGCCCGGATACCATTTCAGATTTTCATCCCAATAGCCTTCGCAGGAGTCATAGCCTTTCTGGTTAAATCCGTAGCTGGCTTCTAGTACCCAGGGAGCTTCTTGCTGGTCAAAGACGAAATCCAGAGCGGTGCAGGTGCTACCTAGCTTATCAGCGATTTCGAACGCCATGCGTACACAGCGCTCGTCGATTTCTTCGCGTCGGTAGGTGATGTATCCACTGCCGGAGGCACGAAAGTCGCCGGGGCGGACCAGGCGGCGGATGCCGAAGGCGCGGTTGCCGATGACGATGATTCTGATATCGCAGTCGTTGTCGGGCAGGTAGTCCTGAAAATAGATATAGCCGCGCTCCGGCCCGAGAATGCGTGAGAATTCGGGTGGGTGGACAAAGCGGGCAAGGCCCTTTGCGACTTCCCGGATCGGGGCTTGTCCGCTGCGGACTTTGTAGAACCGTTCTTTGAGGTTTCCTGCTGGGTCATAGACCGGGAAACCTCGTCCGAAAGCTCTGCGGACCAGACTGCGGGCTTCGCTCTTGGTTTTGACAAGGCGGACTCCGTGCGAACCAGCACCTCGGCGTAGCTTGAACACTTTGGGGAAGACGGCCTGGTCGATCCAGCTCAAGGCTTCATCCCGGTCGACAAAGACATGGGCGGGAACGGCTGGAATATTCAGCGCTTCGAACAGGTACTTTTGCGCCACTTTGTCATCGAAATGCCAAGCGGTGCGAAAGTCTGGAAACACCGGAATGCCGGCATGTTCGAGTGCATTCAGGATTGGGCGCGCAATGAGAATGTCTTGGGGGTGCGACTGACCGTAGTGCCACATCAGAGCGCCGCAACCGTCTAGCGCGGCAACAATATCGCTTGAGTAGCAATCGACCCGACGAAACGGGATGTCCTGCTGCTTGCAGTAGGCGATCCAGAGGGGATGGAATCCGGTCTGGCTGTTGTGAATGGCGATCATTCTGAAGGGCGAGGCTCAGGGCTCAAAGCAAAAGGTCCAAAGAAAAGTCATGAGCCATTAGTCGGTTGAGGTGCTTGCTGTCTTATCACAGGCTTTTTTTCAGCGCCCACAGAAGCACTTCCCGATGGGATTCGCATTGGCACAAGGCAGCAAGCAGTTTTCTCTTGTTTCTGCCCATCGGGCTTGGCAGTAATCCACGTCGATGGAGCGCAAGCAAAATTCGGTTTGAATACGGCTGAATCTGGCTGAGGGCAACTGCTGCACGATCTGTACAGTATTGCTCGAAGCGTGCGGCAAGAAGGCTGTCATCTGTGATGACCTCAGAGAGCTTCTGGAAATTTCTAATCACCCTTTCTTTCTCTGAGCCGTTAAGCAACTCAACACCGGGTTTATCATCGTTTTGGCGAACGGGATGAAGTTTGAATTCGGACAGCCTGTTGCGGCTGAGTTGCAGGGAAAGGACCAGGCCAAGGTTCCAGGGACTGGAGCGTTGATCATCCGAGTCGATACAGAAATTTCCCAGGCTGTAAAAAATTAACTTTCCTCGATACTCTTCAAATCCCGAGATGATGTGCGTATGGTGCCCGATAACAGCATCTGCTCCAGCGTCGATCATGAATCGGAATTGCTTCTTCATGCGCGGGCTTGGAAGCTCGTAGTGTTCGTGGCCGCCATGCAGAATCACGATAACAAAATCTGCCTTTTTCCTGGCCTCGGTAATCGTGTGCAGCGCGTCAGGGTAGTCAATGGGATTGCAGCCCGGACTTTCATCATGAGTGGTGGACCACTCATTCTCGGTCAGGTTAAGAAGGGCCACCTTGGCATCCCCGCACTGTTTGATCAGTGGTGCCGAAGCCTGGCCGATGCTAGCACCGCTACCAACCCATTCAATCCCATTTTTCTCAAGTGCCTGATAGGTATCCTGCGCTCCTTGCCAGCCGAAATCCATAAAATGATTGTTAGCTGTTGCCGCGACATCACATCCGATTTCGGCCAGCAGCTCAGCGGCGTGGGGGTGGGCGCGCATTATGGGGCCGGTTTTGACAATAGGTGAGCCACCTTCGGTCAATGGACATTCAAGGTCCACTACGACTAGATCGTGCCTGGCAAACAAATCGCTGATGCCGGGGAAAAGGCCAGCCCAGCGGCGGTGCTCAGCGGCCTGATGGATGCGGCCAATCGGGCAGAAGTCGCCGGTTAATGCAATTTTGACTGAAGTCACGTTTGTAGGCCTGCGATGCTGGAAAGCTGATCGGTTGAAATGAATCGTGCATCGGGCCAGCGCCGGGTGATTCCGGTCAGCAGGCGTTTGAGGCTGCTCAGGCCGAGATCGGCGTTGCGTGAATCAATCGAGCCAACATAGTTGACTCGATGTGAGTTAATCACTGCCGGTCTTTTCATCCGGAATGCGATGCTGATCTGGGCCAGTGCACGGTCGACAACGTCCAGGTCAGGATGTACGACCGGTTCAAAGTGTACGTTTCTGACGTTGTATCGTTGTCCGTGGCAATTTGTTTCACCAAACCAGTGGTGGACCAGTCGGGCCCGCTGGCCTGAGCCCGCAGGGCAAATTTGAACTCGAGTGCCCTGGAGCCAGATAATTCCCTTTGCTGCGAGTACCGGGTCCAGTGCTGGATCCCAGGTAAAGCAGGGGGCGATAAAGGAAGCTGGACGATAGTCGAATATCTGCTCGAACAAGTGTAGACCGTCGCTTAAATCCTTGCCCTGCTGCTCAAGCTCGGAGGGATGGTCCCAGTCCAGCGCTTCCATGAATGAGTAATCGCCTTTGCCGGACGATGTGCTGCCAAGGCTGAAACAGTATCGAGTCGCTTTATCGCCGGATTTGAGCCGGTTCAGCCAGCGCTGATAATGCAAATGCTCCCGGCCGTGAAACTGGGGACAATAGCTGCCCGTGTCCATGCCCTCCTTCCAGAGTTCCGGAACGCGTTGGGTGGCCGGATCGCGCTGGCACGTTGTGGTGGCAGGCTCGTAGAAATACTGGTTGAAGTCGTTACTTTTTATCGCCGCAAAGTCGGGATTGGCGACAATCGTGTTGGCTGTGAGTACGGCGGGCTTGCCGTCGCGGCCCAGGCAGGCCGTCAACACCTCAAACAAGCGTTCCAGGTCGTCGCTGGTTTCAAGGGCATCCCGGCTATACACCGTATCGTCTCCGATATAGCCACGCTGTTGCATGCGCTTGAGCGCCGCACTTGACGGCGTTCTAATCGCGCCCCAGTCATCACTTTCAATGATCACCAGCTTTTCATCAACTCGCCGGCCACGGTAATTCGCGCGTATCGCGCCGAGTTTTGACCTGATGCTTGAGAGCACGGATGATTTGTTCACTGAAGCGGTCCAGATTCTGAAATGTCCTGCTCGAAGAAAGAGTCCAGAAAGCGCTGCGCCCATATTTCAAAAGCGACCATTGTCCAGAGTGATTCCAGGTTGGCGGGGTGAGTGGTTGGAAGTGCCCTGACGATTTTCTGGATTGGCTCGAAGTTGAAGATACCTCGGGTGTGGATGCCCGGTAGGATGGATTCAGAAAGCATGTTCTGGAACGCGCGTTGCTGCATGAACTGTCGGATAGGAATGCCAAATCCCTGCTTGCGGCGATAAGCAAATTCGGTGCCGAAAGTTTTCGCGCAAAGCGCTTTCAGAATCTTCTTTCCATGTGTCTTACCCTCTGCCTTGCCGATTAACTGCCCGGAATTCAGGGTGAATGATGAATCGACCAGGCGGTTATCGAGAAATGGCACCCGGTTTTCGATGCTGCTTGCCATGGACATTTTGTCTTGACGCAAAAGCAGGTCAGGCAGATAGGTTTGCATTTCGTAGCGGCGAACACGGGTCAAACGATCTGCTGATACGGATCGATAAGCGTCTATCCTGTGCTGCAGTGCAGCTTCGGCTCGAAACGGTGGGTACAACATGGCCGCGGCCGATGAATCGCAAAATGCCGAGGCGGTAACAGCACGCCATGCGGGCTCTAAATAGGAAGCAATCAGGCCAAGTCGCTTTCCCGTGCTCATGCGCAGGCGGCTAAACAGTGGACGGCCCCAGGGGTGCATCAGGCTCACCATCCGCGGATAGCCTGCAAGCAACTCATCAGCTCCCTCCCCGCTGAGTAGCACAGTTACCAGTCGCCGTGCCTGTTCGCTGAGCAACATGACGCCTACGGTATTGGGGTGGCCGATAGGCTGCTCCAGGTGCCAACTCGCCTTGCCAAGGTTGTGCTGATAATAATCGGCAGAAAGTAGGAAACGGTGCGCCTGAACCCCCAACACTTGCTCAACATGATCAATGTACGAGGCCTCGGTAAAGCGGGGGTCGTCAAGCAGGATAGAGATGGTGTTCATGCCAGTCGGATCGTGCTCGGCAGCCAACGCCGTAACCAGGCTGGAGTCTACGCCACCCGAAAGCTGACAGCCCAATGGCACATCACTGATCATTTGTGACTTGACTGCAGATTGCAGGCAGGCAGCAAAATCATCAACGGACCGAATGGCCTCGGCTGCATTCGGCTTCGGATAGAAGCGCGTCGTTGAGGCGCCTGTCGCAGGATCATACGAAAGTGCCATCCCCGGCTGAAGCTGGGCAATGTCTTTGAACAGGGTACGATGCAAAGTGCTTCTGAACAGAAGGAACTCGTCGAGGCGACTCTCGTCAAGCTGAAACTGGTGGCTGGGCAAATAGCCGAAGCTCTTCAATTCCGAGCTGAAAGCAAAGTAGTTCGGGTTGTCGAGAATATAAAGTGGTTTAATGCCGTATCGGTCACGAGCAAGAAACAGCTTGTTGACGCGTGCATCGTACAGAGCGATTGCGAACATGCCGTTCAGGCGCTCCAGCATCCCGTCCAGACCATAGCGCAGGTACAGATTGAGAACAACTTCCGTATCGGTTCGACTGCGTAGTTGAAATCCGTCTGACTTGAGCGACGGCAGAAAATCGAATGCGTTATAGACTTCGCCATTGAGCATGAGCGCAACCTTTCTATCATCGGTCATCATCGGTTGGTGGCCGTTATCAGACAGATCAAGAATGCTCAGGCGGCGGAATCCGAACAGCAGATCAACCGGCTGTGGAAACTGCTTGGGGTTGTCGCGATCCGGATTAAATATTTGCCTGCTTGCGCAATCAATACCCAGGTGCCCACTGTCATCGGGGCCGCGGTGAGTCTGCGCATCTGACATCCGTCGAATCGTGGCGGCCTCGCTGTCGAGTTGAGCGTTGCGGCGATGGAATCCGGTCAGGCCACACATATTGAACTTGCTCCCCGGTCTGAGGTTCCGAAGTGGTTAGTCATTTTGTGGCAACGATATCCTCAGGGGATTCCGAACGGGAATGTGTGTGATGAGGTATTTCATCGTCAAACAGCGCTTGCCACATTTGCCCGACTCGATCAATGTGAAAACGCCGCACCGATTCCAGGGTTTGGCTGGCGATCTGTTGACGTTCCGGGCTGCGGGCAAGCTGGATGACGGCGCGGGCCATCGCGCTGGTGTCGAATGGGTCGATCAAGAACCCGTTTTTGCCGTGCTCAACCAGCCAGCTTGCGACCGGATAGGAATTGAAAATAACCGGGATGGCGGCGTGACTCTGTGCTTCGATCAGGGTGTTGGGGAAGCCTTCGAAGGCCGAGGTCATGAAAAAGATGGCGGCGCGACGGTAGTAGTCGTCGGGGATCTGGCGGCCATGAAAGTGGATGCGCTCCAGGCCCTGCGATGCGGCCTGGGCTTTCAGCTCGAGCAGTTCCGGGCCTTCGCCGACGACGTCCAGTTGCCAGTCTGTCAATTCAGCGCTGACCAGTTTCCAGATCGGTAGGATCAGTTCAGCACATTTTTGCGCGTGGGCTACTCGCCCGAGCCAAAGCAGGCGCTTCTGCTTGGGCGGGACTTCGGCCGCGACTACAGGAACGGAATTGGGCAGCAGGCGGATGCGCTCTCGATCGTAGTCGGGAACGAAGTATTCCAGCTCTTCGAGATTGGGTGGGCCGAACATGACGAAATGATCGTATGTGGCGAGAATCTTCTCAAGATCGGCGCGATGTCGACGCCGATGGCGGGCCAGAAATACACGCCGGCCAATCGGATTACGGAACCACGGCGCAAGGCGGGCAGGCAACGAGCGGTTGATGTAGCCGTCCAGATCGCCCTTGACCGAGTACAAGGTATTTCTCAGGCAGCCTAGCAGCAAGTAGCGCTTGTTTTCCTGTAGCACCTGGCCGATGGCGTGCTCATAGGGCATCTGGTTGATGACCACATCGGGCTTGAATTCGACAAGAGTGCTGGCCAGTTGATCCAGGTTGGCAGCCGTCTGCCCGCTTTCCGCAGACGGGTGGAAAAGGCCGAATGTTTCCACTGGCTCATGGCCATTGGCCGCAAAGGAAAATACTGCCACTGGATGACCCAGGGCAGCAAAATGCGTGGCCAGCTTGACCGTTGACATCTGGACCCCGCCCTGATTGCGATGCAGGGCAGGGGTGAGCACCAGCAGGATTCGGTAAGGTTTCATCAGCCGCGCCCGATCAGGGTATTGATTGCCTGCTTCAGGGACATGTTCATTTCCGGGTCAATCCAGGGAATGAACGGGAAGGCAAGCAGAAACGGGCTGAGCCGATCCAAAGCATAGGACACCTGAAACATGATCCAGGGCACATAGAGCAGCAGAGACAGGTGCAGGCCCCACTGGTAATAGGGTGGTAAATCTCGAAAGTGTTTTGCGGTTTTCGGGTCCAGGCGTGCCATCAGAAAGCCCGCAAGGATAATGATGCTGGCCATGATCATGGAGCGGTTGTGCAAGGCTGAGATAAACCAGACCAGGTTGGAAAACGCCAGCATCAGCACCCCGGTGGAAAAAATAAGTTTCTGATAGGGGCTCATGTAGCGGATATAAATGCCGCTGGCCAAGAGGCTCAGAACCAGAATTGTGGGTGCCCAGCGTTGCAGTCCAGCTCTTCGGTATGCGTTGTAGAAATTGGTTGATTCCCGATTGACTTCAAATACCTGCATGCGATCGGCCATTTCTTCCCGATAATAGGCCTCAAGCTGGGATGTCCCACGTTCGGTCTGGGCAAGCGGGTCGGTGATCAGATTTGCTGGCAGAAAGGTGGTAAAGATGGATGCTACGAAAAGTCCGGCATACAGCGTGGGCCGGGAACCCAGGGCAGCCACGATCCATGCTGGAATGGCCATCAGGAAATGGGCGTGATGAATGAATGGTGGCACAAACATCAGCATCAGGTAGCGTAGCTGCCGGTGTTCATGATATTTGAGGCAGGCATAGATCAAAATCCACATACCAGTCCAGGTACGGACCGTATATGCCCCTTCAAAACTGCGGCTCAGCACCAGGGCAATGACAAAGCCGAGCAGTACATAGTTGACTCTGGAGAGTTTGAAGTGTCGCAGGATATGCAGCAGGGAACCGCCAAAAAAGTAGCCGTAAACTGCAGCGGTGAACGGAAAGAACAGCCATGGTGCATTCAGGGTGTTGCCAAACAGGTAACTGATTATTGATTTGTACGGATCTTTGGCCCCTGATTGAGTCTCCTGAAAGGAGAGAATCTGCCACAGCTCTTCGAGAAAAGCGGGAAAGCTGAGATAGGCGTAATAGTGCTCCACCATCATCTGGTGGCGAAAGCCATCGCCAAAGCCCAGCATCATCACCGAGCCATAAACGGCAAAGAACAGGGTGATGACAAACTGCCGGTAGTGATCTGAACGCGTCTTCCAAAGATTGACCAACAGCACGGCGGGAATGGTCAGGGCAAATACTACAGCCGCAGCATAGTGGCGGCGCGGCATTGACCTGCCGTTGGCATGTTCCAGCGTTGGTGGAGGAAGAGAGGAGGTGGATGACATGAGCTCTAAAGGTAACCGAGTCTTGAAAGGGGTAGCCCGGTCAACTCGGTTACAAGTCGGTTGCTGTCAGGGTAGTGCTGAATGCAATAAGTCTCAATCATCCGGCTCTGGCGTTCTGACATGCGCTGATTCAGGCGTTTCATTGGCAGTTTTCCGGCGGCGTAAATGGCTGCCTTAGACAGCCAGCGGGTCGGGCCGAACTGGAAGGTGCTGCCGATATGCGGAGCGCTGGACGTGAACAGCGGGTTGAGCCTTCGCTTGACCGCAATCTGGAAGGGGCGGCTGGCGGTATTTACGGCTTCAGATTTCTGAAAGAGAAGTTCTGAACGAACCCCCGGCCCGATGTCTGCCGCATCCAATACGGCGTTCAGCAGGGCATCTGGTTTACGCTTCAGCCACTCGTAGGGCAGTACGGTCAGCCGATCGGCTCCAAACTGCTGCTGACAGGCATCGATCAGCCGATGATATTCAAGTTTCCAGGGCTGAAACAGTTCCTTGTTGTGTGTCGTATGTTGGCCGCTCAAAAACTCCTCCAGCGAGCAGCAGCCGTAGGCGCGGACGTACTGGGAGTAAAGTGAACGCAGCATACCGCGCTGTTCGCGGATTACCAGCAAAATATGAGCTTGGTCATCGCAGGCTGCAATGCGCTGCATGATGTCAAGCACATCATAGCCTCCATTGTTGAAGCTGCCTGACAGGCGCTCGTTGGAAAAGACGGCAACCTGGTTGGCTGCCCTGGCCCGATCAATCTCGCTCTGAACAAAAGCGCGCGCCTGGTCAATTTCAAAGTTCAGCGGCCCAGGCAGAATCAGCGCGTCGTGAATGGCGCGCTGCTTGACTCGGTGAAATACGTCCGGATGCGCCTCGAATAGAAAGCGCTGAAGAAAGGTGGTGGCTGTTTTGTGGTAGCCGATGTGAAACAGTGCCATGTCGAGTTCAGGAATCCTTTGTTTCTGATTCCGGTTTTAGAGCGTATCGCTGCCGGGCGGCCTGATTGGCCTGACGGTTGTTGAAGCGGTCCAGATTCACCGGGCGACCAATCATTTCAAGAACGCGCAGTCTCAGCTTTCGGAGCGGCGTCGGTGTCATCCGGCGAGCCAGATTGTACAGCCGCGCTGATCGGCCAAGGCTGGCCGGGCCAGCGTTGGAGTGTGGAAAAGCGCAGTTTGGCACGGGCTGGTCCAAAAAAGTGCACAGCGGCTCCCAGCCAGGGCTTTCTTCCAAATTGAATACCAGCAGGTCGTCGGGCCGGTCCTGAAAATATTCCTGAACTTCCCGGTTGTGACGCCGGTAGCGCTCCATATAGTGCTGTTCATTCCCGCTGATGCGAGCCTTGCCGTACAGATACCGAAAAATTGGCGTGTCGTAGTCTCGCGAACCAAAGTGGCGCATGGCACTTTTCAGCCACTTGTCCTCGTCGCGCACGGTCAGAATGAAGCGGCTGCCCGGAAACGCCCGGTCGAGTTCGCGAAAAAGAGCGTTCCAGGGCACGTCCTGCAGGGCGGAAAAGGGCAAAGTCTGGTGCAGTGCGGCATCAATATTGCCGGCCAGCAACTCATCGGCCAGGTCAACCCGGGCACCGAGCACGGAGTAGCCCAGCTTCAGCAGGGCATCGCCCATGGTGGTGGTTCCGGTCTTGTGCCAGCCAATGCAGATGACTTTTGAATGAGTATTAAATGTCATGCCGATTTTGAGAACAGATAGTCCGCTACCGTATTGCCGGTCAATTTGTTGTTATCAACGTGATGGTTCAGCTTGAATACAGGCGACGGGCTGGCATCAATGGCGTTGCGCTTCTGGTCGGTCAGAGGGCTGGTTATTCCCAGTTTCTGGATCAGTGCTGCGTCGCGTGCCGGCCAGGCATTGCGGCCATGCCAGATTTCGGCAAACTTCCGATCTTTCTTCATCAGCCAGTAGAAGTGGTGATGAAAGATATGGTAGGAATAGATTTTGAGCCAGCGGGTAGCGATCGGATGCAGCCAGAAGCGAGTCAAGGATTTTTTTCGGTTAAGAGCGCGATTGAACCACGGCTTGACCTTGCGCATAGCCCATGAATCATGTTTGAAATCATGCCTGGTCCAATACTCGCATTGTGCTTCATACAGTGTGCGGATCAGATAGTTGCCAGGCTGGCCGGCAATAAACCAGTTGGCTATCTCCCGGTCTGGCCCTGGGTTATCAAACATGAATGCACCGCTGCAAGCAGCCTGATCAACCCAGTCATTCAGCGGGCGGTTGCAAAACAGCGTGGCATCGGCCCAGACCCCGCCGTGGACCAGCAACAGTTTGAGCCGAATCATATTGGCTCGCTTCTGAATTGGCAGGGCATTGAAGATCCGCTCCGGAATCCCGATGCCTCCGGTTTGGCTGTCTACGGTTTCATTGTCGAGCAAAATCAGCTTCCAGCCGGGGTTCTGCTGCTGCCAGGATTTCACGCACTGCTGGATCAGGTGATTTGCTTCGTTGAATCCAGTATGCCAGTAGATGAAGATATTCCTTGGCAGGCGCGTAATCTGTTGAGATTCACCGGTCATCATTTAAGCAGTTTAACGGTCCGAATGCCCGTGGATTGATACTGTAGAGTTGCGTTTTCGGCCTGCTCGGAACGTTTGAGCATTTCATCGAAAGGCAGTTGAAACAGATCAGCCTGGATGTCTGGAAAAATCACATGCAAATTATGCAGCGCAGTGGAAATGGTCGAGGCAAAAGTACCAGGCAGCCGGTCCGTATTGATGTAATAGAACTCTGCCGGCATCTCCAGGCGCTTGGTTTTTATTCCAAGCTTTTCCAGTGCTTCGAGCTTCTCCGATGAATCATCTCTGTGCGCAACATAGCAAAAGCGGAGAGACTGCTCCACGTAATGTGAATGAATCCCGGAAATCATTTCAACTTCAACTTCAAGTGCAAGAATACCGCGCTCCGCCAGCGGTGATCCGAAATAATCAACGCGGTCTACGTCAATTTGCTGCGGGCCTCGAGACTTGAGCAAGCCTTCAAAGGCATGGTGATGGATCTGCGTTGGACTGTCGACCTGGGGCAGGCTGAAGCAAGTAAACAAATCCATGGGTTGCTGCAATGTCAACATGCTGGAACCGCAGATACGGAACTCCAATCGTTGCTGCAATTTCCCCAGAATATGACGTTCAGCCATCCAGTCCGGGTGGTACTGGCCCGGAGACAGATGCTTTCTATAGTGCGCAAGGGTTCCCACGCCGTCATCGAGCAATATCGTATGCTGAGGTTTCAGCGCTCCTCGAAGCAGGTGGTTCTTGACCTGACTGAAGCCGGCCATCAGATAGGTTTGCAAAGGGTCGGAAAATTGAGCGGCCAGTCTACGGGTAAATCGGGCCTGTTGCCATAATCTGGTCAGACGTTTGCCGCGGTGAACCGGCCAGTAAATAATTTCATCCCACTCGCTTTGCGTGGATAGATTCTGTACCTGGGATCGGTGTTCTTCACGGCGTTCAGCGGTATCCCTGATGACCAGTACATTGTGATCGGCGGGAAAGTGGTGCCGGGCCTCAATGGCTGAAACGAGCTGAAACGGCGTGCCGACACAGTATAGGTTCAAGCGTCACTTTCCTGATCGAAGTGATTCAGGCTGACCGCAGTGCCGGCCGTGACGGGTCGGGTCACGCGCCGGCCGAGAATCTCGGTTTCGTAGCGTGGCGCCAGGCCATGTCCGGGGCGAATCCGGCGGACGCTGTCTTCGGTGACAATCTCGCCTTCGGCCAGATCCCGGACAAAGTACAGCGAGCGCCGGTAAATCCGCGATTCGCGCTCTGCTTCGCTGGGCCCGTAGCGCACCTGCCCGAGCGCCTGTTGCGCGCGTTCGCTTTCTTCGACCAAGGATTTGAGTTCATGTGGTTCGAGTGAAAACGCGCTGTCGAAGCCGCCGTCATCGCGGCGCAGGGTGAAGTGCTTTTCGACGATGCTGGCGCCATGCGCTACGGCGGCAATAGCCGCACCAATGCCGAGGGTGTGATCGGACAATCCGATTTCACAGCCGAATAGTTCGCGCATGTGGGGGATGGTGAGAATATGGCTGTTTTCCGGCGTGGACGGGTAGCTGCTGGTACATTTGAGCAGGGCGAGCTCCTTGCAGCCGGCCTCGCGCGCGGTTTCTACTGCGGCTTCGATTTCGCTGACACTGGCCAGACCGGTGGAGATGATCATCGGCTTGCCGGTGGCGGCGACATAGCGGATCAGCGGCAGGTCAACGCATTCGAACGAGGCAATCTTGTAGGCCGGCACATTCAGGTTTTCGAGATAATCAACGGCGGTTTCGTCGAACGGTGAGCTGAAGGCGATCAGGCCGCGTTCGCGGGCGCGCTCGAAAATGGGTTGATGCCATTCCCAGGGCGTGTGCGCCTCATGGTACAGGCGGTGCAGTGAATAACCGGTCCACAGGGAGTCGGGATCAGTAATCAGAAATTCACCATCTTCCTTGTCGATGGTCATGGTATCGGCGGTGTAGGTCTGGAGCTTGACCGCCTGTGCGCCGGCATTGGCCGCTACATCGACCAGTTCCAGTGCGCGCTCCAGTGAGCCGTTGTGGTTGGCCGACAGCTCGGCAATGATGAACGGCCGATGGCCTGGCCCAATGAAATGATTGGCAATTTTCATGATTTCTCCGAAGTGGAATGCTTGGGCTTGAGCGTAATACGGACGCTGGCTGACAGCTCATCTCCATGGCGCCGGGCTTGTGAGAACGCCAGGTGCAGGTGCTCTGTTTCAATAAAGGCTGGCGGGTATCCTTCGGCATCCAGCATGCGGATGTAGTCGAATGCCTGGTCAAGGCTTTTCAGGCCAGCAATGCCTCCATCTTCCGGTTTGCGCCGCTGAAACTCGACAACTTCGCCCTGTTGAACAACGGGCTCAGGTCGGGTTTCAATGATGCTGACAATCATGTCTTCGATCAGATGGTCGGCGCGCCGGAAAATGTCGTCTGCTGTCCCTTCCAGAGACAGTGACTGTTTAAGGTAAATTGGGCCGGCATCCATGACAGCGCTGCATCGAAAAGCGCTCATCATGGTGTGCTTGTGACCGCGCACGATCAGGTTCTGAAGCGGACTGCCGCCGCGACCGTAGGGCAGATCGGTCATGTGAAACATCACGCACTCGAATTGGTCGTGAACAGCCTTTGGAATGATCCATGACCAGTGCGGGAAGAAGATGAAAGCGGGGTTGATCTTCCGCAAATGTTCCAGGTCCAGGGCGTCAGGGCGGTCAATCAGATCGAAAGCCAGTCCGGTCTGCTCTGTCAGGCGGGCAGGCAGGTCCCGGTTCCAGGTTCTGGAGGAAGCGATTATGAAGCGTTCGGGATCAGTCATTATTTCAACCTTCGACACCGGTTCAATACGTATCCATGAGTTCGGGTCAGGAAACGCTACATATCCGATGGAAATGGATTCGGCATGGTCCGTCGGCCACGTCGGGCCGACCTACGATTCGGCGAGTAGGTCGGGACGACGCCCCCGGCGGATCTCCTCAGGTCGATGGGCGATGTAGTAGCTCATGCCCAGCCCTGCGGTGCCTCGAAACAGAACTTTGCAGTTGGACAGATGCTGTTCCAAGGCATCGATATTGTGCTGTTCGAGCGTCACCAGCACCTCGTCAATTTCAGCGAGTAATTGTCTGGCCTGTTGCCAGTGGGTGGCGTAGGGCTCCGGTGGTTTTACGGTTGCTGAACGGGCCGCACTGACGGCCTGGCGGAGCTCGCTGACTGCGGGGCTTTCCTCAACGCTTTGATCATTGAATGCGCCGCTCAGCGCATCCAGCGCCTGCATGGGTGTTGCAAGCTGCTGTTCGAGCATTTCCAGCGACACCTGATCATCATCCCGATGGGCCAGCCAGCCGAGTTCGGCCAGCGCGTTGATGGCCGGCCACCGAGCGGGATCATGGAGGCTGCGGTTGGGTGAATCTCCCAACAGAGCAGGCATTGCCGGCGGCCACATCGAGTAGGGTTCGAGGCCGTTGTCAGCGAACTGTTGAAAAACTTCGGCTATGCTCATGGAATCAATCTTGGGATTGACCCAGGTGTCGTAGATGATCGCCTTGCGGCTGCGTCGGCCAAATCGCTCGGCGCGGTCAAGGTGCTCGGTGAACAGTCGTTCGGCAATAGTTTCAATCGCTTCGTGATTGCTCCCGGCCAGGCGATGAATGATCAGCCGTTGCAGGTTGCGCTGCAAGCTGCCGGCGCGGTTGGCAATTCCAAACAGCAGGTAACCGCCGGGGGCCACGCAGGATGCCACGCAGGCAAATGCTTGCTCCTTGTTTTCCAAATGGTGGAGTACGCCCATGGTGGCGACGATATCCCAGCTTCGTTCTGCTTTGAAGTCAAAAATCGACTGGTTGATGATCCGGTAGGATTCCGGTGCCAGCTCAAAATGCTCGAACAGAGACTGCATCCGCGCGGTTGCCTGATCATTGATTTCGACGTAGGTTCCATTGGCACCCCAAAGCTGATAGAACAGCGAGTGCTCACCGGTTCCTGAACCAAATTCAATCAAATCAGAGCCCTGAAACATGCGCTCGGGAAAGCATAGGCGGCGGTGAATGAGTCCGGAAAGGAATTGCTCCCGGTTCAGGTACTCTGCCTCGTCGGTTTCGATGGCATATGTGCTGGGGTTGACCTTTTGGTAGACCGAGATAAGCTTGCTTTGTGTGTCGGTGGATTCTGTCATGGTGCCGGTTGATCGGAAGAATTGAGGTATGGAATAAATCTCAGGTTTTAACAGCAGATGCTTGAAATATTCCAAGGTAACTTTCAAGGCCCATGTTCAACACATTTTCAAGGCGGGTATCGGCCTGGAAGTATCCACTCGAAAAAAGGTTCTGTAACAGACGATACTGCGTGATCAAATCGTGAGCGATATGCTGACGCAGGATCGTTTCAGTCGATTCATGTGCAATGCCGCCGTAGTCATCACGGTAATCCGTGCTGGCGTACAGATCTGCACCAAAAACCGTGATCCTTTTGGGGGTAAAGAATGCCAGGTCGAGCACCGTTCTGGGTAGCATGTTCAAGCTGCCATTAAGCATAAAGTGGTTGAACTGTGAAATGGCGCGATAGCTTGAGTTGGTATCCTTTACTGTGAAACCGGGATCGCGGTGCTTGCCAATGATGAATCGGGGTGGCTGACGGTCTGGAAGCTGTGATGTGCCGCGCATTCGTTGCTGAACAGAGCCAACCAGATAAACAATGTGCGGATGGATCAAGCTGCTGTCGGCTTGCCCGGAGAAAGAACGGATATCATTGATTCCGACAACCAGATCGAACCCGGCAATTTCATCGAGTGTGTCTTGGGATACTGCGAGCGGCCCGATAACGGCAACCGAGCGCCCTTTCAGGTAGGCGGCATACTCCTGGTCCACCTCGTCATATAGGCCGTTTGCATCATTGGACACCAGCCGGGCCAGCAGCGGCCCGATCGGCGTTCCATCGGTTCGCCCGGTTACGGCCGCATTCTGTTCGCAACCATCGGGCGATGCGAAGCTGTGATTTCAGTTGTTCTGGGTTCCAGTCTTCCAGTAGCTGACCAATGCTCAAATCGCAATAGAATATTGATCGCAGACTCTTTCGATACTTCCTGATTCTCGCTTTGGCCAGTTCTCTGGCAAGCAGCGCGGAGTGAAACTCCTTGATTGCCAGCAGCAGCGAACTGAGCATAAGCCAGGAGGGTGCTTCCATGACAGCGCTGTCAAGGAAGCGTAGTTCTCGGTTGATCTCCTGGCCATGGGCGCGCTCACCGCGCGCGGTGGAAATCAGGTGTTTCAGAAGTTGCGGCGGAAGTCTGGACAGACCCGAATCCAGGCTCAGCAAGCGCTGCAGGGCACCTTCTCCCGATTCGATCATGGGCAGCGCTTCGACACATTCCACAGCCTTCCTGGGCCGGTCGAGCGCGTGATACTGCCGGTGAAGCGTTCTGAAGGCAGGGGTGCTGATCTTCACCCGACGATCTTTTGTGCAATAAACGGCCCGATCGCCAAAACGTCAACCACGTCCTTTGAAAGTGCATCAATGGCTTCTTCCGGACGATTGACGATGGGTTCTTCGTGGCGGTTGAAGCTGGTGTTGATCAGGGAAAGTCCGCCGGTCTGCTCATGATAGCGGGCCAACAGTTCGTGCATCAAAGCGTTGGTCTGACGCTGGACAACCTGGGGGCGAGCGGTGCCGTCGATATGGACGGCAGCCGGGCAGCCTTGTTTCATTGGCTCGGTGCAATTGTAGGTGATGGTCATGTAGTGGGCGGCAATGTGTTCGGGCTTCCAGCCGAGATAGCATTGGTCTGCCAGTTCTTCTGCGGTGACCGGAGCGAACGGCATGAATTCGGTTCGTGACATGCGCTGGTTGAGCCAGTTATTGGCGCTTTTGTCCTTGCAATGATAGATGATCGAGCGATGGCACAACGCGCGGGGGCCGAATTCCATACGACCCTGGAACCAGCCGATGACCTGATTGTTCTCGATATGGGTGATGATTTCCGCAACCAGGTCATCGGGGCGATGCCATTCAATATCATCTTGCGCCTGCAGTGCGGCTTCGATTTCGTCTTCGCTGTATTCCGGTCCAAGGTACATGCTGGGGGTTTTGACATGCGCTTGACCGTGTTGATGCAATACTTGTGCAGCCGCGCCAATGCCCAGGCCACCGTCGCTCATCTGCGGCTGAATGAAGACGTTTTCCACGCCGGGCAGCTCCAGTATGCGCTGGTTGACGCAGACGTTGGCAAATACGCCGCCGGCCAGAGCGACGTGTTTTTTGCCGGTTTGTTGCAGATAATACCGGGCCAGTGATTCAAGGCAGTTTTCCAGATGCTCCTGGGCAGCAGCGGCAACGTCTTCGCGGCTGTGTGACGCAATCAGCTGCTCAAGGTGGGCGCTGAAGCGTGAGTAAAAGGGCCGAAACAGTTCGCCGCAGCGGCCAATCAGTTTGCCGTCCTGAACGGAGATCATTTCCTGCATGACCGGCAACAGTTTTGCGGCATTGCCGTGGGCCGCCAGACCAGTAACTTTGCCTTCATGGCGGTGCGGTGTGAAGCCGAGCAATTGGGTGATACGGCCGTAAAAAAAGCCCAGGCTATCGGTACTGGTGGCACGGTACAGCTCCTGGACCTGATCGCGATCAATGGTCATGACTGACAGCGCGGTGAAATCGCCGCGCCCGTCACAGGTCATGACCAGGGCATCGTCAAACGGTGAGCAGGAATAGGCGGAAAAAGCGTGGGCCAGATGATGATCGACCGAGGTGGTGCGGTCGGCAAGCTGATGCTTGTCCACCCAGGCTTGAAACTCGTCGCGCTTGATCCGATCGCGCTCAATTTCAACGGCTATCCGCTCGCGAAAAATTGGCAGGCCATCCGGGTTTTCGTGGACTTCATGAACAATGCGGTCAAAATAGCTTAGCAGATGCTTTTCGGCGTCAAATCCGGCGCTCCAGCCATAGGCGATCCGGTCGACTTCGTTCAGGTTCAGGCCGGCCTGAGTAAGGCAGTATGCGATGGACTGCGCCGGCCAGGCAGAATCCATTTTCTTGCGCGTAAAGCGCTCTTCGCTGGCGGCAGCAATCAGAGCACCGTTGCTGACCAGGCAGGCGCTGGCGGTTTCATCGTTGGCAATTCCAAGAATGTTCATATCACTTCCTGATTACGTAGGTATCTCTGCCATTGTCGAGAGTGCTTGCATGGGCCACCACCGTCCGTCGGGGGCGTCGCCCCGACTGGCTTAGGGAGCTGTAGGTCGGGGCGACATCGCCCAGACTACTGGTTTGGGAAACTGTAGGTCGGGGCGACGTCCCCGACAGACTATGCTGGCTGGGGTACGTAGGTAATCAGGTATCACTTTAACTGGTAGGTGTTATGGGTGGCTGATTCCGAGATTTGCTGAAAACAGCCACAAGCCTCAAAACAGGCGATAGATGCCGTATTCGTGATCTTTGTTTCGGCAAATAAGGGTTCGCTGTCAGAGATCTGGCGCCACCGTTGGCCGATCATTTGCAGAAAGCGTCGGCCCCAGCCGCGTCCGCGGTAGTCGGCATCGACTGTATAGCTAAGCAGCGCCATTCCCCGCGTGCGTTCGATATGGGCTTCGCCAACCGGTAATTGGCTGTCAGCGCAAAGCACCCATAGCCAGGCATCGTCTGCGTCAAGTCGCCGATCAAACCATGATTGGTGGTCTGGCCAGGGAATGGGATCCTGATTGAATGAATTGTGGCGGTTTTCTGGCTCGTTGGCCCAACCGAAAAAGTGGTCGATGTCGTGACTCGTTGCATCGCGTATCGTGAGCATTTCGGCTGGCGTTGGCATAATCTGCTCAGCGACGCGATGCGCGCCCAAACCGTCAACCAGTTTCCATGAGCGTCGTGCGATTTTCGTGAGCGAGCTGTCGGGGCTGATGGCTTCGAGTAGTTTGTCTACGAGATCCTGGTCCCGCAGCTCGCTGGTATGGCCGGCGTAAAAGATCAGCCCGTCTTCAGCCAGCTCCCGGTTGTAAGGAACTTGATTGGCCGCGGTGGTGGTAACCACAGAGGGCAACCCGAGACAGGCACGCTCCCAGGTGGTGGTGCCGCCGGCACCAAGCGTCAGATCGGCAGCCAGCATGTGGTCGACAAGATCATCCTGCTGGCCATACAGATGGGTATTCGGACGGTTCCGGGCCAAGCGGGCTACCTCGTCGGCATTCGGATTATTTATTCCGACGATGACATCGAGTCGTAAATGGCTGAATGTTTCACCGCTAAGCACCCGCAGCGCGCGAGCGGTTTCATTGTCGGGATCAACTCCGCCGTAGTAAATCAGAATTTGCTCTACCCGCTGATGATCCGGTGGCCGGCTGGGTCGATGGCGCCGGTAGCGATCTGACAGCAGGGCATAGCGCGGACCGGCCAGAACGCGGGCGTTGCTGGAAAGTAGTGGGCGATAGCGTTCGGTGCCGGCCCGGTAATAATTTTGGTCAAGGAGCAGTGAACCGTCATGAGGTCGGTTGGCCAGGTCATCAATCACCACGATCTGCCCGACCTGGTCGCGTACCTTCAGCTCCCATTCGGCGTCCAGGCCATAGTGGTCGATGATGAGAACGTCGGGCTGAATCGTGGCCAGGTACTCCAGGCATTGTTCCGCGTCTATCGACTGTGAAACACCCAGCCAGGCGTCATAGTCCTCGTCCGCTGAGGGCTGGTTTATTAATGGTGCCGGCAAGGCGATGGAACGAAAGCCCTGCTGGGCCACTATTTGCACCAGATTGCCGCGGTGCAGGCGCTGGACAAAGCTGCACTTGGCGCCGCGCTGCCGCAGGACATGAGCGAGTGTCAGACAACGTATGATGTGGCCGGTGCCGATGTTTGTGGAGGCATCGGCCCGAAAGACAACTTTCACGGAATCAGTTCTCGCGCCACCATGAACGCTTCTGCAGCATCCATGCCCACACTGGCACCGCGCCAGCGCGCCAGATGTTCGACGGCGCGCATTGATCTTGAATGGGGCCAGTCGCGCATTTCCATCGAATAGGCCTTGAGCGCGGCCAGTTTTTGCTCCAGGGTGACAGTGATATCCACGAATAGCTGCGGTTCGAAATGAAAACCGGTGCCGGGTGACTGCCACTCGGTGCTTGACGGAACCTCAAAACACCAGATGCGGCGTACTGAGTGCCCGATCTGCGGTCGGCAGGCTGTCATGACCGCCTGATGAGTCAGGCGATGGTCAATGTTCAGGTCACCGCCGTGGTGTGTAATGACGGTTTCCGGCTGGAACTCGTCGACCAGAGACTCCACGGAACGGGCCAGGTCAAGCATGGGAACCGTATCAAGCTGATTGTCCGGATGGTCGAGAAAGCGAGGCTCGGCAATGCCCAGCGTGCTCGCCGCGGCACGTGCCGCGACCTGGCGCTGATGGAGCGCCTGATTGTGCTGTTCGCGCTTCATGCGCCTGGCGCCGACGCCATCAGCCATAAAGGCTACCTGCACAGTAGCGCCTTGCGAAGCCAGCCGGGCCAGCGTGCCTCCGCAGCCCAGAGCTTCATCATCCGCGTGGGCAGCGATGACGAGGCAGGTGCCGGGGTGGCTGGGAATGTTGGTTCGGGAGGTGGGGTTCATGGGTCGGGTCGGCGTTGATGTCGGAAGACAGAAGACAGAAGACAGAAAACGGAGGACGGGGCGGCCCTCTACCCTCTATCGTCTGTCCTTAGAGTCATATTACCAAGCAGTCCATCCGCCATCTACTTTCAGATTGGCGCCGTTGATGTACGAGGCGGCGTCGGATAGCAGGAATATAACTGGTCCGGCGATTTCCTTCGGTAGACCTACTCGGCCCATCGGTACTTTGCCGGCCAATTTGGCATAGAAGTCCGGTATTCCGGGATCAACGGCAAGGTCCGGAAATGGTCCAGGCGTGATCGAATTTACCCGAATGCCCTGATTTCCGATATGGCAAGCCAGATAGCGAGTCATCTGGACCATGCCGGCCTTGGTTGCACCGTAGTGAATGGGGTTGTTTTTGCCTGTATCGCCATAGGCTGATGGGTCCGGGCTGACCACTCCATACATGGAAGATATGTTGACCACTGAAGATGTCTGGCCTGTCTTTTTGCTTGCTGCTTCAAGCAGTTTGATACAGGATCGGGTCAGTTCAAAGGGCGCAACCAGATTCATGCTGGTGGCATCGGCGAAGTCTTTTTCGGTGATGCTGCTCAGGTGGCCTGTGCGACCGGAATAGGCGTTGTTGATGATGCCGTGCAACGCGTCAAAACGCTCGTTGAGCCAGTCGGTGAGCTCCTTGCATTCAGCGCTATCGGCGATGTCGCATTCATAAAGCCGGCAGTAATCTCTGCCTTCACCCGTGCAGGCTTCGACTGCCTTTTCAAGGCGCTCCATGCTGCGACCAACCAGAATGGGTTTGGCGCCGGCATCCAGCAGTCCCTGAAGAATTGCGCGCCCAAACCGACCACCGGCACCGGTCAGCAGAATGAGTTTATTGTCGAGGCGAAAGCTGTTCATGGCTGCAATCTTGTTTTTGAGTATCCATCCATTTAAGAATCCGTCGAGGGCACGCGTGCCCGCTCTCTGCCACAACGCTTATTGCCTGTGGCAAGCCGCATTGCGTCGCCAAACTACGCCGTACCGATCTACGGTTTGGAGGAAGCCGGACGGGGCCAGCGGGCCGGGTCCAGCAGTTGGGCTGGAACTTTCGGCGCGGCATCGTTCAGGGCGTGAGCTTGTGCTGGATCAAGTGGCTGGCGGCTGAAATGCTGCAGCGTGTCATCAAGCTGAGCACTGGATTCAGCGCCGATCACCAGTGCATCAACCCAGGGCTGGGCCCGCATCCAGGCAATGCACAGATCGGCAATGCTGTGGCGCTCAAGCTGCTGGCGCTGGTTCTTGAGAAAGTCAATGATTGTTTGCGGGTTGAGGCCAGGAATAGCCGGCCAGTCTGTGACTGATCGAGCCAGGGTGCCTTGCAGCAGTACACTGCGGACATGCACGGTGATGTCAGATCGTTCCAGCTTCGCAATCAGGCCTGCTTCTCGCCAACGCCAGTCGAGCAGGTTGCACGGCATTTGCACCAGGCCGACGCCGGGCGTGGCAAGGGAGAGTTCAAGTTCGGCTGGGGACTGGACGGATACCCCAATTTCTCCAATCAGTCCCTCATTTTGCAGATCACGCAGCTTTGACCAGACCGCACCGTTCCATTGTTCCAGATGGGCTGCACGATGCAGCAACACATCGGGCTTGATGACGCCGAGCCTGTTGAGGCTTCGCAGCAAGCTGATTTCGGCAGCATCGGCCGCGTGTTGGCCATCGGTGCTGGGGACAAGTTCGTCGAGCGGGCCAATTTTGGTGATGACTTTGCAACGCCCCTGATAGCCGCTCTTGAGCGTCTGGCCAATCACTTCTTCCGAGCCACCGTAGGCATTCGCGGTATCGATGCCGATTACGCCATGGTTGATGGCGCTGCGAATCATGTCTGTGGCTTCGTTTGGCGACGGAGGATCTACTGTAATCGCTGAACCATAGGGAGCAGCAATTTGAGCCGTGCCGAGAATCAGACCGGGCCCGGGCGCGATGGGACGTGGCGCATTCGGCAGCCGGGTGAGGCGATCAAGCAGATCCTGCCAACCTGCATTGACAGGCTGGCTGATGCTCTCAAAGCACTTTGCCATGCGTTGATAGTCATCAAACGTATCCATTGTGCAGCGAATGGCAGATTGCTGTGGTGAAAAGCGGACACTGGGTTTGACGCCGCTTTCATATGCGCGGCGCAGAGCAGGGGTTACATGCTCACGCTCGATGGCGTTGTCGGTTTGTGCGGCGGCGCTGCGCAGCGCGCCCAGTCGGAACACTTCCACACTCAGGCCGTATGGCGTGTTTTGCCACAGCATGTCGATATTGAGATACGGGTGCTGGCGCTTTGAAAGTTCGCCCACAAGCTCGCTGATCAGCTGTCCGTCCGGCAGCAGATTGTCGGCCGTCAGACGAACCGCGATGGCTTCATCGACCAGATCGGTGCAGGCATCGAGAAAGCGCTGACGCACGTTCTCAGCACTGCCGCGAAAGACTGCCATGCCGGCAGATCGTGCGGCATAAGTCAGACGATCATCAACATCACGATCGCTGGTGGCCAGCCGCACATCCAGCCCGGTATTGGCCGCTCGCTTCAGCGCCAGAACGGCGCTGGGCATTCCGGAAATTGGCAACATCGCCTTGGCAGGCAGTCGGGCAGAATCAGTGCGCGCCTGGATAATGACTCTGACGTGCTCTTTCATTCGTCAGACTCAGTCGGGCAGACTGGCAAGTATATTGACTACACGGTCCTGGTCAGCATTGCTCAGGCCCGAATAGAGTGGCAGGGAAATCGCTTCCTGGGCATATGCTTCAGCTTCCGGAAACTGGCCTGGCTTGAATCCGAGCCGGCGATAGTCCGGCTGAAGATGGACCGGCATGTAGTGCAGATTGACGCCGATGCCAGCTTCGCGCATGGCTTCAAAGACTTCGCGGTGGCTGCGTTGAATTGCGTTGGTGTGCAGGCGCACCGGGTAAAGATGCCAGGATGAGTGGGCGTCCTCGATCAGGGTTGGGCACGATACTGGCAGCTCGGCCAGCAAGTGGTCGTAGCGTTTGGCCAGCTCATTGCGACGGCTTACAAATTCATCCAGACGCTGCATCTGGCTGATGCCCAGCGCAGCCTGAAGATCGGTCATGCGGTAGTTGTAGCCCAGCTCGATCTGTTCGTAATACCAGGGGCCGGCAGGCGCGTTTTCCATCTGGTCCGGATCGCGCGTTATTCCGTGACTGCGCAGCAGCGCCATGCGTTCAGCCAGCTCTGGGCGGTTGGTCAGTGCCAGGCCACCTTCGGCGGTGGTGATGATCTTGACCGGATGGAAGCTGAATACAGTAATGTCGCTGTGGCGGCAGGAGCCGACCGGCTTGTTCAGATAGCTCGCCCCGATGGCATGTGAGGCGTCTTCGATAATGGCAAAGCCGTACTTTTGGGCAAGCGCATGAATGGCCGCCATGTCACAGGACTGGCCGCACAGATGCACTGGAATAACGACTTTCGGCAAGCGATTTTCACGCTCTGCCTGCTTGAGTTTTTCTGCCAGGCGCTCAGGACACAGGTTCCAGGTATTGGAATCAATGTCGACAAAATCAACCTCTGCCCCACAATATCGCGCGCAGTTGGCGCTGGCAACAAAGGTGTTGGGGCTGGTCCACACCAGATCGCCCGGACCAACACCCAGCGCCAGGCAGGCGATATGCAGGGCGCTGGTGGCACTGTTGACCGCAACGGCGTGGTCGGCCCCGGTGTAGTCAGCCACGATTTTCTCAAAGGCCGGTACTTGCGGGCCTTGAGTGAGGAAGTCGGAGCGCAGGACGTCGATGACGGCTGCGATGTCGTCTTCGCTGATGTTCTGGCGGCCGTAGGGGATGGGCATGGTTGGAAGTCGGAAGTCGGAAGTCGGAAGTCGGAAGTCGGAAGTCGGAAGT
>CALEIM010000107.1 GCA_937876395.1 uncultured Wenzhouxiangella sp. | reverse complement strand
AGGTCATCCTGGTCGGCGGTCAGATTCGCATGCCGGCCGTTCAGCAGGCGGTCAGCGATTTCTTCGGCAAGGAGCCGCGCAAGGACGTTAATCCCGACGAAGCCGTGGCCGTGGGCGCCGCCATTCAGGGCGGAGTGCTGTCGGGCGATGTCAAGGACGTGCTGCTGCTCGATGTCACGCCGCTGTCGCTGGGCATTGAAACCCTTGGCGGCGTATTCACCAAGCTGATCGAGAAGAACACGACGATCCCGACGCGCGCCTCACAGGTTTTTTCGACTGCCGAAGACAATCAGTCAGCGGTTACCGTGCACGTCCTGCAGGGCGAGCGTGAACAGGCCGCGGCGAACAAGTCGCTGGCGCGCTTTGATCTGGCTGGCATTCCGGCTGCACCGCGCGGTATTCCGCAGGTTGAAGTCACCTTCGATATCGACGCCAACGGCATCCTGCACGTGTCGGCCAAGGACAAGGCGACCGGCCAGGAACAGCGCGTCGAGGTCAAGGCCGGTTCCGGCCTGGACGAAGCCGAGATCGAGAAGATGGTTCAGGACGCCGAGCTCCATCGCGAGGAAGACAAGAGATTCCAGGAGCTGGTCACCGCGCGCAACAGCGCCGATGCGGTTGCCCACTCCACGCGATCAAGCCTGGCCGAGCACGGCGAACAGATCGATGGTTCGGTCCGTGAGCAGATCGATGCGGCCCTGGCCAAGGTTGACGAGGCCATCAAGGGTGACAGCAAGGAAGCCATCGATGCGGCGGTGAATGAGCTGCAGCAGGCCGGAACCGCGCTTTATCAGGCCGCCGCCGAAAAAGCCCAGGCCGAGCAAGGCGACGCTGAAGGCGAAGCAGATCCCGGCGCAGAGGCCAGCGGGGCTGAGGAAGAAGTGGTCGATGCCGAGTTCACCGAAGTCGACGACGAGCAAAAATGAACCGCTGTTTTTCCGGGGGGCCGGCCGGCATGTTGATGCCGCGCCGGATCGCCCGGTCGACCGATAAATATCTAAATGTCCACTGATTACTACGAGATTCTCGGCGTTGCCCGCGATGCTTCCAGCGAAGCGATTCGCACCGCTTATCGGCGCAAGGCGCGCGAACATCATCCCGATCGCAATCCGGATGATCCTGAAGCCGAGAACCGTTTCAAGGAAGTGCGCGAAGCGCACGATGTGCTCAAAGACGCACAAAAACGCGCGGCCTATGATCGCTTCGGCCACGCCGGCGTCAACGGCGGCATGGGTGGCGGTGGGGCGCAGGCCGGCTTCGGCGACATCAACGATATTTTCGGTGACATCTTCGGTGATATTTTCGGCGGCGGACGACGCCGCCAAAGCCGTTCCCAGCGCGGCCAGGATTTGCGCTACACCCTGGAGCTGGACCTTGAAGAAGCCGTAGTCGGCATTGACAAGGAAGTCACTTTGCCGACGCTTGGCGAGTGTCAGACCTGCAAGGGCAGCGGCTCGAAAAGCGGTCATCCCGAGGTGTGCTCGACCTGTGCAGGCCAAGGCCAGGTGCGCATGCAGCAGGGTTTCTTTTCGGTCCAGCAGACCTGTCCGGCCTGTCGCGGCAGCGGTAACATGATCAAGGATCCCTGCGGAGATTGCAGCGGCAGCGGCCAGGTGCGCAAAACCCGAACCCTGGAAATCCGTATTCCGGCCGGCGTCGATACCGGTGACCGGATTCGGCTCAGCGGCGAAGGCGCCGCCGGCGCCCAGGGCGGGACAGCCGGCGATCTCTATGTGGACGTTCAAATCCGCCCGCACCCGCTGTTTGAACGCGATGGTGATGACCTGTTCTGCGAGGTGCCGATCAGCTTCACGACCGCGGCCCTGGGTGGCCAGCTCAAGGTGCCCACCCTCGACGGCTCGGTGATGCTCAAGGTGCCGGCCGAAACCCAGTCGGGCAAGGTGTTTCGTCTGCGCGGCAAGGGGGTCAAGTCGGTGCGCTCGCGCACCACCGGCGATCTGCGCTGCCGGGTTGAGGTCGAAACGCCGGTCAACCTCAATCGCGAGCAAAAGGATTTGCTCAGCCAGCTCCAGCAGGCGCTCGACGATCAGCCGCAGCACAGCCCGCAGTCTTCGGGCTGGACCGATCGGGTCAAGTCTTTTTTTGATCGCATGGGTTTTTGAAGATGCCGCTTCAGGTGTCTGAAATCAGGTCATAATAGTTCGGGCTATGGGCCTGAAAATTCTTCTCAGTGGAGCAAGCGGCGCAATCGGTCAGACCATTGTCAGCCTGATCGCTAACGGCGAGCAGGTTGAAGTGGTTGGCCGGGCTGATCGGGCGGAGTTTTTCGAGCCCGACACGCAAGCCGATGCCATCATCGACTTCTCCCATCCCGAACTGCTTGAGCGGGTCGTGCCCTACGCCCGCGATCGACGGCTGCCGCTGATTACCGGCACCACGGCGGTGAGCGCCGCCGTCCAAAGCGAGCTGGAAGCGGCAGCCACCGTTATCCCGATCTGTCAGGCGGCCAATTTCAGCCTTGGCGTCAATCTGCTCCGCGAGCTAGCCGTTCGCTCGGCCGAGGCGCTCAATGCAGATTTTGAGATCGAGATTCTCGAAACCCACCATCGCCGCAAGCTCGATGCCCCGTCGGGAACGGCGCTGTGGTTGGGTGAGGCCATCGCCCAGGCTCGCGGCGGCGAACTGGATGATTCCGTGGTGCATGATCGCAGCCGCCTGCGGCAAGCCCGCCGGACCGGAGAGATCGGCATTCAGGCGCTGCGTGGGGGAGACGTGGCTGGTGAACACACGGTGTACTTTCTGGCCGACGGCGAGCGTCTGGAACTGGCTCACCGCGCAACGGATCGGCGTATTTTTGCCCGCGGCGCCTTGCTGGCCGCCAAGCGGCTGGTCGGTCGCGAGCCCGGCATGATCGAGTTTGCCGGTCTGGTTCTGAGCGGGGATCGGATTACCCGGAAAAGCGTTTGACACCCTCCTGAAGCTCGACTAGAATGCCCGGCTTGATGTGGGGCCATAGCTCAGCTGGGAGAGCGCTACAATGGCATTGTAGAGGTCGGCGGTTCGATCCCGCCTGGCTCCACCAAAAGATTTTCCAAGGCGGCGCGACGTTTTTCAGTCCCCATCGTCTAGAGGCCTAGGACACCGCCCTTTCACGGCGGCGACCGGGGTTCGAATCCCCGTGGGGACGCCAATAAAATCAAGGGTTTAGCATCATCGATCCTTGCGAATGTCCAGAATATGTCTAATATCGACGGGCGTTTTTTGGACACCAGACAAAAGGCTCGGGCTTCGGCTCGGGCCTTTTTTCTTTTCACTTTGGCGGAATTGAAAGCGACATCCGGGCGTTCGGCCAGGATTGTTTGCGATAAACTTTAGCCGACTGCTGATCCGGTCCGAATCCGCGCTCCGCGACGACGGATCAGGAGGGCACCCGGACCCGGCGGAGACGGTGATTCAGGCGGTCTGGAAATCAGCGCCTGGAACCGGCTACCAGCAATCTTCAAGGGAGACTCGCGCCATGACCGAACGTTCAAGCAAGCGCATCCCCAAGCACCGCGCCGACGCCCGGCAAGCCGGTGTCTGAGCGCACCGCCTCGGCCAGGTCCTGGATTTACCGTTTTCGCCTGGCGCTGATCTCGCTTGCAGTCAGTCTGAAACTGCCGTCCAACTGGTTTCAGGCCAAGCCGCCACCAGAGTCGGAGCGTGCGGCACGAACGGGCCGACTCGAAATCGAGATTGTCAGCCACTGCTGGGGCTATGCCCATCTGCTCGCTTACCAGCTCAGTTCATTGCTGCGCCATCCACCTGCTGAGGTGGCGGTCACCGTGACCGTGTTTCATGCTCGCGAGGACCGGGCCACGCGTGACATGCTTGAATTTTTTGGGTCAATGGACGTGGCAAACGTGCGCTGGAACTGGCAGCCGCTGGCCAAAGAACGCCTGTTTCGTCGCTCGATCGGCCGTAACCAGGCCGCCCTGCAAAGTACGGCCGACTGGCTGTGGTTCAACGATTGTGACGTGATCTTCGGCGAAAACTGTCTCGACACTCTGGGGCAGGCGCTGCAGGGAAGGCTTGACGCGCTGGTTTATCCACGAAGTGAGCGGGTTTCGCCGATGTATGAACCGGGTCATCCGGTACTGGAAGCGGCCCGGGAACCGCGTCTGGTTGACGTTGACCGAGCCGCGTTTCGGCACCATGATTTCAGCCGCGCGGTGGGCGCCATGCAGATTACCCACGGGGACGTGGCGCGGGCCTGTGGCTATTGTCGTGACCTGGCCGTGTTCCAGCAGCCGACCGACCGCTTTGCCAAGGCGCGCGAGGACCGCGCCTATCGCTGGCTGCTTGGAACGGAGGGTGTGCCCATCGATATCCCGGGTATTTTTCGCATTCGTCACCAGGCCAAGGGCCGCTATCACAACGCCGGGTTCGTGAGCCGTTGGCGCACCCGGGTGCGCGCCATCCAGTTTCGCTGGCGGGAACGCAGACGGGGCGATGACTGACCGGGGTGACCGTTCAGGTCCGGATCAGCTTTTGCCGTCCCTGGCTGCTATGCTGGGATAAATCGAGAAGACCTCAAGGGGTGTGTATATGCGCATTTTGCTGCTGTTACTGACATTGTTTCTGGCCAGTCCGGCCGTTGGAAGCTGCGAGCTGTCGTCGGCGCGGATTGGCAATCTGTTGCTCAAGGTGGGCGATTCCGAGCGTAGGGTTCTTGAACAGCAGCCAAGCCGGACAGTTCAGCTCCAGACCCGCAAGGGAGGCGCGGCCGGCATTCGCTACGATTTTTATCAACGTGGCAAAACAGTCCAGGTTTATGTGCGCGGCGGTCGCATTACCCTGATCTGTCACATCAACGAATTCGGCTCGTAACACTGCCGGCGGCACTTCATGCGGTTATTGCCTACTGACCGCCGACGAGGTGGATTGCCGGCAAGAAAAACGCCCCGATGGCCGGGGTGTTTTCCGTTTCCAGATCCGAATGAGGGCGGACTGGTTTACGGCGTGTTCAGCCACAGATCGTAGCTGCCGCTGCCTGACCAGGACAGCACACGCCAATAGTAATAGCCGGAGCTGCCGCTGTAGCTGACATGCTCATTGCTGCCGGTGCTGGCCGAGTTGGCGACCCGCGTCCAGCTTGAGCCACTCCAGCGATACAGTTCGAGATCAAAGTCAGCGCTGGACGGACCCTGCAACCAAGCCTGGTGCGTACCGCTGGGCGCCTGGTAGTAGTCGCCGTTCGGCTGAATCTGTGCAGCACCGCTGGTCAGCGTGCCGCTGAAGTGGGTGCAGTTTGTGCACGGAGCACCACTACCGGGTCCGTCAAAACTGGCCACCAGGCTGACGCCTGAATAGCTGGAATAGCCGCGGATCATGATGTACCAGGTGCCGGCCTGCGGGCTGGCGCTGGAGCAGCTTTCGTTGTTGCCGGTAAGCCAGGGGCGACAGTCGTAGCTGGTGGAAGTCGGCGGCGCGCCGCGGCGCACGTACAGGTCGGCATCGCCGGAGCCACCGCTCATGCTGATTTCCAGATTGCTGGCGCCTGAGGGCACGGCAATGCTGAAGTGGCTCTCTGAGCCTGAACCGCCGGACAGCCCGGTCACCGGTACGCCGTTGTTCAGCTCGCCGCTGCCACCACCGCCGCCGGGTTCATCAAAACTGGCGACCAGGCTGACGCCTGAAAAGCTGGAATAGCCGCGAACCATGATGTGCCAGGTACCGGCTTGGGGGCTGGATTCGCTACAGCTTTCGTTATTGCCGGTTCGCCAGGGGCGACAGTCGTAGCTGGAGGTGGTTGGTGCTGCGCCGCGGCGCACGTACAGGTCGGCATCGCCCGAGCCGCCGCTCATGCTGATTTCCAGATCGCTGGCGCCTGACGGGACTTCGATGGTGAAGCGAAGCTCCGAGCCCTGGTTGCCCGAAAGGCCGGTTTCCGGCACGCCGTTGGTCAGTTCGGTGCTGCCACCGCCGCCGCCACCGTCGCCGTCAAACAGCGAATAGGCGAGCAGATTGGGCGAGCCTGAGCCGATGCCGCTGAGGCGGCCGCTTGAGCCGTTGGAGAGGATGGCGGTGGTCACCTGGGCCGGTGATGCGCCGCTGTTGTTGGCCAGGTAAAGGGCGGCAATGCCGGCCACATGCGGCGATGCCATCGAGGTGCCGGAGAACGCCGTCATCCCGTTGCCGATCGCCGCGGCGGTGACCACCGCCCCAGGCGCAACCACGTCGAGCAGCGCCGAGGTGATGCTCGCCTTGTCGGCAGTGAACGTCGAAGTCTTCGCTGAGCATCAGCCGGTCACCGTTGGCGTCGACAACCGCATCTTGATGCTGGTGAGTGACCCACTCGGCCGCCCATTGGTGGCGGATGTGAACATCAGGGGGCTCGACGACGACCCGCTGAGCCTCAGCACCAACGCTCAAGGTATCGCTTCCGCTGAGTTCACTCCCGATCAGGCCCTGGACCTGCGCGTCGAAGCCATCGACGGGGCCGAACGCAGCGGCACGGCACAGCTGCTCTTGAGTCCTGTGGAACAGCCGCCGTTCTTGATTCAAGCCGATCAGGCCCTGTACGCTCCCGGCGATGAGGCCACCTTGACGGTGTACGGTATCGACGGCGTCGAGCGGGTTCACGTCGATTTGTTTCGT
>CALEIM010000106.1 GCA_937876395.1 uncultured Wenzhouxiangella sp. | reverse complement strand
GGTGGGTGGGCGGTTTCGTGCATCACCGCACCAGCAGTCAGGACTCCCTCCCCACCTCCACCCCGTCATCCCCGGGCGAGGCGCGCAGCGCCGAGACCACGGGGCCCATGTCGCCGCGCAGGGCCGCGGCATCGGTCATGCCGATGACGTGGCTGCGGTGGGCCACCTGCATGGCGGGGGCGTCGGCGTAGCGATCCACCGCGATGACCTCGCAGCCAAACCGCATCAACTCGATCGCGACCTCTTTACCGAGTTCACCGCTGCCGAGCAGCATGACCCGCGTGGCGGTTGCGGTCAGCGGGGTGCCGATCCGGCTCATCATTGACCCTCGCTTTGGCCAAGGTGGCGGTCAAGAAAATCGACGATGGTTCGGTAAACGTGCAAGCGCGGGCCGTCACCTGCAATGGCGTGTTTTTCGCCCGGATAGGTCATCAGCTCGAACGGAAAGGCGCGCGCCTGCAGGGCGTGCATCAGCTTCGTCGAATGGGTGAACAAGACGTTGTCATCGGCCATGCCGTGAACCAGCAGCAGCGGATCGGCGATTGCCCCGGCATGGCTGAGTACGCTGCCTCGCGTATAGGCTTCGGGCTGATCCTGCGGCTGGCCAAGATAGCGTTCGGTGTAGTGGGTGTCGTACAGCGTCCAGTCGGTCACCGGCGCGACCGCGACGCCGGCTGCGAACTCGTCAGGATACTGGCCGAGCGCCATCAGGCTCATGTAACCGCCGTAGCTCCAGCCGAAAATACCGATGCGTTCGGGATCAACAAAATCCTGGGAGCGCAGCCAGTCGATGCCAACCATCTGATCGGCCATTTCGATCTGACCAAGACGCAGCCACGCGGCATCCTGAAAGGCCTTGCCCTGGCGAACGATGCCGCGGTTGTCCAGTGAGAACACCACATAGCCGCGTTGTGCCATGTACTGGTCGATCAGCATCCGCCGGGCCCAGCTATTGCTGACCATGCGATGCGTCGGCCCGCCGTAGACGTGTA
Source organism: uncultured Wenzhouxiangella sp. (assembly GCA_937876395.1). GTDB lineage: Bacteria > Pseudomonadota > Gammaproteobacteria > Xanthomonadales > Wenzhouxiangellaceae > Wenzhouxiangella. The sequence goes on along the minus strand of CALEIM010000106.1, from coordinate 10,487 downwards.
CGAACACCGGGTAGCTTGATTCCGAATCAAAGCCGGCCGGAAGCATCAGCCGATAGTGCAGGGTGTGGCCTTCCGGCGCGATCAGCGTGCCGAACTCGCTTGGCCGATGAGCGTCACGGTAGGGCGCATAGGGATGGTCGCCGTCGAGGCGGTTTTCCACCAGCCAGGCAATGCGCTCGCCGCGCACGTCGTGCAGAGAGAGCTGCGGTGGTTGCAGCGCGCTTGACCAGGTATCGACATAAACCTGAGCCTTGCGGTCCATGCTCACTTCATGCCAGCCGGACCGCCGTGAAATGCGGTTGACCACTTCCGGCGAGCGGGTCATCAGCGACTGACGGTAAAGATGCTTTTCAGTCACCGAGGTTTCAGCAGCGGTGAAATAGACCATGCCCAGCTCTTCATCAACCCCGGCCAGGCCGTCTACCTGCCAGTCGCCGTCGGTCAGCCGGCGGATCAGGTCACCGTCGAAGTCATACAGGTAGAGGTGGCGAAAGCCGTCGCTTTCAGATGACCAGATAAATGCCGGCATTCCGGCAAGAAAATGCAGGTCATCGTGCAGGTTGATCCAGGTCTCGCTGGTTTCGCTGAGCAGGGTTCGGGCCGCGCCACTGTCGATTTCGGCTACCACCAGATCCAGCGTCTGCTGATCGCGGCTCATACGCTGAAAGCTGAGCTGTTCGCTGTTAGGCAGCCAGTCTACCCGGGCCAGGTAGATGTCATGCTCGTCACCCAGGTCAATCCAGACGGTCTGGCCGGATTCAATCTCGATCACGCCCAGCCGGTAACGTACATTGGCCGTTCCCGCATACGGATAGCGCTGCTCGACCATATCAATCCGTTCGGCCTGCACCTCGTAGCGGCGAGTGATTTCAACCGGCGATTCATCTACCTCGACAAAGGCCAGGTGGCGGCCGGTTGGTGACCACCAGTAGCCCCGGTCGCGGCCCATTTCTTCCTGGGCGATGAACTCGGCAATGCCGTTTGCCAGCGTATCGCTTGCACTGTCGGTGAGCGCGCGCTGCTCGCCGGACTCAACCTCCACCAGCCACAGATCGCGCTCGCGAACAAAAGCCACATGGCGCCCGTCCGGTGCGATCTGCGGGTCGCTGTCGAAGGCCTGGCTGTCGGTCAGTTGACGGACTGCGCCTTCAGGATCCAACGCATCGAGCAGGTAAATGGCGCCGCCGACCGGAAACAGCAGATAGCGGCCATCGGCTGACCAGCGGTAATCGACAATGCCGCGCAAATCGGCAATCCGCAGCCGCTCACGACGCGCCTGTTCGGCTTCAGACAGGGCCACATCCGCACTTTCGAGCGCATCGCCGGCGACCAGCAGCCGGGTTTCCTGATCCGCGATATGGAACTCCCACAGATCCAGCAGGCCGCGATCATCCTCGCGAGCCTTGAGAAAGGTAACACGATCCCCGGCCGGCGAAAGCTCGGCGCCGCGCAGTGTCGGTCCGGCCAGATCGGGGCTGGAAAAAATTCGCTCAAGGCTCAGCGGAACCTCGGCTACAGCGGTCGAGGCGATCAACCCGGCGGCCAGGGTCAGAACATGCAGGCGCAAAAAAATCGGCATCCGATCAAGCTCGTTTGGAGTGTAAGTCGCCTATTTTCGACCGCCAGCGGCAGGAAGGCAAATCAAGCAGAATAGTGCGTGGGGGTGAGCCCTTTCATCCGCGTAAAATGTTGCCCAATTTCTCAAGGGATTCAATATCGATGACTGTCAAACCGCCGCGCAGGCTGATTGTTGCTCTGGTGGAGCGTGCGCTGGCCGAGGATCTCGGCGAGCGTGGGGATATCACTTCTGGTCTGACCGTGCCGGCTTCGGCGCGCGGGCGTTTCGGGCTGGTGGCACGTCAGGCGGGCGTTCTGGCCGGCGTGGACGTGGCCGATGAGGCTTTTGCCCGGATTGATCCTGAAATTCGGGTGATCTGGAAGCTCTCTGATGGTGAGAGCCTGACGCCGGGCAGTGTGATCGCCGAAATTGACGGCCCGGCCGGTTCGATTCTGACTGCCGAACGCACGGCGCTCAATTTTCTTGGTCGGCTCAGCGGAGTGGCGAGTCTGACCCGGCGCTATGTCGAGGCCGTGGCCGGCAGTGGTGCGCAGATTGTCCATACGCGCAAAACCACGCCGGGACTGCGCGCCGTGGAAATCGAGGCAGTGCTGGCCGGCGGCGGCGCGCGCCATCGTTTCGGACTTGACGATGCGGTGTTGATCAAGGACAACCACGTGGCGCTGGCCGGCGGCGTGGGCGAGGCCATCGGACGTGCCCGTCGCGGTGCGGGCCATATGGTGCGTATCGCCGCGGAAATTGATTCGCTCGAACAGCTTGATGAAGCCCTGGAGGCCGGCGCCGACAGCCTGCTGCTGGATAATTTCAGCAACTGTGATCTGGAGCGTGCCGTGGCCCGGTGTCGGAATCAGAAGATCGCGCTCGAAGCCTCCGGCGGCATCACCCTGGAGACTGTCGCCGCCGTGGCCGCGACCGGCGTTGATCTGATTTCAGTCGGTGCACTCACCCATTCGGCGGCCTGTCTGGACATTGGTCTGGATGAGGCTGGTGAATGCGCGCAGGGATTGTCGGGGACGTCGCCTCGGTCTAACGTTCCGGAACGATAGGTCGGCCCGTCGTGGCCGAGGATCCGTGTTTTCAACTCCAGCGATCCGCGCGGGCCGCTTCCCAGTCGCGGCTGAATGCGCGCGGGCTGCTGTTTTTGTCGAGTAGCTGGCCGGGCTCGTAAAAGGTATAGAGGTCGGCAAACGTGGCCACGCTCAATTCGGCCGTGCGCCGGTAGATGTGGGCCGGCGTGATCTGGTCGGGGTGATCAAGGCCCATTGCCGAGAGCATGTGAATCAGGCTGCCGATTGTCTTGCGATGGAAGCGGGTCACGCGCGGAGCCTTGTCAGCCACCACCAGGCCGCGCACCAGGGCGGGGTCCTGGGTAGTGATGCCGGTCGGGCAGCGGTTGTTGTTGCAGCTCAGCGACTGGATGCAGCCCAGGGCAAACATCATGCCGCGGGCGCTGTTGCAGGTGTCGGCACCCAGAGCGAGAGCGCGGATCATGTGAAAGGCGCTGATGATCTTTCCGCTGCAGATGATGCGGATATCCTCGCGTAGCAAGGTGCCGGTGAGCACGTCGTGGACCAGCACCAGCGCGTCGCGCTTGGGCATGCCCAGCGAATTGGTGAACTCCAGTGGCGCGGCGCCGGTGCCGCCTTCGCCGCCGTCAACGGTGATGAAGTCCGGGCGGATGCCGGTTTCGAGCATGGCTTTGCACATGGCCATGAAATCGCCAACCCGGCCCAGGCAGAGCTTGATACCCACCGGTTTGCCACCCGATATTTCCCGCAGCCGGGCAACAAACTCCATCATTTCCACAGGCGTTGAAAACGCGCTGTGCGCAGGCGGCGAGATGCAGGTTTCTCCGACCGGTACGCCGCGCGCCTCGGCAATTTCGGGGCTGACTTTCGGGCCGGGCAAAATGCCGCCGCCGCCCGGTTTTGCGCCCTGAGAGAGTTTGAGTTCGATCATTCGGATACGTTCCTGGCCACCGGCCACTTCGGCAAAGCGCTCGGCGTTGAAGTGGCCGTTGGGCAGGCGGCAGCCGAAGTAGCCCGAGCCAATTTGCCAGATCAGGTCACCGCCGCCTTCGAGGTGATAGCGTGATACACCACCTTCACCGGTATTGTGGGCAAAGCCGCCGTCGGCCGCCCCGCGGCTGAGCGCCAGAACGGCGTTTTTTGACAGCGAGCCGAAGCTCATCGCGGAGATGTTCAAAAGTGAGGATGAGTACGGTTTGGTGCAGTCCTTGCCGCCGATGATGATGCGTGGCGCTTCCTCAAGCAAAGGTGAGGGTACCAGGGAGTGGGGTATCCACTCATAGCCGGAATCATAAACATCGCGGTGCGTACCGAAGGGCCGAGTTTCAAGTTCGCCCTTGGCGCGCTGGTAGATCAGCGAGCGATATTCACGTTCGATGGGATAGGCATCAAGATTGCTTTCGATCATGTACTGCTGGATCTGCGGACGGAAATGCTCGATCAGGTAGCGGAAATGGCCGAACAGCGGGAAATTACGCAGTACCGTATGTTGCGTCTGGAGCGCGTCGCGAACGGCCACCAGTATCAGCGGCACGACAATTACCAGCAGCCACCACACCGGCGGCCAGTACAGGCCGATCAGGGCAATGACGGCCAGCGTGGTCAACAGAAAAAGGAAAGTGAGCTGCCTGGCCATGGTTGCTGAGTCCTCGAAAGTGTGGTTGGGCGGGCTACGCCAGATCGGACGCCGGACAACATAGCACAGGCCTTTTCCAAACGGGTCGGACTCGCCGGGCAAGTGGCAAATGCAGTATCCTTTGGCACCCAAATGATATGCAGGAGTAGAGCCGGAATGCCCAGAGCCAATGAGATCAAGCGCGGTCAGGTGGTTGAAAACGACGGCAGCGTCTGGGTAGTTCGCCAGGTCGAGCGTTCGGCGCCAACCGCGCGTGGCGGCAACACGCTGTATCGCTTCAAGCTGGAATCCATACCCGGCGGTGATCGCCGCGAACTGACCCTGCGCGGCGATGAGCAGCTCGCCGAGGCGGACCTGCTGCGCCGGCAGGCCGAATTCTCCTATCGCGACGGCGAGCAGTTCGTGTTCATGGACAGCGAAGACTTCAGCCAGTATCTGCTCGACGCCGCTGCGGTAGGCGACGCGGCCAGCTTCATTACCGACGGACTTCAGGGCATCTTCGTGCTGATTATTGACGCGCAGCCAGTGGCCATCCAGCTACCGCAGTCGGTGGTGCTTGAAGTGATGGAAACCGCGCCGGTGATGAAAGGCGCGACGGCATCTCGCTCAAGCAAGCCGGCCCGACTCGAAACCGGTATCGATATCCAGGTGCCCGATTACATTACGCCCGGCGAGCGCGTGCGCGTCAACACCGAAACCGCGGAGTTCATGGGGCGGGAGTGAGCGCTTGAGCCAGCCGCCGCCGGACGAGCGGCTCAGGGCGTTCAGCTCGGGGTGAAGTGCTCGTCGAGATAGCGGTTGATTTCGCGCTCGACCAGGGGCTCCAGAAAGCTCAGCACAAAAGACAGTTCGGCGCGCACGTGCACGCAGTGGCCGTCGACATCGATTTCACCGTCCACGCCGGCGCGTTCAAACACGATCGTGTCACCGTCCCAGCCATAGTCAATGCTGAATTTTCGAGCCAGCTCGGCGGCCAGATCGTCCGCCACCTGCTGGGCATCTTCCAGGCTCATGCTGTGTTGTTTGCGAATATCGATACTCATGCAAAGTCCTGATGGTGTATCTCGGCCCTGGATTGCGCTCACGCTTTCTGTCAACTGCAGAATAGCGCAGACCGATTCTTCCGATTTTGAATTCTTTGCGTTTCCCGCTCCATACCTGTCGAAGCTACAGCGTTGTCCGCGGCGGTATCAACACATTGGCCAGGATCATGCCGGTCGTCAGGGCCACGGCAACGATGCCGGCGACAATGGCGGTTTCCACGCCGGCGACCACATCTTCCTGCAGCAGAGTGGCCAGACTGCGCAGGCCGATGCTGCCGGGCACAAGCAGGATCAGGCCCGGGATGTGCAGGATTGACGACGGTCGCCGCGTGATGCGAACGTACAGATTGCCGGCCAGGCCAACTGCCAGACCGCCGACTGAAGCGCCGACGATCGGCGCGTCCAGCCAGCTTCCCAGGCCGCTGCCGATCCAGGCGATCAGCGACACCAGTAAAATCCAGAAGCCGTCGCGCTTGTGCGCCTGGATCAGCATGGTCAGACCAATGGATGCAGCAATGACGCTGAGCAGCGGCAGCCAGCTCGGGGCCGGTGATGCCTCCACCAGCACAACCGGGCCAGTCACCGCCTGGCCGATCATGCCGCCAAACACCAGGCCAAAGGCGAGCAGGGCAAAAACCATCACTGAAAATGACAGTCGCGCCGAGCCGGAGACCAGGTGGCCGGTCGACAGCTCACGCGCGGCGGTGGTCAGATCCATGCCCGGCAGCAGCGGGATCATGGCCGCCAGAATCGCCGGCATCAGCGCGGTCTGACCATCGAACCCGCACCACAGGGTGCCTAAAAAAGTGGTTACGCCGGCCACCATCGGCATGATCAGGCGGGCGCGTTCAACGTGCTGGCGCATCCACACAATGATCAGGCCAGACAGCGTGCCCAGCGGTGCGGCCAGCAGCAGCTCGCGCCAGCCGCCACCGAGCAGCGGAGCTACGCCACCGCCAATCAAGGTGAACGCCAGTACTTCCATCCACGGCGGGTACAGCAGGGGGGCTGAGTCAATGCGCTGCACGCGCTCATCGGCGGCCTCCGGATCAAGCCGGCCTTCGGCCAGGTCGTCCATGACCTTGCTCAAATCGGCCAGCTTGGCCAGATTGGTCGAGCCCGGCTCAGCGCGGGCCAGAAAGGTCTGCTGGTGCTCGCCGTCGCCCAGGGTAACGATCAGTGCGGTGGGCGTGGAGAAGAACTCGGACTTCAGGCCCAGGCGATCGGCCATGATCTGCATCGCCGACTCCAGGCGATGCGCCGGCGAGCCGACGTTGAGCAGGGCACGGCCCAGATTGAGCACCAGTCGCGCGTAATGATTGGCCGTATAGGGCTGGTCTCCGGTGAGTTTGTCCGGGCTGTGTTTCTGGGCCACGATGGCCGGTCTCCGCATCAAAGATGCCGGGAAGTGTCGCACACTCATCCCGGCAAAGGGCCGGCGTTGGAGGCTTACTCATCGAGCCGCGGCTTTCGGCGCGCTCGCTTGATTTCCTTGTGCCGCTGCTTCTTTTTCTTCCAGCGCTTTTTTGCCGCCGGACCGGGGCGGGTCGGGATGCGCTTTTTGGGTCGATGGTGGGCTTGTTCGATCAGTTCGGCCAGGCGCTCGCGGGCTTCGGCGCGGTTACGATGCTGGCTGCGCTGGCTTTTGGCCTCAATGGTGATGACGCCGTCGCCATCGGCGCGCCGGCCGGCCAGCACCAGCAGTCGCGCTTTTACCCACTCGGGCAAAAAGCCGGAGCCGCGCACGTCATAGCGTAGCTGCACCGCGCTGGCAGTGCGATTGACATGCTGTCCGCCCGGGCCGCCGGCAAGGACAAATTGTTCGTCAAGCTCATCTTCAGGCGGCAGAAACCGGGCCAGGGGGCCATCGGGTCGGTAAATTGCTCTGTCCTTCCATTTCTTGATGCGCGCGTACAGGCCAATATACCTGCTTGGCGCTGCAGAGCGTCTTCGGAATGTGGTATTAAGGAAGCGCTGAATCGGGTAGTTGGCAGACTTCTGACCCGAATTTGGCGGCACATGAGCCAAACTTTTCTCCAAGGAGACGTCCGATGAACAAAGCACTGAGTTTCGGAGTTTTTACAGCCGCGCTGTTGCTGCTGGCCGGCTGCGCTTCTCAGCCACCGGTACCTACCGATCAGATGGCGGTGGCCAGAAACGCGATTGATTACGCGGTCGAAATGGGTGCTCGTGACCATGCGCCCGCGGAACTGGAGCAGGCGCGCAAGCACCTGGCCGAAGCCGAGCGAGCCGTCGAGCAAAAGGAAAACGAAATCGCTCGGCAGCTTGCCGTTGAATCCGAAAAAATGGCTCGCCTGGCCGATCTCAAATCGCGGACTGCGCGCAGTCAGCGCCAGGTTCAGGAACTTGAGAATACCGTTGAAGCGCTGCGCGAAGAAATTGGCGGCGAGGGAGGTTCATCATGAAAACGTTCAATCTGAAACCGCTCATGGCCGCAATCGTTCTGGCGGCCCTGCTGTCGGCCTGCGTTTCCACGCCGCAGAGCATGTCCGAGCTGGACCGTGCCGAAGCCGCGGTTGCAGCACTGGTGGCTGATTCCGAAGTGCGCCGCTACGCCCAGGCCGAAGTGCGCGAAGCCGAGAACCTGCTGGCCCACACCCAGCGGCGCTGGAGTGACGGGGCCAGCCGTCCCGATATGCTGCACCTGATCCAGTTGACCGAAACCCAGGTCGATATCGCCCGCCAGACTGCTGATTTCAACCGGCTTGAAGCCCGCGTTGGCGAACTGGCTGTTGAGCGCGATGCACTGCGTCTGCAAGCCCGCGCTGCCCGTGCCGAGCGTGACGCAGCACTCAGCGAAGCGGAGCGTGCACGCGCCGAAGCCGAACGCCTGGCCGAAGAAGCGCGTCGCGCCCGCGCCGAAGAGTTGGCCCGCGCCGCCGATCAGGAGCGCCGAGAAGCTGCTGAAATGAGCGCGCTGGCTCAGCAGGCTGCTGAAGAAGAGCGCCGTCAGCGCCTGGTCGCCGAAGAGCGCGCCCGTGAACTGGAAGAAGAAGCCCGCCAGATGCGTGAGCAGGCCGCGCGCCTTCAAGAGCAGATCGCCGAACTGGAAGCGCGCCCGACCGATCGCGGCCTGGTGCTGACCCTGGGCGGTGATGTTCTGTTTGATTTTGACCGACACGAACTGCGTGACGGCGCCATGCGCACCATCGACCGGATTGCAGATTTCCTCAACGAGTACGAAGACCGCAAGGTGCTGGTTGAGGGCTTTACCGATTCGACCGGCGCGCGCGACTACAACATGGGCCTGTCAGAGCGACGCGCCGAGTCCGTGCGCACAGCCCTGATTGAACGCGACGTCGATGCTGATCGTATCCGCATCCGTGGCTTCGGCCCGGATTTCCCGGTCGCCAGCAACGACAACGAAGCCGGCCGCCAGCTCAATCGCCGGGTCGAAATCATCATCTCGGATGACGATGCTGAAGTGCCTGAGCGAACCGAGTAGTTACCGAACTATATGTGCAGCCATCGCCGCCCCGGTCCATGCCGGGGCGGTTTTTTTTTGGCATGTCACCGCCGGCCTGGACATGTTTCACCTCACAAGCGGTCGAACCTGGGGGTGCTGCCGACCGCTGCTATGGCAAGGCCTCGAAACGATCGCGGAATGTAAATTCACTGGCCCGGTTGTTCTCCAGCTCGGCAACCTCGCCCGCATCCAATGCCTGATCGAACACGCGGATGCGCAAGACCATGCCGGCGGCGTTCTCTGAATTGCCGGTGGCATTGTCGTCACGGAAAAATGTCAGCAGCCTGGCGCTCGAAATCACACCATTGGCTGCTGTGTCATCCAGGGTGAGTTGCTGTACGCCATCAATGTAGCCGGTTGTCGTACCATCCGCCGACCGGCTCAACACGACCTGATAATACGTATCCGCATTGAACGGAGAAAGCTGGCTATAGCCTGATGGGTAGAATCGCAGAGCACTATTGTAAATATAGAAACCGCGGTCGAAAGCAAGTGCCGCGACATCCACGATTTTGCGATAACCAAAGACCTGGTCGAGAGCCATGACGATCGCGATGGTGTATTCGTCATTGTCAAGCAACCCATCGGTCGCAAGCTGCAAGCCGGCGCCAGCCGAAAAGCGGTAACCGGTCGTCGTTATGCCATCCAGCGTCGCCGCTGCATAGCTGCCATCGCCCGGCAGAAGTTCAACCAATGCCGGCGCATTGCCCAGACGGTCGAACAGGTGGCCGTTGAACAAATAATCGGCCACAGGCACCTGGCCCTGGGCTGGTAATGCTGCCATTGCAAGAACGAAAATCACCGGCAATATGCCGCATGTCGCTTTCAATGCTTTCACTTTTTTGTACCACGCTGTTTGTAGAAGAAGAGTAGAGCTGATCCTAAAAATCCTGCCGCACAATGCCATTATGGGCCGTGGGGTGCTTTTTACGGGTGGGGCGGCGATGTGGGGAGACAACCCCCGACCTTTTGGCCAGGGGCTTCTCTTGTTCAGTCGTTCAGGGTTTGGTATGGACTCGACAACAGCCGAATCCCGATGTCTTCACGCTGCCAGCGGCCGCCGGCACTGCTCTGGTCGGTCAGGTCCAGGCGCTCAATCCAGTTGTCGGGATGCGGCTCGTGGGTCTGCTCATTGATGCGCAGGCGCAGGGTGCCGGCCGGTGTGGTGGGCGTGGCCTGGGGCGTGCAGGTGCGGCAGAAGCCGTGGACGTGGAGCATGTCGAGCTCGGCGCCTTCGCCCACCGAACGATAGGGCAGGCGGTTGTCCTCGCCCGCGCCACCCGTGCCAATGGCCCAGGTCGGATTGCCGTCGGCGTCGTAGTAGTACACCACCGTGTTGATGATGGGGTGCTGGCGGATCATGCGGGTCATCACACTCAGGCCCCAGCCCGAATCGTCCGGGTCTGTTGCATACCAGGAACCGGAGCCTTCGTGGGGGTAGGCGCGCTTGGTGCCAAACTTCAACGTCTCAAGACACCAGGTTCCCGAACCGTCGGGCAGATCAAACTCCAGCAGCGCATACAGCCACGGCAAATCGCGGTGCTCCTGCCTAATGTAGAGGTCCGGAAATGGCGGCTCGTAGCGCTTGGCGCACTCCGGGTGGTCAATCGGCGGATCGAAATCCACCCGCACCGTGCCGGAACGGAATGGATCCGCCTGTACCGCAGGTGCGCGGTCGGCATCCCAGGTCACGTAGTCCAGGCTGGCTTCCAGC